>JAFGPO010000055.1 GCA_016936155.1 Caldifarciminota bacterium
GCCCGGTGATCCGTTCCAGAGCATTGACCAACCAGGCATAGGTGAACTCGTGAAGATCGGTATCGAAAAAGGGCGGAGCGTAAATCCGAAACTCGAGATCGGTATCTGCGGTGAGCATGGTGGCGAACCAAAATCAGTGCATTTCTGCCACCAGGTCGGTATGAACTACGTATCATGCTCACCGTTCCGCGTGCCGATCGCGCGCCTGGCAGCTGCTCATGCGACGGTGTTGTATGGCGGAAAGAAAAAAGTCGCTAAAAAACGTGTGGCAAAAGAAGCCACCAAGAAGATCGCGAAAAGAAGAACCGCAAAGAGTACAAAAGAAGCGGCCAAACGTACTCCTGGGAAAAAGAAGAGATAACCGGCCTTCTTCTTTAGCGATTCATGCACCGAGAGCCTGCGAATGCAGGCTCTCTTTTTATCATGGATATTGAATTGTGTAAACTTACCCTTCCGCGATCAGTTTCAGTTGTAATTCCTCAAGGAGTTTGATCGCCTCATCGATCTTTCCCTTGTCAATGAGCTGATTCACCTTTGATTTATATTCAGCCTTGATATTCGCGCCGCCTGAATCCGCACCCAGACTGTCAAGGGTGAATTCATGCATACCTTCAGCACGGAACTCCTGGACCGGTTTCGGTTCCTCAACCGGCCGCATATCAAGATCCTCTGCCATCGCCAGTTTATCGGTGTCCGAGGTCGGCAATTCCCTGACTTCCATGTCATCGGGTTTCCTGGGGATCTCACCGGATTTTTTTTCCGGTTCCTTTTTCTTGAGGAGCGAATCGAGGACCGATTCCTGCTTTTTCCCTTTTTTTAATTTATCGAGAATGCCCATGCATCACCTCATGCCCCGATCTTCCCCTCTTTGTAAAGCTTTATGGCTTCCTGTGCATCATAGTTGGACGGATCGATCTGGAGTGCTTTTTCGTATGCTCTGATCGCATCATCATATTTCTCGGCTTCAATGTATGCCTTACCCAGGTTCACATAGGCAAGAGCGTAGTTGACATTCTTTTTCACTGCCTCCTGGAACGCAACGACCGCATCATCGAGTTTTTTCATTTTCAAATACAACAGCCCCAGATTATTATTGATCTCCGCAAGGTTCGGCTCAATCTTCAATGCTTCAGCGTATATCTTCTTGCTCTCATCAAACTTACCCAGTTCCGCCAGGAGCAATCCCTTCAAGTTCAGGTATTCTGCAGTCTTTTCTATCTCCAGTGCCTTGCCTATCTCGTTCACAGCAAGTTCGTAATTCCCCCGGTAGAAGTACAGAGTGGCCCGGTCAAAATGATCAAGCCCCTCTTTTTTCTTCTTGAGCACCTTCTCTTCTTTGTATCGGACTTCTTCCTTTTCAAAATAGGACTTGATGTGTTCAAGGATGGTTTTGGTATAGTTTGATAATTGTTCCTGTCGGTCGAATGAATCCTTGAATTCTTTTTCTACTTCTTTGGTCATTTCCTTGATGCGTTTATTTAAATCCTCGAATTTACCTGCAAGATTGGCGATATCTCCGAACGTTTTCTCATATTGCTTCTCCAAAGATCCGATCTCACTCTTCATCTCTTTCACAAGATCTTTTACTGAATCATGCATTCCTTCTCCAACCTTAGCTACTCCCTTGCGCATGCCTTCAGCCAATCCTGCGATCTTGCTGAGCGATTCGATATAATTGCTGTTGAGATTCTTCATCATATCGCTCATTGATCCCATGCTGTCACTCGAATTTTTGAACAGTTCCTGGAGCTGCACGACCGTAGCCTGGATATTCGTCAACGATGTAATCTGATCGGTTTTCAAATTGGCGATCTCCAATCTTACGGCCTCGATGTAGGTTCCGATGTCCTTATTGAAATTCCCAAGCAACGTTGATGTATTGTTTTTAAGATCAGTGACATCCGAACGGATGCTCTCACCGATACCACTGAAACTCGTCGCAAGGTTCTGCAGTACCTGCTCTTGTATTTTTGCCGACTCTCCCATCATCGCGTTGATACGTTCAAACATTTCCCTGAAAGTCTGTTCCTGCGTCTTTGCGGAATCGGTCATGACCGTGCTCACCTGTTCGGTCATTCCCCGGACCGCCTGTTCCTGGGTTTGGCCGACTTCACTGAATGCAGTGGCCAACTGATCGAGTTTTGCGACAAGCGATTCCTTGAGCGCGTTGATGTCCGTTTTTAACGCGGTACTCGTCGCGTTCAGCTCGGTCATCTTTATGCTCATGTGCTCAGTGTTCCCCTTGATCTCACTGGAAAAGGCTGTGGCTAAACCATCGAATTTGGCAGCAAGACCATTTAGAGCGGTCACGGTCTCCTGTTTGAGCCCACTGAACTCGGTCTTCATTATTTCAGTGATCGTATCAATCCCCGGCTTCATTGTTTCACCAAGGGCGGTGCTCACCAGATCAAACTTATTGGATATACCGTTCAGTACTGAGATCGTCTCGGATTTCAACCCGGCGACTTCAGTACGCATGAGTTCAGTCATCGCATCGATCCCCGGTTTCATGGTTTCGGCAAACGACGCGCTTAGCGTATCGATCTTGCTGCCGAGACTGCTCCCCGCACTCACGATCTCCGATTTCATCCCGGCAACCTCATTCCTTAACACGCTCGTGATATCAGTGATGCCGGTCACCAATGCATCCAGTTTGCTAACAGACTCTTGATGGCTCGTTACGATCCGATCGATCGCATTGCTCATCGCCTCCATATTCGCCTGACTGGTAACGGTCATCTTCTCAATAACCTGCCGCATGATCTCGAGTTTAGCATTCGTGCCTTCACACACCCTGACATTCCCCTCTCCTTGCTCAATAATCGTATTCAAGAGCTTCTCATCGAACGCAACGGTATTATCGGACAATTGGATATGTGCATTCCGGATCTCATCGACCGTATGCTGCAGCGATTGGAACAAAGACTTGAACTCACTATTCTGCTCGATCAGGGTCTGTGCAGAAGTTGTAATACTCGCATTGATGGCTTCGTTACCCTTGGTGTGCGCGTCGATCATCGTCTCACTGATCGCGGTGACATTGGTATTAAGGTCAGAAAAGTTGACGCGCAAACCTTCGAACTTATTGACGATCGTTTCGACGAGACGATCGAAGCCGAGCACCATGACCTCATTCTGCTTCTTGAGTATATCGAATCTACCGAGTAAGGCTTCCTGTAATGATTGTACTGTTGATGAAAGCACCGTGTTCAAAGAATCCTGACGCTGATGCAGGTCATTCCGTAGTTCCTTGAAGCCATTCTTGAGATCATCGATCATCACCCCTGTCTTCATGTTCGAGGACAGCAGCGAACAGAGTTTTGTTGCACCATCATACACCATGCAGTCATTCTTAATGCAATCCTGGAGCTCCAATTCTTCTTTGATCTTCTTGCCAGTTTTATCATAGACTTCTTTCCTAATTATCAGGAACGGGCATTTCATCAACTCCTCCCTTCGATAAAATATCTTCCTTTAGCTAATCTTCTCTCCTGCGCAAGTTTCTCATAACCAACAATGCGCTGTCCAACACCGGTGATACCCGCCTGCCGGAGGACCAGAGCAGCGGCTTCGTATGAACCCATTGCTTCATAGATATCCGCATATATAGATGCGGTCTCCTCATCCACTGGCAGATCCTTCATGATCTCCAGGGCGTCAACAGGGCGTCCTTTCTTCACCAGAAAACGGGCCCGGAGCAAAGCATGTTGCCGAACTGTGAATCTGTCATGCGGGGTGAACTGCAGTTCTTTCTGTGATCTTGAAAGATCGTTCATGGACAGGTAGAGTTCTGCTCTTTCAAGCCGCTCTTTGTCACTATCGCCCTGAATGGATTCGATTTTCTCGGTAAAATACTGTTTACGCGTTTTCCTGATGAGACGATAGATCGCGGTCCGGTCCTTGGTTTTCGTGAGCAATTCGGTATACACCTTGATGGCTTTTTCGGGTTCACCCATATCATAAAAAGTCTGGCCTTCTTTTAAAACAATTTCCTCGTTGTTCGGTACCAACGACCTTGCGTGCCGTATCGCTTCAAGGGCACGCTCGAATTCCTTCTGATAAAGGAATATCCTGTGGGCGAGTAAATAAGCCTCGGTCATATTGGCATCGCGTTTCAAAACCTCTTTTATCTGATAACTGATCGCATCCCCAAAAGATGGATCATGAGTGAAAAGGTCTGACAACACGGTGATCGCTTTTTTAATATCACCCGTATCTTTGTATAGCGATCCAAGATATAATATAAGATCATTGCCTTTTTGCTTGTCCGATTCGATCGCCGCGATGACATTCGTGATCTCAGCGGGTTCGATCTCCAGGAGTTTTTTGTAAACATCAACCGCTTTCTTTTCAGCATCTTCTTTAAGGAATATCCGACCCAGAAAATAGTAGGAGGGTATATGTTTAGCATCCTTTTTGAGTATCGTGGATACGAATTTCTTTGACCAGTCGGATTCTTGAGGCTTCACCTTATGGATCCCGGAAGCAAGGTCCAGTGAATCCTCAAGATTGTTGTAGTTCAGGTACAATTCCGCCAACGCTTTCTGGGATTCAATATCATCCGGACTCTCAGCGCAGATCTTCTTCATTTCAGATATCGACGGCTCGCGGTATGACTTCTCGACCGCCTGAGCCTTCATGTAATATTTTACAGCCGAGCTCTTTAGGCCGGCCAAATGATAGGCACGGGCGAGCGAAAAATCCAGAAGCGGGGAACTCGCGGATTGCACCATCTTTTCGTACTGCGGTATTACCCGCTTGACCAGAGATTGTTCCAGTTCACACGCCTGAAGCAGATGCTTGATCGCCTCATCGTGTTGTTTGAGAACGAGTTCGACCGAACCCATCGCGAAAATTATCAAAGGATTGGCCATTGCTTTTGAGGAGAGGGCTTTCAATTCATCAAATACGTATTCAGCACGCGCCGGGAGGATCCGCACGGTAAGTAAATACTCCTCCACCGCCTCATCAATACGGTGCGCACGGCTCAGCGCCCTTCCCCGTGCAAAATGAGCTGGTACGTTGCTCTTGTCAATGTTCAGGATCTTATCGAGGTACTCGATCACGATCATCGCAAAATCATCTGGACCATCCAGAGATAGCATGAGCGGTCGCACTGCGTCGCTCAAATTCCCCTTTTCAACGAGCGACTGACCTAGCATCAAGTTGAAATACTGCGCTTCATCGCGCCCGAACACCTCGATCGCGTGTTTCGACTCCTCGATCACTCGCTCCCATAACCTTCTGTGGAAAAAAGTATCGACAAGAAGCTTCCGCACTTCACGATCCTTGGGAAAGGCTTTGAGCGCGTCATAGAACTCATCAACGATCTCGAAAAAGGCCTTTGGATCGACCATCTGTGCGGTCTTGAAGAAACGAGTCGCGATCTCGACCTCCCCCTCCTTCATAAAGATCCGGGCAGCCGCAAGCAACAACGGCACTGCCTGAGGTCGCGCCTGGATCACCTCAATCATCGCCCGCCGGACCGTCTCCTTCTTCTCCTTGTCCTCGAGCAATTTTTCAAAGAGTTTTACCGCTTTTTCATTATTGCCGCTGAACGCATAGGCCCGAGCCGCAGCAAGATCAGCCACGAATGCATCTTTCTCCTTGTACTGAGCGATAAGCGGAACAATTTTATCCCCGAGCGACGGCTGCTTGTTAACGAGCGTATCCAAAGTGGGTAGTAACTCTGCGACATCACCGGGATGTGAATGAATGTAATTCCCGAGCAGGGCAAATGCTTTGACTTCCTCGCCGAGTTCGAGCATGCTCCTTGCCTTGAAATTGACATACACAAGATCGTCAGGGCTCTCTTCGAGGATATCTTCGGTCGCCTTTTTTACCAGCTCGAATTGACCGCTTTCCAGCAGGTTCTCAAGGATCACCTGGGCATCATCATGATCGCCTTTATGGGCGTAGCAGAGACCAAGCAGATATAAAGCCTTCGGATTATCGATATTCTTTTCCAGAACAGCGTTTAGATTAACGACATATTCGTCAAGCAACCCGGGATCGTTAGCATACGCCTTTTCAATGACTCCGACCGCGGTACGTGTATCGTTCTTACTGAGGTACGCATTGACCAGCCCTTCGATGACCTGGGGATTGTTCGGTTCCTTTTTAAAAGCCTCTTCATAATGCTTGGCGACCTTCTTGAACTGCCCTGGGTCGACTTCAAGTATCTTGTTCAATTCCGTGATAGCCAGGGATATCCGGTTCGCCTGAGTATACGCTTCATTCAAAGCATAGAGGATCTTTAAGTTTCCTGGATTGATCCGCTCCAGCTCGCGCAGTCCCTTGATAACATCGTCGCTCTTGGCCGGATCATTCTTCAGGAGGTTGAGCAGAAGATCGGTCGATGAATCCAGATCTCCTTTCTTGATGTACAGTTCGGTCATGAACTGCGCATACATCGCTTCAAGCTCAGCCGGCGGTTTTGCCGCGCTGATGATCGCCATGAGCGAATCGAAACTCTCCTCGTGCTTTTCCGCGATTCGCTGGGCTTGCGTCAGCGCACCCTCAAAATCCTTGTTGGCCATCAATATACGGGAGAGCAGTATGCCAGCACGCCAGTCTGTATAACGTTCACGGCCGATGATGCGAGCCCAACCCAACAATGTTTTGGCGTAAGCTCCCTCATCGATCATGTGCTCGATCGCCGTCAGTGCCTGTTCACTCTCATTCGCAAAAAAGTGTACGGTGGCAAGGATGATGATATTGTCAAAATCCTTTTTTGAAACGACGTTCTTGCTATCGATCGTCTGTTTCAATTTCTCATAGCGGGTCGCCAACAGCTTGACTTCGCGATCACTGAGATTGCGCAGAACTTTGGACAGTTCATCGTACCGCTGCTGTTCGATATGCAGCTCCAGCAAAAAATCCGCTGTATCAATGGAGGCATGTTGATAGTACAACTCGGATAATGTTGCTACGATCTCATCAGTCCGCGACCTGGCAAATGATTTGAGTTGCTTGAGAACATTAACGGCGCGCCCCCGCTCTTCAATTTCAAAGTAGAGTTTAGCAAGCATGAGGTAGAGATCGACTGAATCATCACTCTCGGTAAGGTTGTCTTCGAGGACTTTGATCGCAGGACCGGCTTTCCCTTCACGAACATACTCGGTTGCCCGCTGCAAAGCCTTTTGGGGATCTTTAGCGCCAAAAATATCGAACATATAGCAGTTATATCCAGTCCAACCTGATTATTGTACTCCTGCCTTCTTGATCTGATTGTACAGGGTTATTAACTATTCCACATCAAAAACCCCGGATATTCAGACCATTCATCAAAATGTTTTTGCAATCGAAAATATGCTCTTTAGCTGTTCGTCGGTTTTCCGTAAACGGGCAGAAAGCGTCTTGGTGAAGACCCAGAGTAGTTTGTATGCGATACCGGTTTCCTGTGCAAGCAACTTTCGAAAATTATCTTTCTCGATCAGGAGCAAGATCGTGTCGTCATTCGCGATCGCGGACGCTGAACGGACCGCATCATCAATAAGCGCCATCTCGCCGAAGTACTCACCTTCACGTAAAATCGTAAGCGCCTCTTCACCAACACCCGGTACGACCGTGGAAATCCGGACACTGCCCGAGACGATCAGGTAGAACGCATCGCCAGTCTCTCCTTCCTTAAACACCACTTCATCCTTCTTGCAGCGTTTTTCCTTTGAGATCGATATCAGAATGTCCATTTCGCTGGGTGATAATTCCCGGAATAGATATACCTGACTTAGCGCTTCCTTTTCCTTCACCGTGCCTCCATTAAGAGTCGTATCTTCTCCCCTCGTACCACTTTTACTGTTTCACGATCATGGAGGAGCAAACCGACTGATGCCAACCTGAACACGCTGATCACCTGGACTTTGCCGATATTCAGATCAGGCATCTTTTTGCCGTCAACCTCACGCTCCTGGTAGATATCATACATATCACCGACCGCAGTGCCGCTTTCCTCGCCCTGATCAATGAACACGAAAACGTGCGGCGAGGTCACCATATTGTAATCCTTGACCTCGACGATATAGCCCTTGATATCCTCATCCGTCTCCAGCAACTGCACATCAGTCGGTGCAAGGATCGGTTCATACGGTGTTACGAAATCACCGATCTCAATAATATCATACGAGTCAATGACCTGACAGCGGGCACCCTCTTCACCGACCTTCTCGATTTCTATCCTGCCGAGCATGACGATCTCCTGCCCCAGTCTCGTGCCGTTCTCAGGATGATTCAGGACCATACCCGGTCGATATACCGAGAGCACATCACCCACCTTCACGTCGTCAACACGGTCAATGTATACTTTTTTGTAACTGACGATATTCTTCTCATCCAGAGGTTCTGTACCAACGATCTTCCCCCAGTAGGGCAGTTCTTCCTCGACGATATAACCGGCTCGGTGAATGAGCTGTTCGGTGAACAGGCGATCCTCGGGGTATACGGTTGACACCACCTCGGCTGACGGTTTTGTGAGAATGTATTCCTCCTGCTCATAGTAATATTCCGGCGGTGCCACATACACACTCTCCTCTGGAACATCCGGAATCACCAGAACCTCTTCAGGATATATCCAGTGCGGATCCTCAACAACCGTCAGATTCGCCCGCCATATATACGGCCATAAGAATGGATCCTGGTAATACCACCCAGCAATATCCCAGAGTGTATCCCCGGTTTTGACCTCATGAGTCGTCTCCTGGGCAAAGATAGAGACGAACACCAAAAGGATCAAGAACTTCTTCATACATGCCTCCTTTTTGCACATATTCCTTCTAAAAATAGTAATCCCTTCTTATCCAGCATAGCGCCATCTTCCCAATAAATTCCTTACGCTTATGCATTTATTATTGAATTTATAAACACGCGCGACCCGCGGTCCGATCCCGGATGTGATCTCATACACGATCGTATTCGCTTTCTGTGCGCACTCATCAGCCGTGACTTCCGCCTTGCCATCCCTGCCGATGAGTGTAACGATATCGTTGATCTTCACTCCCGGTATATCGGTGATATCGAGCATGATAAGATCCATGCAAATCGTACCCACGATTGGCACACGCCGTCCATTCACCACGGCATCCGCTCGGTTCGAAAGGATCCGCGGATACCCATCCCCATACCCGACACTCACTACCGCGATCCGGCTTTTGCGCTTTGTGATGAACGTATGCCCGTAGCTGATCGCGGTGTTCGCCTTCACGGTCCGGGTATTCACAATTCTCGATTTCAAAGCCATGATCGGCTTTAGATCCTTAGAATAGTGGATATCCGGTGATGATGCCAGACCATAGAGCGAGATCCCCGGTCGCACTAATTGCATGTGCGCGTTTGGATGTTTGAATATCCCCGAGGAATTCGCCATATGCAGATAGGTCGGCTGGATCTTAGTCTTTGGCAGACCGCGAATCAGCCGTTTAAAATCAGTTACCTGTTTCCTGGTGAACGCGCCGTTACCATCCGCCACCGGAAAGTGGGAGAATATCCCATCGATCTTCACGTAGCGGGATGCGGCCATCGCGCGCAACGAACGTTTCGCTGCTTCATATGCAAGACCGGTCCGCGTCATGCCCGTATCGATTTCGACATGAACCATGATCGGGGTGCCAAATTTTTTCGCCTTTTTTTCCAGTGCCCGGAAGAATCCGAGTTCGCTTACGGTCGGGATCAAATGGAATTGAAGCGCGGTCTCGATCTGTGAATAGAGTATCGGGCTGAGGATCAGGATAGAGGTTGTTATCCCGGCCTGGCGCAGTTCAATGCCCTCTTCGACACTTGCCACGCCAAACATTTCGATCCCTTCGTTTTCAAGGGTACGCGCAACCTCAATCGCACCATGACCGTATGCGTCTGCTTTGATCGCGGCCATGATTTTTGCGTTTTTCACTTCGGATTTGATGATTTTGTAGTTCGCAATGAGATCATCAAGATATATCTCAGCCCACACCCTTCCTTCAGTGCCGTTCATTAACATAAATATA
>JAFGPO010000056.1 GCA_016936155.1 Caldifarciminota bacterium
AGTATGCATCCGTGCCATTATTCTTGCCCTTGATGAACATTCTTATCTGTTCGCCGGGTTCTGCCACGCCATTACCATTACCACTCAGTTCAGTCAGGGTCAGGCCGTAGTAATCAATATTTTGCTCTTTGATAATGTCTATTTCCGCACCCTGATAGATTTCCTTGGATGAGGCCTGGACAAATACGACAATAGTGCAGTTTTTTTCGTTCCAAGCAGCGTCAATCGTAAAACCCCTCGATCGTACTATGGTATCACTGCTGGGAATTGATACGCTCTCGCCAGCAGCATCTGGGAGCATATCCCGGAGCACGTGTTCTACCGTGGTCAGGCCGCCACCCCAGTTGTACGGGATAGCGTTTTCAATGACGGAAAACTGCAAAGTTCCGCTGACCATACTCCCCGAGGTGTTTTCAATGGTCGCCGTGATCGAACCGGTATTGCTTACCGTGTCATAGGTACAATCAAGATCGATATCTAACGGGCTGTTGATCGCGGCCCGTGCGGTGAACTGGTGTAAATACGTTGGATACATTGTACCGGGAGCACTGACACCACCGACTGTTGATACAATACCATCGAATTTTACCGTAGGTACGCCGGTAATAGCATAATAACTGATACGTGCGGATCCATCAGTACAAAGAAACGGTGCTGCCGTGTGGACAGCGATGACAATGAGCGAGTCATACGACCGGGCGAAATTCTCACGGAGGCCGCGCGCCGCACCCGGGCAATACGGGCATGTGACTCTCATGAAATCTTCGGCAACAACAATGCGCTCGCTGGCAAACATGAGGCTCGCAAGAGCCAGGATTAAAAATATACTTTTTGTTTTCATAATACCTCCTCTTGTTGCCATATAATAGGGGAAAAAATGAATAATGTCAAGAGCAGGGATGAAAATGGGATGAGTTCTCGAATTTCGAATCTTATATCATATTTCTATCTTCCACTACGATAAACCAGCTTTTATCCGGTGATCCAGGATTGTGGTCTGCCCGCGTGTTGACTTGTGCATTACTTCAATTACAATTACTTATATAATAAAAAAAGGAGGTTTCCGTGAAGTACGCGCGCCGTGTCAGAAATTTCATATTTTTGGGATTCATTCTTTTCACACCGATCTATTCTTCAACCCAGGAGCATTGGCAAGGGGTCGAGGCAGCTCTGGAAGACGGGTTGCCGCGCACCGCGATCGCCTATCTTGATAAGATTCTCGAACAAACGCAGAAGGACGGGCAGTACAACGAATGGATGAGAGCGATGACGGAAAAGATCGTGATCGAGGCGACGATCCAGGGCAACAAGCCCGAGGAGAAGGTCACGCGCTTGAAAGCGGAGTTTGCCAATGCCGACGCGACGACCCGGCCATTGCTCCAGGCGGTACTTGCCCAGTGGTACTGGCAGTACTATAACCGCAACCACTGGCGGTTCATGAGCCGGACCGCCACCGAAGGCATGAGCGAAGAGGATTTCACGACCTGGGACCTTCCCAAAATTTTTAAGGAGATCGATTCGCTTTACCAGGATATAGTTAAGGCAAAGTCAGTGCTCGTCAAAATACCGATCGAGAGCTTTATCGGTTTTCTGGAAGAGGGGAACATGCCGGAATATCTGCGGCCGACCATGTACGATTTTATCGCCCACGAAGCCCTGCTTTTCTATACGAGCGCCGAACAGGCAGTTGCCATGCCTGAAGACGCGTTCGAATTCGATGCTCATTCTGATGTCTTTGCGCCGTTCGATGTTTTTTTGAAGTACAAACCGGTTATTGAGGATACCAGTTCGCCAAAATTCAAGGCGCTTCTTCTTTATCAGGAATTAACGAGATTCCACCTGGAGCAGAAAAATATCAACGGGCTGCTCGACCTCGAGATTCAGCGGTTTTACTACATAAAGAACAATTCATTCGGGGACAACAGGAATACAACGTATATCAAGCGATTGACCGACATGGTCGACAAATACGGTAAATATGAAATGTCCAGCCTTGCCGCATATTATTTGGGACGCGCGTGGGAAGAGGGAGGCGATTGCGTGAAAGCCTATGAGATCGCGGAAAAAGGCAGCAAAACTCACCCTGAGTCGATGGGCGGCGAGTACTGTGCGGTCTATATGCGGGAGCTCATGACCAAGTCTTTGAGCCTGATCGGCGAACAATGCATACCCCCGGGTTCCTCAAGGATCAAGGTTTCATACAAGAATTTCACAAAATTGTATTTTTGGATATATCGCGACGACTGGGATGAATTCATGAAGATCGAATACGGGTATCCCAATCAAATCGACGAAGAAAGAATAGTTGAAATCCTCGGTAAAAAGCCAGCGCACGAATGGAGCATTGACATCCCGGAAACAAAAGACCTGAAACAGCACACGATCGATATTGACCTGCCGGAACTCGAATCCGGATATTACCGTGTCTTTGCTTCATGGGAGCCGGATTTTAAGAACTCCTCCATGGTCCAGCATACCTGGCTGTGGGTTTCAAGTTTTACGCTCGTTTCAAGGACCGGACCAGGGAGAATAGATGGATTGGTTGTGGACGCTATAACCGGCGAACCGATCGCGGGCGCAACCGTAACCCAGATTGTAAGAAGAGAGTACCGTTGGTACAAGTACGGAGCAAAAGCAGTGGCTGATTCGAACGGCTATTTCTGTTTTAAAGAAGATGACTTAGAGTTTTTACTGCACATCAAAAAAGGCAGGGAGGAACTCGTTAGCCCGGACTGGCAATACGCCTATAGAGACTATGGACCAGAGCCTGACGAGCGGACCGTGTTTTTCACTGACCGGTCACTGTACCGGCCCGGACAGACAATATATTTCAAGGGGATATGCGTTCATATTGACCAGGACAGGAATAATTATACTGTCATACCGAACCGCAAGGTCACGGTCTATTTTCGCGACGCCAATTACCAGGAAGTCAGCCGGATGGATCTGGTGACGAACGATTTCGGCAGCTTTAGCGGTCAGTTTACTGCACCCGCAGACCGGCTCACCGGCGGGATGTCCATTGAGACCGATTATCCTGATGGTGACATTTCGTTCCGCGTCGAGGAATACAAACGGCCCAAGTTCTCGGTGGAGATAGAAAAGCCAGAGCAGGCAGTACGGCTGAATGATCAAATCGAGATTACGGGCAGAGCGATCGCCTATACCGGTGCTCCGATTGACAATGCCTCAGTGCGCTTTACCGTTTTGAGAACCGCGACGTTCCCTTATTGGTGGTACTGGTGGTATTCAAGCCGGCAGTACTCCAGCACGAGCCAGGAAATCGCTCACGGGAAGATCAAGACCGATGCCGATGGAAATTTCAAGATCATGTTTTTCGCCAAGCCTGACCTTGATATCTCGCCGGATGAAGATCCCACGTTCACCTATGCGATCAATGCCGATGTGATCGCATCCGACGGCGAGACCCGTTCCGGGAGCACGAGCATCAGGCTGGGCTATGCGGCGCTCAGCATCAGTCTCTATTCCGGTGAAGCGTTGCTGGACAATAAGACGTTCCCGTTTATCGTGACGACCCAGACCCTGGATGGCATTAATCTGCCGGCACGGGCGCAACTTCAGATCTTTAAGCTCAAGGAGCCTGCTCAACCGGTTCGCGCCGAGCTCTATGGTTATGATTACTGGGGATACGAGACTGTCCTGGAGGAAAAAAATGAGGAATTCGGTTCGGATTGGCAGGCCTGGCCCAAAGGCACCATGGTCTTTGAAACCGGGCTATCAACCGAAAAGAGCAATCCAGAGACGCTCGACATAAAATTGCCAGCCGGTCTTTACCGCGCTGAATGTACGGGCAAGGATCAGTATGGCAAAGAAGTCAGGACATTCCTGTCGCTTATGGTCTTGCCGGATTGGAAGGCGAAAACATTCGGGATCACGCTGCCATGTGTGGCCAAGGCGGATAAATATGAGGTTGAGGTAGGCGATGACCTGCACGTGCTGTGGGGCACCGGGTATGAAACCGGCAGGTGTTTCATCGAGATCGAGCGCGACGGTAAAATGGTAAAAAGCTACTGGACTGAAAAAGGCACTACCCAGCATGGGTTTGCCATTCCGGTCACGGAAACCGACCGCGGCGGCTTTACCATCCACCTCACCCAGGTTCGTGAAAACCGCGCCTACCTGAACCGGCTGCCCGTGTACGTGCCCTGGGATAACAAGGAACTCCTTGTCACGCTCGAGACCTTTCGCGATAAACTCCAGCCCGGCGAAAAAGAAAAGATCACGTTGAAGATCGCCGGCAAGAAGAATGCGCTCGCCGCCGCGGAAATGGTCGCAACCATGTACGATTTTTCATTAGACCAGTTCTACAGCCATTACTGGCACGGGCTGAATTTCTTCAAGTACCACTACAGCGAGGTCTACAGCACGTTCGTCAACGCGACGCAGTGGTTTGACACCTGGCAGAACACCTGGAACGATTCGTGGTACTACCCCTCCATCACGTATGTTCACTTTCCCGGGTATTTGATCGAGAACTTCTTCTACTACCGGTTCCCAATCGTCAGTAAAGTGATCTACAGCGAAGAAAGAGAATTCGAAGGCAGTTTTGGCAGGATAAAAGGAAAGGTCACGGATGCGAATACCGGCGACCCCATTGAAGGAGCAGAAATAGAAATCAAAGACACAAAACTGAGCGCCGCATCCGATGATAATGGTGAATTCCAGATAAAAGATGTGCCTGAGGGAGAATACAGTGTCACTGTTTCGTGCGCCGGGTATGAATCCGCCACAATGTATAATGTAAAATCGGAAAAAGGTAGATACACGACGATTAAATTCAGGCTGGCGCAGATCAGTACCGGTGAAGAATACTATGGTAATGAAGCAGTGCAAAAGGCAATGCCTGCAGCAAGTCCGTCGGTTAGCGAGATTGCAACCGGAGGCGGTCGTGTGGCAAAGGGTGAGGCTGAACGTACAGTCGCCGATGGAGTCATGCTTGTAGCATTGGAAAAAGCAGATGGAGATAAACGTGACGGCGGAGCTGCCGCACCCGCGGCGATCGATTTGAAATCCGTAACGATCCGCCGTAACCTGAACGAAACCGCCTTTTTCTACCCTCATCTGTTAATGGAAAAAGACGGGACGATCAAGATCGAGTTCACCATGTCCGAAGCCCTGACCAAGTGGAAATTCATGGGATTGGCGCACGGCAAAAAGTGCGAAAGCGGCATGGTGACCGGCTACACGATCACGCAGAAAGACCTCATGATCCAGCCCAATGCGCCGCGGTTTATGCGCGAGGGCGACACGCTGTATTTTACGGCAAAGGTCGTGAACGTGTCTGACCAGCACCTGAGAGGCAAGGTTCAGCTTGACTTCACGGACTTCATCACCGAATCGCCGATGAATGACGCGCTCAACCTGAAAGACCACGTACAGAACTTTGACATCGAAGCACATTCATCCCAGGCATTTGCCTGGCGACTTCAGGTGCCCAGGGGTATCAATCCCCTCGCGTACACGGTCGTCGCCAAGACGGAAAAGCTTTCCGACGGCGAGGCCGGCGCGATCCCGGTGCTGTCGGGCCGGATCTTTCTCACTGAATCGATGCCGCTGTGGATACGCGGGGCACAGACCAAGGAGTTCACGTTTGAGCGGCTCAGAGAGATCGGGAAAACAAAAACCCTGGAACCTTTCAAGTTCACGGTCCAGATGGCGTCAAACCCGATGTGGTACGCGATACAGGCTTTGCCGTACCTGATCGAATTTCCGTACGAATGCTCGGAACAGGTATTCAACCGGCTGTATGCGAACAGCCTTGCCAGTCACATCGCCGATTCTGACCCGCGCATCCGTACGGTGTTTGACCAGTGGCGCGGCACCGGGGCTTTGCAGTCCAATCTCGAGAAAAATCAGGACCTGAAATCAGTCATGCTCATGGAAACGCCGTGGGTGATCGAGGCGCAGGACGAGACCCAGGCGAAAAAGAATGTCGGCATCCTGTTTGAAAAGAACACGCTCGGTGCGAACCTGAAATCGGCTTTCAGCAAGCTCAAGAACATGCAGTACACGGACGGCTCCTGGCCATGGTTCCCAGGCGGCTGGCCAGATCCCTATATCACGCTGTATATCACCACGGGGTTTGGCAGGCTGCACCACCTCGGCGTGGCAACGGACATGTCGCTGGCGCAAAATTCGCTCGATTACCTTGATGCCTGGATAACCGATATTTACGATCATCTTCTCAATAGATCAGCGAACAATCTGAGCCCCCTGATCGCGTTCTATTTGTACGGCAGGAGTTTCTACCTTGAAGAACAGTCGATTCCCTCTTTCGCGAAAGCCGCGGTCGACTATTTTTTGGGGCAGGGTGAGCAGTACTGGCTGACGCTTAACTCGCGCCTGAGCCAGGGTTATTTGTCCCTTGCCTTGAACCGTTTTAACAGGGCGGAAACGGCAAGGAAAATCCTCGCTTCGATAAAAGAGCGGAGCGTGGAGAACGAGGAAATGGGGATGTTCTGGCGCGAGGACGAGCTTTCCTGGTGGTGGTACCGCGCGCCGATTGAAACCCAGGCATTGATGATCGAGGCGTTCTCCGAGGTGGCAAACGACACCATGGCGGTCGAGGACTGCAAGGTTTGGCTATTAAAGCAGAAACAGACGCAGAACTGGCATACGACCAAGGCGACCGCGGACGCGGTGTACGCGCTCGTCCTGCGCGGCACCAAGTATCTCGCCGAGACCAGATTGGTGCAGCTAAAACTCGGGGACATGGAAGTGAAACCGGCCAGTGTCGAGGCGGGCACTGGATATTACAAGGTTGCCTATCTCAAGGATGAGATCAAACCCTCATTCGCGGACATCAGTCTGGTCAAGGAAAACCAGGGCATTGCCTGGGGCGGCGTGCACTTCCAGTATTTCGAAGAAATGAGCAACGTGACCGCGCATACGACAAACCTGCAACTGGAAAAGAAACTCTTTGTCAAGCGGGACACTAAAAAGGGCAAAGTGATCGAGCCGCTGAGCGGGCCGCTTCATGTCGGCGACCTCATCACGGTGAGGATCGTGCTGCGCGTGGACCGCGACATGGAGTATGTGCACTTGAAGGATATGCGGGGAAGCGGACTGGAACCAATTGATGTGCTCTCCGTGTACAAGTACCAGGATGGATTGCGGTATTACCAATCGACCAGGGACGTAGCATCCCACTTCTTTATTGACTATCTGCCCAAAGGCACCTATGTGTTTGAGTATGATCTGCGCGTGCAGCTCAAGGGGAAATACCAGACCGGCGTGGCCGAGATCCAGTGTATGTACGCGCCTGAATTCACGAGCCATTCAGAGAGCATCTGGCTGGACGTTGAATAGGGGGCAGGACCCGCTTTTATTAATGCATTGATGGCACGCGGGGTATGGGGCAGGTACTGAATAGGGAATTGGGGGGAGAAGCGGACTAATAAAACCGCACACCGTAAGCATTGAGCCACAAGCAGAGACATGTGATGCCCGCGGCATCGTGGTGTCAGGGCGTTGACATCAAGATGTATTTGGCTAGAATCTCATGAGTAGATCATGGAAATAGTATCAATTGTCATTACTCTTATTGCAATCATTGCCACAGTGGTTTTTGGCTACTTCCAGATAATCGTGCCGTTTGTCAAAAAAGAGGTTAGATTATCCAAAGAATTCCCATTTGTTGAGAGCACTGACATCCCGGTAAAACGCCGCAGAAAAAAGAAGAAACCGGGCCGCAGATGGCTGATACCGGTCACTGCAGTAGCGGTGGTGATAATTGCAATAATCCTTTTTAGGGTGTTGCTCCTGCAGGCAGCCGAGCTGCCAACTAAGCCAATCGCCATAATGACCTTTAAGAACCTGACTGGGGAAGAAAAGTATGACTATTTGTGTGAAGCAATTCCTAATTTGCTCATTACCAACCTTGAGCAGTCCGAGCACTTACAGGTAATGACCTGGGAGCGCATGCATGATCTGTTGGAGCAATTGGATAAAGAAGATCTGAAGATGATCGACGAGCAGACCGGTTTCGAATTATGCCGCATGGATGATGTCAATACCATTGTCATCGGCAGTTTTACCAAAGCCGGGAATGTATTTGTGACAGATGTAAAAATTTTAGATGTATCGACCAAAAAACTGCTTAGAACGACGAGTTCCAAAGGTGAGGGTGTGGTTAGCATTCTCAAGGTGCAGGTTGATCATTTGAGTAAGGATATTGCCAAAAATATCAGTCTGTTCGAACGTACTGTGGCTCCTACGGAGATGGAGGTTATTGAAGTTACCACCGGTTCCATGGAGGCGTATAATTATTTTATAAGAGGGAAAATTGAACATGACAGATTCTGTTATGGTGAAGCAGTTCGATTTCTTGAGAAAGCGGTTGAACTTGATTCAACGTTTGCTTCTGCTCACTACTACCTCGGTATGGTGTATTTTTGTTTAAGAGATGTCAAAGCAAGCAAGGAAGCTTATCAAAAGGCGAAAATATTGTCAGGTAAGGTGACAGAGAAAGAAAGACTTTATATCGAAGCAGAATATGCCCAGATGATCGAAAAAGATTATGAAAAATGGTATCGCATCCTTAGTCGATTGGCAAAAAAATATCCAAAGGAAAAACAGGCGCACATGCTTCTGGGTTATTATTATTTCGCCATTGAACGTTCATCTGAAAAAGCGATGGAAGAGCATAACAAAGCGCTTGAGCTTGATCCGAACTATGGGAGTGCTTTGAATCGTATGGCCCATCAATATGCGCTGACAGGTGATTATACTAAGGCAATTGAATATTACAGGCGCTATGCAGCCGCATCCCCGGGTGATGCCAACCCTTTTGATTCTATGGGTGATCTCTATTTCCGCATGGGACAGCTTGATGAGGCAATTGCGCAATATCAGGAAGCACTATTTGTCGATCCTGATTTCTATTTTACATGTGGAAAGATCGCTTATATATATGCGTTAAGAGAGGAATATGATGAAGCAATGAAATGGCTCGATCGTTTGATCGCCATAGCACCATCTTCAGGGATACGGGCAAGTGGTTTTTGTCAAAAAGCATTCTACGGTCACCTGTTGGGCAATTCTGATAAAGCATTAACTGATCTTGCAGCGGCAGATGATCTGCTTAAACCAATTGAATATCAGTTCGGAATGGTATTCGTATACTGGATAAAAGCATGGATCTATTTTGACCAGGGGAAATTCGAGCTGAGTCGTGACAGTCACAAAAATTGTTACGCAACTTTATCAACCATGCCTTATAATGTAGTTTTTTTTAATTGGTATCTTGGCTTGATTGAATTGAAGCAAGAGCATTTTGATTCGACGAGAATAAGGCTTGCAACAATTACATCCTTATTGCCTGATGTAACTGTATTAAAAGACCATGCACAATTCCTTTACGACCTTCTCTATGCGGAAGTGCTGTTCGCACAAGATTCCCTTGAAAAATCCATTACAGTTTTCAAGGGCTCGTCAAAATTCGAAGTCGAAACACCGCCGGACGAAATTTTCGACGCTACACATATCCCATACGATAAGGATATACAAGCCCGTGCCTATCTTAAAAAAGCGACATTGAAAGGGCCATTACGGAATATGAAAAACTTACTGACCCAGATCCCAATAAACGGGGGCGGTGTCTCATTCGTCCCACCTGGCACTATGAATTAGCTAGACTATATGAAGAAAAGGGTCTGGTCGCCAAGGCGATCGAGCAGTACGGAAAATTCCTCGATATCTGGAGAGACGCGGATGATGACCTGCCTGAACCACATGATGCGCGAAAACAGCTGGTAGAGTTAAAAGGGACTCTATAGAAATTTTTGTTCAAAGATGGTCATCAAAGCCAAATTGATTTTAATAAATTTTCCGAATTTCGACCTTGAACCGACAGTCCGCTATGTCTATATTTTGAATGCCAATCTAGTGCCATTGCACGTAAGTTGCACGCAAAACAGACCTACCTAAAAGTGAAAAATAATATAAGTTATCAAGACAACTTACGTATTTGAAGGACTTTTATGCGGCTATATATTGTTATGTAAGCTGGTTTTGATAAGACATTCAGTTATCAAAGAAAATGGTGATTTTTTTTGATAGGAAACTCATATCTTCCAGACAAAACCAGGTTTTCTGCCGGTTTGTGCCTTGATCTCATTTGCGATTTTCTGCAGCTCGACCAATATTCTTATTTTCTCCGGATATGTCAGTTTTGCCTGGTTGCTGTGGAAACTGGCTTTGTCTGCAAATATTCTATCACGGACGAGATTAATATCTCCTCTTAGATATCCACTGTTTCTTTCACTCCTCTTCATGTGGCAGGAACTCCCGTGTATATGTGCTCAATAGATCATACTGAATCAATATCGATTCCAACTTTTTATGATTCACAGTAGTTTGTTCCAGAATTATCCCGACCTTCTCGATATCTTTCGCCCTTCCCGCTCTTACCAGGATTGCTATGAGGTATTCTGCGGAGAATACCCTTGTCGGAGTTCCTTCATAGTTGATGTCTAAAGCATTATTGATCGCCTCGTTTTCCGTGCATCAGCCGGGATAAATTGCACAGGCACCCCTTTAACAATAATGTGTTCCTTTTGCCATGTATAACCTTTTTTGGTCAGAACATCGAATAGATCACGAAGATCGATGATTTTTTTATCCGGTGTTTCGGGAAGAATAACGAAAATATCAAGATCATAGGTTAAAACCGGTTCGATATAATAGATCGCCGCCATCCCTCCGCCGATCGCATAATTGTCAATAATTCCCTTTTTTCAGATCATTTATAACAGCGAGAGCCTTTCTCATGCTTCATCATACCGGGACTATATGAAAAAGTCAATGAAATATCAGCGTGCTGGTCTTTAACTTTTGACGTCTGGCACCGAAAATCAAAGAGCGTTTTCGACTTTGCTCGTCTGTCTCGAATTAAACGAGAGGAACAATAATAGTTACTTCTTCGAGTAAGTCCACCTGGTCGTTTGGCGAACGCATCGAGAAGTACATAATGACCAGAATGGGAACCTCTTAATGTTTCGAGACGTGCCGCAGGCCCAGAATGTTACTAACCTCTATACGCCATATCGCTATACGCTCCGCATACAGCACGCGGGATGCTACCCCGCTGCGCGGGGAGCAATCGGGTGATTTCGAGAAAAAGACTACGGACCACAAGCAGTAAACTGTAGGTTGAAAAAGCGGCCGCGGTATGCAATTGGTATTGACATATCCGGTAAATTCAGAATAATTATAGAGGTCTTCATGGAATAGTATGTATTGGCTAAGAAAGGGGGCTTCTATGAATACAGATAGCATACGTGTCATTGGGATAGATCAGAGCGGCATTAAGCAACATTCGACAAATTCTGAATTTATTGAGCTTCCTTTTATTTTATCATGCCATCCCGACGAAACATGGGTAGGAATATGCGTAAGCATTTGCGGAAGCACGAAGCCCCTTGTGAACAGAAGGATGTTTGTCCTGAATAATACAATAATCATCGTGGCAAACATCGATGATGATCTTGAAAAATATAAGGAAGCTATAGAAGAAGTGGTGGAGAAAACGAATAAAAAATTCTCTCAATTGCTTCAGAAAACAAGAAAAGAGCACGCGCAGGCTAACCAGGAAGTCAAACGGAATAAGGTAAAGTTAGACGAATTTAAGAACAAAGCCGCAAAACTCTATAAGTAATAAACCGACCTTAGGATGTTTCTACAAAAAAACGTCCGGGGGGAAATCGGGGAACATCCTATTGAAATTGTCAAGTGATTTCATGCTACCGCCCGAATCGATTTTTTATCCTCAATTAGAGTGTCTACCTGTTGCAGAATTCGATATAAAAGATTAGATAATTGTCGCGATAAGCATTTTAATGCATGGTTGTGATTTTTCCCTTCATTTCGTTTTTTGTCATCGTATTGCCGGGAAGGTAGTGGGGTTAACCCTCCACGTTCAACACTATTTTATTGACGGCGCGCTTCATGTTTTTATTTTCGTTAAGCCGTCGTTCAATTAATATTCCCGCCCTACTCACTGCCGCCGGCTGCATCCCCACATGTCGTCCAATCTCCCGATTCGATAAACCGGTCAATCTGCGCAGGAGGTACACCAGTATATGTTTCGCATGCATGGGCCGATTTACGCTTTTCTTCATCTCCTCAATCGTTTTATTGACCGTAATGCATATTCGCATATAATGACCAAAAGGTAATTAAAAAAAGAGGGGGGGAAAAGGTACAAAAACTACGCATTTATCGACAGTCAGAATCTAAATCTATCGATTCGTGATCAGGGCTGGGTGCTGGATTTCTTCAAATTTCGGAAATTGATGAAAGACGGGGGTATTCCTTAGGAAATTCCGCGCCCGGGATCTACTTCATCGAGGTAGATGGGGAGATACGCCAGAAGGTTATTAAGATCAGATAACTCATTTTTTCTGCGCACCCTCGCCAGGTTAACTGACTGTTAAACACCCGGGGAGGGCACATCGAGGAGAACCGGGATCAACCATGGAAACCGAGCCGAGAATAAACGCTTGACTTTGCAGCGCAGAAGGCTATATAATATAGGGTTATGGAGACAATAATATGAAGTTAAACGACCCTGACCAATCTCCAATCGGTTCGAATGAATTTTCCCGATTCGCGCTGAATGCTACCAGTGCGTCGGCAGTTGCAGCGACGAAATGCGGAGCGGTCGATTTCATCCAGAAAACATGTACTCCCGGTGAAATTCGCGAATTTGTGTCCCAAACGTTGATCGGGAAAGATTCGATAAAAGAAGCTACAGGATTGTGCATAATGATTTGAAGATGAAGGGAATAACTTAAATGCTAATAAAAAATAAGCTGTTCATCATTATTGTCGGCTGTGGACGGTTGGGATCATACCTCGCAAACAAATTAAGCGGTGACGGGCACAGCCTTGTTGTCATTGATGTCCGCGAGCAGTCATTTGATGTACTCTCCACTGAATACAGCGGTTTCCGCATCGCCGGCGATGCCACGGAAATCGCTGTATTGAAGGAAGCCAAAGCGGATACGGCCGATCTTCTGATCGCTGCGACCCGTGAGGATAATGTAAATCTAATGGTCTCCCAGGTCGCTCAGAAAATCTTTCATGTCCCAAAGGTCATGGCACGAGTATTTGAGCCAAAAAGAGAGAGTGTTTATCGCACCCTGGGGATCGAAATCTTCAGCCCGACATCACTTGTCGGTGATTTTTTCCTGGAGTCTTTGATAGTTTCGCAGATGGTTCCCAAGAAAGAGAGTAAAAAATGAAAGTCCTTATTATTGGTGGCGGAAAACTCGCTTATTTTCTTTCTCGAGCCTTGATAAAAAGAAGAAACCAGGTGACAATCGTTAATCGCACGCTGGATGAATGCAGGACGTTGGCAAAGAGGCTGGAGGTTACGGTCGTTCACGGCGATGGTAGCGATCCACAAATTCTGGAAGAAGCTGGAGCCTCGTACATGAACGCCGTATTTGCAATAACCCCGAATGATGAGGATAACCTCGTTATATGTCAGTTGGCGGATTTTCAATTTCATGTCCAACGGAGACTGGCACTGGTTAATGATCCTGATAATGAAGAAATTTTCCAGAAACTTGGCGTTCAGGCAATTTCTACCACCCCTATCCTCTCCGCGCTCATAGAAGAAAAAGCCGGTCTTGAAAGTATTACCAATATCATACCGGTTGGAGAAGGAAAGATTATCCTCACGGAAATTGTTGTGAGAAGGTCATCTCCGGTTGTCGGAAAAGCATTGCGCGACATTAAACTTCCCGAGAATTCACTGATTGCAAGTGTAGTGCATAAGAACAGACCGCTGGTGCCACGTGGTTCCACCGTACTTCACGTAAAGGACAAAATAATCGTTATGACCTTACCGGAAAATCACGGGCAGGTAATCAAGATATTAACCGGTGAAAGAATCTAAGCATACGCAAATGCGGGCGGCCGATAGTCTAGTGCGGCAATATCGGGTAATTATTTGTTATGTCGGTTTAATACTTTTTGTCGCTGGATTGATCATGTTCACGCCTCTGTTGGCGATTTTTGCCCAACCCAATGAACTCTCAAATTGCTTTGGATTCATTCTCCCCGGAATCATGCTTGTCGGCATTGGACTTCTGTTATGGCGGATATTACGACCGCGCACCTCTGTTCCTCTTACATTACAAGAAGGCGGCGTAATCGTTGTGTTGAGTTGGGTCACAGTGTGTTTGTTTTCAGCATTGCCGTTTTTTCTTATTGAAAAATTGAATTTTACCCATGCGTTATTTGAATCGATCAGCGGTTGGACCACAACCGGTTTATCGGTAGTCGACGTCACCTCGGCAACTCACACTATCCTGCTCTGGCGTAGTATAATGCAGCTGGCCGGCGGAGCCGGATTAGCAATTATCATGCTTGCGGCAATTACCGGACCTGCTGGTCCGGGTCTTTCAGCCGCCGAAGGCAGAGGCGAGCAGCTCGTGCCGCATGTTCTAGCTTCGGCTAAGATCGTAATAACAATTTATAGCGGCTATGCGGTATCAGGGATACTGGCATACTGGCTTGCCGGCATGAACCTTTTTGATGCGGTAAACCACGCCTTTACTGCTGTCTCAACCGGTGGTTTCTCAACCCGTATTGAAAGCATTGGTTACTGGAACTCCAGTATAATTGAAATAATTACTATAGTCTTGATGATCTTTGGCAGCCTGAATTATCTTACTGCATATTTACTCCTGCACGGACGGTTCAAAGCAGTATACCGTAGCGGTGAATTGAGATTGGCGGCGATTTTAGCTCCTGTTTGTGCAGTTCTTTTATTTCTCCTGGTATGCAGCGGGATCTATTCAACCCTGGCAAAGTGCGCTCGAGTGGCAATTTTTGAAACCATTACCGCGTTGACAACCACCGGATTTACGACCACGAGTTACTCAAATTGGGGCTCGCTTGGATTTTTGATCCTCATTGTCCTTATGCTGATCGGCGGCGGAACGTGTTCGACCGCGGGCGGGATCAAGCAATATCGAATCTATGTACTTTTCAAAGCATTTCTGTGGGGGATCAAACGTTCATTCCTTCCTCGAACCGCCGTAACGGAAAACTATGTTTGGCGTGGCGAACGCAAAGATTTCATCAGCGATCAAAGGATCTGGGGCATTGCAACTTTCGTTTTTCTCTACCTTACAACATACATAATCGGATCGGGGATCGTGGCGGCTTACGGCTACGGTCTCAAAGAATCCCTTTTTGAGTTTGCCTCAGCCCTGGGTACAGTAGGTCTATCTACCGGCTTAACGAGCGCATCGGCGCCGCCGCTGATCCTCTGGACTGAGATCATGGGCATGTTTCTCGGACGCCTGGAGTTCCTGGTGATCTTTATTGGCATAGGGAAAATGATCCGTGATTTCCATGCAATGTTGCGATAGAGAAGTTTCCTATCAATGGGCATTATCTTCATGCTACCCGCAGCACTACCTCATAAGTGTCGGCTGAATGCTTACCAAAATATCCAAAGATCAAAGTTCGCTGCACGATGTTGAACAACAATTACAACACCTTTGTGAAATGTGAAGATTTAACAATTTCAATAGGATGTTCCCCAATTTTGCCCAACAGGCAAGCCAGAGGACGATCAGGCGGATGAGGATTCATGATCCGGGGGTGAGGGTGCAATATTACATATCCTTTGGAAAACTTGTCAACGAGCCAACACTTACGATACCGCAGGCATTGCGGTCAACGCTTTTTTATTCTATCCTATTGATTTACCGGCTGAATTGCATATAATTATCCATGGCTAATTTGCCAGTTTTCTTGCGAGAGTATTTTTGGGACACCAATTTCGAAGAACTTGATATAACGACTCATCGGCTCTTCATCCTCAAACGTATTATGGAATATGGCAACGATCATGCGGTAAATTGGATGCGCAAACATTTCCAGTCTGAGAACCTGAAGAAAGCTCTGGTCAATCATCGGGGCTATTCCAAAAGAAGCGCGAACTTCTGGGCAGTCATACTGGATGTCCCCAAAAAAAATATACCATGTTTGAAGAAGTCCTCATCAAAGGCACCAAAGAACATCTGGCCTTATTAAGCCGCTCGGTAACTCTGCGGGATGCATATCTTGCTGGTCGCACGGCCTGCGCCCTCCAATTGGGTCATCGTGTTTCCATTAATTTTGATTTCTTCACAAGCAAGGATTTCGAGCCTAAATCAGTGGCTGCAGAAATTGCTGATCTGGCTGCCTTTGAGGTTGAAGAAACGGCCGAAGGAACCATCCTGGGCAAATTCATGGGGACCAAATTCAGTCTGTTCAAATATCAATATCTGTTAGTCTATCCTCCCCATGGGCATCGGTCGATTAAGATCGCTGATATTCGTGATATTGCGGCAATGAAGCTGGACGCGATCGCTTCCCGGGGGACAAAAAGGGATTTCATCGATCTGTATTTCATATGCATTGCCGGCAATGCATTATCCGACTTAATGGAAGTATATGACAAAAAATACAAAATACTGGCTTCAAATCTAATGCACAAAAAAAAGTCTTGTTTTTTTTGACGATGCCGAAACTGACGCAATGCCACAAATGCTGCAAAAAATCAGGTGGCAGGTCATTAAAGAATATTTTGAGAACGAAGTAAAACATCTATTTAAGCAACAGTAAATGCTCTTCAACGATCAGCGAAAACTTTATGCATTACGCATGATGTTGGTTGAGACAATTCTCTGCTTGCAAACGGTAAGGACGGTCCATTACATGATTACATATTTTGTTATGCTTGTCAATTAGCGTGGAAAGTGGAGGGCTGATCGCCACCGAGATCGGAGAT
>JAFGPO010000057.1 GCA_016936155.1 Caldifarciminota bacterium
GTCGGCTGGCCTGTGAACGGATTGGTCATCCAGCCGGATGTTATGCCCCCTGGTTTCAAATGCTCCAGGGTCTCGTTTGTATGGAGCGTAACTGCGGTATTGTCAGCCGGGTAGCCTCCGTCATTCAGGCAGGCGAAATTCTCGACGAGCAGCTGGAGCGTGTGCATGTTCCCTTTGAGCGATCCTTCTTTTGCCCGGCGCTGCATGTTCATGAAATTCGGGATCGCGATCGCGGCAAGGATGCCGATGATCACGACCACGGTCATGAGTTCAATGAGTGTGAATCCTCCCCTCCCGGTCTGGTTTACCTGCATTTCAATGCCTTTCTTTTCAAAAAAAAGCTCCCGGTTTGGTCTTCCCGCACCGGGAGCCAATCATCAATGCAGCGATTAATAGTTCTTCAGAACGATCGCCAGATTTGAACCGTTGGTGTCATCCGCGTCACCGCCGAAAATAGCGTATGACTGCCCATCAGCCAGACCACCGGTCGCATCGTTCATATATTCGATCTCGCCCGGGGGCATGTCAGGGTCGGATGCAACAAACGGCGCAATCTGCCCAGGGGCCCAGGCAATAATAACCGGCTGACCTGTGAACGGGTTATTCGGCCAGCTTCCAGCTGCGCCGCCTGGTTTGAGGTCTTCCAGTGTCTCGTTGGATTCACTGGTCGGGACCGTATTGTCTGAAGGATACGCACCGTTGTTCAGGGTCGAAAAATCCTCGACTGTCAATTGCAACGTGTGCATATTGTTCTTTGTTGAGGACTCTTTTGCCCTCTGCTGCATTCTCATGAAATTCGGGATAGCGATCGCGGCAAGGATGCCGATGATCACGACCACGACCATGAGTTCGATAAGAGTGAAACCCTTTCTCATCGTATACCTCCTTTATAGGTCTGAATACTATGAATTCATCATTTTTCATCTAATGTTACGCTATGCCTGAGCACTGGAATGGTTACCTAAGCAACCCGGAACACCCAAAGGCTTTCAGGCACAATCAAGAAAACGAAAAGCCTATGAAATCCTATCCATATTTTAGGATTTGTCAACACATATGTTTTTAAAGACCATTTACTTATATATTACGCAATATCCATGCCAGCAACAACACGAGAAACCCTCGATTTTTCATCGATTTTTCGTCCTGACATGTCTCACACCATTCCCACTGTCTCAAACTGAGACACTTAAGTCTCATTTGAATGATCTAAACAATCGGTATTTCCCCTGTCTGTCATAACTCTCTTCCCCATGTTCTTTGCTCCCTGCTCTGGTAGTTTCCCGCTTCCCCAACCATAATCCATGTTCCATCCAATCACTGTCTGCGGTTTTTACCGCGGCGTTTCTTCCTGGGTTTTTTGCCTCTGGTATCGTACTCCCTGAGTTTCCTGTACAATGTCGCCCTGCCTACGCCCAGTACCCTGGCTGCCCTGGTGACATTACCCCCGCACTCTGTAAGCACGGTCCGGATCTCCTGTTCCTGGAGCTGATCCAGGCTTTTTTGTTTTCCCTTTGCTACGATCGGCAGTCCAAGGTGTTCGATGTTAATATAGTATGATTCACTCAGGATCGCGGCACGTTCCACGATATGTTTCAACTCCCGGATATTCCCGGGCCACGGATATTTCTTCAAAAAATCAAGCGTGGCATCGGAGAATTTCTTCTCACCCAGATGCTCCTGCGCGCATATGCTGTCGAGAAAAAAGTCCGCCAGGATCGGTATATCATGGGTGCGCTGGCGCAAAGGCGGTAGGACCACGGGGATGACGTTAAGACGATAGTAAAGGTCTTCCCGGAAAGTGCCTTTTTTCACCTCAGCCATGAGGTCCTTGTTCGATGCCGCGATCAGCCTCACATTCACGCCCAATTCCTGGGTGGATCCAAGCGGGGTAATGGTCTTTTCTTCAAGGAAGCGCAAGAGTTTCATCTGTATGGTCGATGGCGCGTCGCCGATCTCGTCGAGGAAAAACGTACCCTTATCCGCGATCTTGAACAAGCCGTCCTTATCGCTGTTCGCGCCGGTGAAGGCACCTCTCTTATAGCCGAACAATTCGCTCTCGAGCAATGTCTCAGGCAGGGCAGCGCATGAAATGCTGACGAATTTATTTTTTGCGCGGTTCGAGCGTTTATGGATCTCGCGCGCGATAAGCTCCTTGCCCGTGCCGGATTCACCCAGGATCAAAACCGTCGTATCCGTAGTCGCAACCTTATTGGTTAGTGCCAATACTTCCTTTATCTGTTTGCTCGTTCCAATAATACTGGTTTGATCTTCGTCTTTTCGGCGCAGATTCTCACGGAGTCGCACAACCATCTCTTCAATAGAGAACGGTTTTAGAATGTAGTCACTTGCCCGGTCGCGCAGGGCGGTGATCGCGGATTCGATCGATCCATACGCCGTGATAAAAATCACTGGAACGCGCGGGTATATGGTACGCACTTTTTTTAGAAAATCGAACCCGGACATGCCCGGCATCCGGATATCGCTTATTATGCCGTCGAATTTCTCCTGGCGTAGCGTGGTGAGCGCATGTTCGGGTTCAGTGGTCGAAAAAACACTGTAGCCTTTTTGCTCAAGCGCATACGACAGCCACTTGATCAGACTCTCTTCATCATCGAGCAACAGAATTTTTTGTTTCATGTTATTATATAGAACGATAAATGCTCAGTGGTTATTGATCGGTCTCTGCGTTGTGCTCGCACGCCTACCTCTACCACCTTCTTCCTCTCGAGCCCTCTTTTCGCCTTCTAAAGACTTCTCATGCCCTTTCTCTGACATCTTATGCCTTCTATTTCCGTCTTCGCACGAACAATTCGCGGATCGACAGCTCGATCTGGGGCGCAATCATAAATTCCTGCGCATTATCGGTTTGACGCAGGGCACAGTCAAGATGCAACCGCATCATCCCCAGGTACGGGAGCGGGATTTTATACGAAAGGTCAATACCGTGTTCGCGGACGCGCTCAAGATACCACGGATTAAACCGGTATCCAAATCCGTATGTATCTCTGTCGTACGCGATCGAGAAACGATGGGGAGCACGGAATCCATACTCTTCCTGCCACCATGAGTACTCATATGCAGCCGAAACACGCCCTCCAAGCGCAGGGGCATGAACACCTACGCCAAGACGCTGCGGCAGGTCAAAGGTCGTATCCATTGAGGGTTTTGTCATATCGAGGGTACCGAATGTTTCAAAATAACATGACAGGTATTTAGTGGTGACTCCGGCCGCCAAGACCGCACCGGTATATGCATACAGGAAGGTATCCACCAGATTGTAATCACCGATCGCATAATCCCATGTTTCATACGTATTCCCAAAGAGATAGGATCCCTGCACGACAAGTTCTCCGAGCGGGAGCCTGTAGCCCACGCCTCCGAAGACCTCCTCCACCCCGCCGCGGCTGATCACATGCAACCGCAGATCATCATTGGCAAGGTGGACATCGAAATTCTGATTAAAACGCTCACGGTTGCCTGCCGCGATTGCGAATCCCCGGTATACGGGCGCTGTAATATAGAACTGGAATGGATTGGACCAGAAGACCGAACGTATATCGCTCTCCTGGCGAAGAAGTGTCCATTCTGGACGCACCGTGAATTCGATACGCGCATATTTGCCGATATACATGAATGGCGCCTGGAACACGCTCATATCCTGGCCCAAGCCATCGATCGAAAAAAGCGATGCACCCGTCAGCAAAAGAATCATGAAATTCATGCGCTACTCCGCGCGTTCTTTCGGCGGTTCAATGTAACCCACTTTCAGTGTATGAGAACCATCCCGTATTTTAAGATATGCGACATCATAGTTTTCAGGAGATAAAATAATGAAGAATCCAAAATTCGAATCAGGGTGATCGATAAGATGCTGAACATGTTTGACTACGTCGATCGTGATCAAGGTATCGCTCAATGCATATTTGTCGAGCGCGATAAAAGGCCCGATAGACGTATTAAAATCGTCGATCGGTTCGAGCAGTTGTTTTATTCCGATTTCGATCGTATCTCGGTATGCGAACCGTTCTTCGACCGCGAATGTCAATTCCGCAAATACTGCTTTTTTATCCAAAAGGAGCGAATCAAAGACGAACTTCGCGTAATTCCGGAATGGAAATCCGGAACCGATCCAGTTCTCAATATAAAAGGGTTCTGGACCGGTAATGATGTAAGCGTCGCCGGCCAGAGCAAAGGAAGTTTCATCCTCGTTCTTTATGATCACGAATTCCGGGCTCACGCCGCTTTCCTTGGCATTGAAATACACGAATCCCGTGTCCTGGGGGATAAGGATGATGCCCTGGGCTGCCTGGATATCCGCGAACTGGCTGTTGTTGAAATATACGACGACTGAATCATGAACGATCGTAACACAGCACAGGGAATCGCCGGTAAAATCGCCGCCTGCGCTGTCCCACCATTCATTATTGGTCCGCTGATACCAATTGACCACCGCTTCTTCAAACGCCCCTGACAACAAATGGACGCTGAAGACGAGCGTATCTTCGTCCAGATTCAGGTTACGGCGCAATATAAGTTTGATCTCATCCAAACCAGTATAGGTCGTATCCGGAAAAGCAAAATCAAGGAGAATGCGAGATTCATAGTCATCGTTTTTGCCGATAGCAAGATTGCGCGAGGAACCGACAGTGAAATACCGGTTGAATTCAGTGAGCGTACTGTATCGGGGCAACAGGATCTCCTGAATATCGAAATCGCCGCGTGCATTGAGTTCATCCTCCCCGACTGGAAGGTCATTACAGGCGATGATGGCAAATACCAACAAAAACAACGGTGTTATCTGTTTCATACTGGTAGAATGATATTCATATTGGCATGGGTGTCAAGGGCGGAACAAAAGGATGGAAGATGGTTGGCAATCGTGGATGCTTGAGAGCACCCTCACCCTGACCCTCTCCCTCAGCAGGGAGAGGGGATTCACTCGATTCCTGTATATGCCCGATTCATCCCGTTTCATATGTTGGCATAAAATATTTCTTCCTGGACAGTTGTATTCTTATGCAACGGGATTCATCGGGCGTTGTTTCTTCAGAATGTCGTCCCGAATTGAATGAACGGCGAGAATTTCTGCTGCACTTCATAAGAGCCGCTTGATTCCTGCCACGCGTATGTGTTTTCGTAGAGCACATTTACAGAAAGGAACTGGTTCAACTTGATCCCAGCGAGGCCGGCCAAGTACGTATTCTCGTCTTGTTCGAACAAAGAAGCGATATCACTGAAATTATACCGGTAAAAGAAAGCCTGCAGTCTGACATATGGCAGTTGTTCACCGACGACCGCGCGCGCAGAAAAAATATTGCTCTCCGGGATATCGGTAACGCTCTGGAAATCGAGCGCAATGGTCATGACCGGGCCGGCCTGCATGCCGGCCATGGCATACAAACCAGTAGTGCTGCTGTCATAGGCGGCGAGCAGAACACCGGTCAAGGTCGTGTCGTACAGTTTCCGGTTCTTCTCATAGAATGCATCGAATGGTGCTGGCACAAAGTCTTCGCTCAAGAACAACCCGCCGCCGAACAGGGAAAAAGAGACATCGCGGCTCGAAACACCGCCGATGTGGAGCAATAGCCCCGAAGTGTTGCCCATGCCATGATCAAGTATCTTTGCGAACTCGCTGGCGATCAGGAAGTGGAATGTCCCGCGCGACGCGACGTAGCAGAGCAGGTCTCCCCCGATGATCTGAAGATCATACTCGGCATCCTGCACGAACGTACCGGCGCACTCGAACCGCTGGAGAAAATCCTCCGGACCCGGCGCCCAGCGTCCAGCAAAGGCACGCGCTCCCATCACTTCGCTGAAATTGACATTGTTCACCATACCCTGCACACCGATCGTATTCGCGCTGTTCTGGAGTGCAAACATACCCCCGATCTTCCGGTTATTCTCATCCGCCTGATTGAAATAATTACGGACGATCAATCCGTACCCGAACGTATAATCCTGCACTGCGCCACCGCTCACATGCACCGGCAAATAGGGATGGCCGATCCGCACCCGCTGCACGATCCGCGCCGCATCGAATTCATCGGTCCGGATGTCCCCTTCCTTATTAAAAAGAAAATTCAATGAAAGATTCAAACCGATCCAGTCCGTATCCATCTCTGGATCCGATGACAGGGAAAGCCACGTATCCTCGTTGATGTTTGCAAACCCGAGACCGAGGTTAAGATCGAATGGTTTGCGTTCTTCCATGAGCACTTTACGCACTTCCGGCCGTATTAACTTGGCAAGTATGATATCAAGGGAACTCACGATAAAAGGAATATCCCCTTTTTCTCCGCGCAGCATCAGCACACCGCTTATATCGACATCCTTGAGCGATGGTTTCAGTTCATAGGCACGCGCTTTTTCCTGCTCTGCCGCGTCAAAAGATCCCTGACGTTCATAGATTAGTCCAAGATAGAGGCGGGCTTCAGCATAGAGCGAATCCAGTGCAAGGGCACTTGTAAAGAGCGACTCAGCAGCCGTATCATTACCCTGTGACAGGGCAACGACGCCCATGCCAACATAGGGTATCGGGTCCTCCGGATCAAGCATTTGAGCATGGCTGAATTCACGCATCGCCCCATCGACATCTTTTTCCTGATAGTAAAGGTGGCCAAGATTGATGACGATATCAACGCGGTCGGGATGCAATTGCCGCTCGCCTTTGAAATATTCGATCCCCTGGTCGATTTTATCAAGACGGGTATACGCGTTTTCGATCAAATAGTATGCATCCGTGAATCCCGGGTTGTAGAGCACGGCTTTTTTCAAATGGACGAGTGCTTCGCGGTAATTTTCTTCCTTAAGGTATGCGCTGCCGAGAACGAACCGGTACACGCCATACGTGGGCTCCAGATGAACCGCTTTATTGTATTCCCCGATCGCCCGGGCATAATCACCTTGATCCGCATATTCTGAACCGCGTAGAAAGTAATCCTGAGCAATGTCCACTGAAGATCCCGTGTACATGGCGAATACGACAATACATATGATCATAAACACCTCTCCTCACTGAGCGCCAGGACGAATGAAGGACCCTGCCCTGTTCCCTGTGCAGCAAGCAGCGATAGACCGGCGATCACTAATACAACACTTTTTTTGTTCATGAATACTCCGAAGAGAACAAACCGGGGCACTGCATAATGCAGCGCCCCTTACGTCGATTAGTCAGTAATGGTCCAGGTATACGTTTCGTCTTCGTAGAGATCGATGAAGCGCGGACCCCAGTACCAATTGTAGGGTTCAGTATAGGGTGCTTCGGCATAGAGTTCGGTTTCACCTTCCCATATCTTGAAGTACGAATAGTAGCCGCTGTACACGCGCCCCTCATACCAGTCATCAATGTACACATCGACAAAATAGGACGTGAAGTTTTCGACCTTTACCCAACCGTACCCGCGTGTTGCTGATGCGGTTGCTTCGAATTCCTTTGCGAGTTTCGCAAATTCATCCGCTTTTGCCTTGTTCGCTCTATAAAAGGTGCCGGCATAAAAATCAGACAACGCCTTTGCCAGTTCGGCATTCTTCTGCCCCTGAGCCAGCTCCCCCACCTCTTCGAGCAGCGCCGCAGCCGTGATATACTGGCTTGTCTTATTGCTTGTCTTCTCAGCCATACTCAACAACATGGCCGCCGCGAGCAGATCGTGGCCGTCTTTTTGATAACGGCCATTATCGATCATCTCCCCGATATCCGCGAGATAATCGAAATCAGGATTCAGCTCGTCCTGGATGTTCTTATACTTAAGTTTTACTACTTCTTTTTTCACCGGTGCATCTTTCATATCCTCAGCCAAACCGACCATTGGTATAACGAGGACCGCGATCATCAATATCGCCATGGATCGTATCCATGTTCTCATAAAACCTCCTTCCTTAGGTAAACACCTAAGAGTCATAAATACAAAAACACCTTACCAGTAAGAACAAAATACCCAAATTCCTTAAGAGAGAATGTCCCATCGGCTGTTGAAATTAAATAGCGGACCCGTATAATAGATTGATATTATTCTCAAAAAAGGAGGTCCGCTATGAA
>JAFGPO010000058.1 GCA_016936155.1 Caldifarciminota bacterium
GACGCGCCGCCGAGTGCTTTGCCCAGGGTTGTCGTAATGATGTCGATCTTCCCAAAAACACCGCAGTGTTCATGCGTACCCCGTCCGGTCTTGCCCATGAATCCGGTTGAGTGGGAATCATCGACCATGACCATGGCATCGTATTTTTCGCCCAATTCGACGATTTTATCGAGCGGGGCGATATCGCCGTCCATGGAAAAGACACCGTCAGTGATGATCATACGGAAACGGCAGTTCTGTGTTTCCTTGAGTTTCTCTTCAAGGTGGTCCATGTTCATGTGTTTATAATTATAAAGTTGTGCCTTGCACAAACGCATTCCATCCACGATCGATGCATGCACCAAACGGTCCGCGATCATTGCATCTTCCTTATCAAGCACCACATCAAAGACACCGGCGTTCGCATCCATGCACGAAGCAAAAAGCACTGTGGCTTCGGTTCCCAGAAATTCCGTGAGTTTTTTTTCCAGTTCATCATGGATATCCTGTGTTCCGCAAATGAAGCGGACCGATGACATGCCGTAGCCCCGGGAATCCAATCCCTCGTGGGCCGCTTTAACCACGTCCGGGTGACTTGATAATCCAAGATAGTTGTTCGCGCAGAAATTCAGCACCTCTTTCGTGTCCGTGCCGATCGGGTACTCGACTTTGATGTTCGCAGCCTGGGGTGATTCAATGAACCGTTCCTCCTTGAAGGTCCCGGCTTCCTTGATACCTTTGATTTCGCCGCTAAAGTGTTCCTTTGCTTGATTGCTGAATGCCATCCCGCCTCCTATGTCACGTTGAATTCTTTGAGCAGGGCAATGATATTATCCACTGAATCAAAGGCATCGGTTGTCGCTTTCTCATCCGGGATCTTGATATCGAATTTCTTCTCAAGGAATGTCTTCAAAGATACCATGGAAAAAGAATCAACGATACCACTTGAGATAAGCGGCGTCTTCTCGTCGACCTCTTCAGCATCCTCTTCTTCCAGGTACTCATGTTTTACGTAGTCAATGATCGTCTTTTTCAAATCTTCACTCATACAACCTCCTTATAAAAGCGATAAATTCCAAATCCCAAAAAAGAGAAATAGAGGCATATCAGAACATCAGAATACCAGGTATAATCTGATCCGCCGGGTTGCTGATATGCTGCGTGCTGATCTTCTGATCCGCTGATACGCTTTTTATTCCCTGCTGTTCAGTCATTTTCCAGGGTCGAGGTATCGCCGATTTCCTCTCCCCATTCCTTGGCGCGCAGGAGCCGGCGCATGATCTTGCCGCTCCGTGTTTTTGGAAGTGAATCCACGAACTCGATTTCCTGGGGCATGGCAAGGGGCGAGAGTCTCTTGCGTATGAAATTCATGATACTCAGCTCGATATCCGCGCTCGGCTCAAATCCGGGTTTCAGGGCAACGAATGCCTTGACAACCTCCATGTTCACCGGGTCAGGTTTGCCAACCGCGGCGGATTCGGCGACTGCTTCATGTTCTAAAAGCGCGGACTCGATCTCGAACGGTCCGACCAGGTGTCCGCCAGTATTGATGACGTCGTCGTCCCGGCCCACGAACCAGTAGTATCCATCCGCATCGATGCTTGCCCGGTCGCCGCATATGTACCAGCCGTTCTTGAATTTACTTTCATACATTTCTTTGTTGTTCCAGTAAGTGCGGAACATTGACGGCCATCCCGGTTTCAGGGCGATGAGACCGACCGTACCGGTCTTGGTGATCGGCTGGAATGTGCGAAGATCAAGGACCGTGGCCGTGATACCAGGGAATGGTCTACCCATGGATCCGGGCTTGACTTCCATCCCCGGGAAATTGGTGATAACGATCGCTCCGGTCTCGGTCTGCCAGTACGAGTCATAGAACGGCATGCCGAATGTATCCTTTGACCAGATCACGGCTTCAGCATTGAGCGGTTCACCGACGCTGATCATGTAACGCAATGAAGACATATCATGCTGTTTGACAAGATCCGTACCGTCTTTCATGAGCAAGCGGATCGCGGTCGGTGCCGTGTACCATACAGTTACTTTATGTTTCTGGATGAACTTGTACCATTTTTCACTACTGAATCCGGAATCAAGGATCACCTGAGTGACTCCGATGGACCATGGTCCGATAATACCGTAACTCGTGCCCGTGACCCACCCGGGATCCGCAGTGCACCAGTAAATATCCTCGGGTGTGATGTCGAGTGCCCACCGGGCCGTGATGTACTGGGCGATTATCGAGGAGTGGACATGCTGGGCGCCTTTTGGCTTACCGGTCGTACCCGATGTATAATGCAGGACCGATGGTTCTTCAGGTCCTGCTTTATGAATTTCGAAATTTTCTTGTTTCGGGAGGGTTTCCATGGAAAAGGCGATTTCATTCTCAGATAATTTCTTCTCGCCTGCGTCGACTACAATGATAAGGGAGAGTTCCGGTAATTTTTCCCGTATGCGGCGGATTTTTCTTACATGCTTGACCGTTGTAAGGACCACTTTTGTACGCGCATCATCAAGACGCGTGAACAGGGCATCTTCGCCGAACGCCGAGAACAAAGGCTGTACGATCGCCCCGGTTTTCAGTATACCCAGGAACGAGATGTATAGTTCCGGTATTCGGTCCATGAATAAACATACACGGTCTCCGGGTTTAATGCCTTTATCCTTGAGGAAATGCGCAAATACATTGCTGAAGACTCTGACTTGGTCAAAGGTGTACTGTTTAGTTTCGCCTTTGAACCCTTCCCATATCAGGGCTGTTTGTTTACCATGACCCTGTTCACAAATACGGTCGGAGCAGTAATAGGCAAGATTATACATACCATCCTTACCATACTCCAATTCTTTTTTTGATATATCCCAATCAAAATTCTCATATTTACTTTCATATGAACCGATATTGCTCATGCCACCTCCTTTTAGGTGTTGATGAGGGCGCAGCTTATTGCATACTTCCGAGAATGGGCGTGAGTGAGGTTGATCGTGCGTTCTGGTGTGAGAAGGGTCTCCACGTGTCCGGTAACGGATACGGTGTGCGCGGGTTCGAGCACGATATCGTGCCAGAAGGATCCGCAGGAAAGACCGAGCGCTAACGCTTTCAAGATCGCTTCCTTGCAGGTGAAGAGCACTGCCCAGTGCATGTCTGGATCATGTTCATTGCGTCCGTGTTCGATCTCCTTCTTGGTGAATACCGTAGTGAGGAATGCATCTTTATCTTCAAGTGTCTGGAAACGCCCTGTTTCAATGATATCAATGCCAATGCCCTGTAACACTATTCTTTTGACTGAGGATAGAGTAAAACCTTACAGCAGTTGCCTGATCGCATCAACTCCATGCCTTTTTCGAATTCCTCAAGGCGGAAACGGTGAGTTATTATGGGTTCCAGATCAAGACGACCAGAACTCAGGAAGCGCGCGGTTTTGTGCCATGTAGAGAACATCAAGCGTCCGTTAATTCCCTGGACAGTTGCGTATTTGAAAATGATATCTTTGCCCCAATCAACCACCATGGGTTTATCCGGTATCCCGAGGATCGAAAAGCGTCCACCAGGGCGCAGGCAATTGAATCCCTGTTGAATAGCCTGGGGAGCACCAGACATTTCAAGAACCACGTCCACACCAAGGCCGTCGGTTTGTTCTCTGACCTTTTCAACGATGTCCGCCTTTGCCGGGTTGACCGTGAAGTCCGCACCGACTTTTTTTGCGAGTTGCAGCCGGTAATCATTCAACTCGGTCGTAAAAATCTTGGTCGCTCCACAGATGCGCGCCACGGCTACGCTCATGATTCCGATCGGACCACATCCGGTCACGAGCACGGTGCAGCCGTTGATCTCACCGGCAAGCACGGTGTGGATAGCATTACCGAGTGGTTCCATGACCGACGCATAATCGCGCGGGATCTTTTTATCGAGGATCCACGCGTTGGTTGCTGGTACGATCCCATACTCGGCGAACACGCCGTTGACATCGACACCGAAAATACGGCTGTTAATACAAATATGCGCGTTTCCGGTATGACAGAGAAAGCAATGCCCGCATGCGATATGGGTTTCGGCTGATATGATATCACCGACCTGTATGTGTGAGACGTTCGTGCCCCGTTCAATGACTTCACCGCAGAGTTCATGTCCCATGGTCTGAGGCAGGTTCTTGATACGATTTTGGGCCCACTCGTTCCACTCAAAAATATGAAGATCAGTACCGCAAATCGATGTTGCGAGGACCTTCACGAGTACGTCATTGGGACCCGGAGCAGGAATTTCAACGTCCATCAATTCAGCGCCTGGTCCAGGCGCGGTTTTAACTACTGCCTTCATTGTTGCCATAGAAACTCCAGTCAACTATTATATCCAGAAAAAACGCCCAGTCAAGGAAATGGGCACGCAGCGCGGTTACTGAGGCATGCACTGCCCAGTGCGCGGGGTGTGATATGAAATCCTGCTCCTGTTTTTCATCCAGGGAATGTCACAGAGTCTTGCACCGTCCCCGGGGATTAGCGGGTTATGACGATCTTCTGTACTGCTCTCTGTACTGCTCGCTGTTCTGTTGTTTCTAATAGTATGAAGTACACACCAGTCGGTACTGTGCGTTCCTGTGCGTCTTTGCCAGACCACACGAGATATTCAGCAGGCCCGATAGCCGGATAGTCATAGTGCCGGATACAGCGGCCCGCGGCGTCGTAGATCGTTAGGGCGGTTTCCCTCGCAGGTTTGCAATTGAATGTGATCGTCACGTTCCCGTGTGATGGATTTGGAGATACAGTGAACATTGTCAATGCCTGATCGTGTTTCTGTTCATTGACCGCGACGGTCCGGCCGAATTGCTGGAGTGCGGGATCGCCGAAAATATTGTAGTGATACACAGGCAGCCAGAATCCACAGTTATCCATGAATATAATATTTGCGATATCAAAGGC
>JAFGPO010000059.1 GCA_016936155.1 Caldifarciminota bacterium
CCGTATTGGCTTCATCGTCCTTCAGGTCCCATATATAGAGATGATGACCGAGATCGATACTCGCTCCGGTCACGCCATCAGTATCCATGAACTTCGATGAACTCGCCCACGTTGGCAGGTTGATCTGCTGCTCTTTGGCGTACCCGCTAAAACCCGATACATAAATCGTTTTTACGAATTCACCAGTCTCACGCTCGATCCAAACCGCGATCTGGGGCGGAAGTTCGTCCTTGAACCCAAGTAGAAAATCGATGGTAACATAGGGTTTTTTATAATCTGCTGGATCGAATCGCGGTATCCTGGGCACGAGTTCGTTGAACACAGCTTCTGTCGCGTGCTGGTCCGAAAATCCTGTGACGACCTGCCCCCAATACATCACGGCTTTTTTCTGGTATGCCCGACCAAGGTAATAGAGGGCCTCTGCCTGCACACTGGGATCCTCACTATTCTGTAAAACAAGATCAAGATCCTCCATGCCCTGTTCGAGCGTGCCGGTGAAGAACGGCATCTCGACGCTCACAATGCCGCGCAGGTACCGTAACCCCATGTCATCCGGATCCAGCTGGACGGCCATGTCCAGGGCGCGGACTGTTTCGAACACAAGGTCAGTACGGTAGTCAGTGTCCAGGGCGATCCGCGGATCGTATCCCCGTTTGCTCATATCGCTGAATACGAGCGCAAGCGCCCGGTACACATCCGGATTCGCCCAATCAACATCCTGGGCATGCTGCAGCACCATGACCGCATCTTCATGCCGGTCGATCGCACGGTATTCCCGCGCCAGGGCAAGGAGCATTTCGATGTTATCCGGCTCATTCTGCAATTTTGTACGCAGACGGGAAATAGTCTCATTATCCGGTTGCTTTTTTTCGTTCTCCCTGTTTTGCCAGGTTTCATATTCTTTTATCCTCACGAGATTTTGCCGTGCACCCTGTGCAAGATCCGTTTCCGGGGAATTCTCGATCACTGCATTATATAGTTCTGACGCCTCGTTGAGCGCCATGATACGCTGCAAACCATAGGCGAGGTAATAGTAGGCCATGATCAATTGTTCATACACTTCTGGATCCTCGGATTGATGAAGGATCTTTATGATCGTATCAAGATCCAGGATGCCCTGTTCGATCCGGCCAAGGAACTTGGGCACGTTCACTCCCCACACGCCCCGTTGAAAACGAGCTTCCATATTCCCCGGTTCCAGATCGAGCGCTTTATCCCACAGGTCAAACACGCCGAGTATCGCTTTAAAGATATTTGAGTAATCGTTGATCATCTGAACCTTGATACCGTAGAACACGCCCAGTTTCGTGTACAGCGCGGAACTTTCTGGATACTCTTTGATCCCCTGTTCCAGGATCTCGATCGCGCCGTCATACGCCTTGAGGCTCATGCGTTCATCCGCCTCTCCCAGATATTCTTCAACCGTCATACCATTACAAATGCGCACCATGATCAATGTAAACAGAAGTATGGTGCAGGATCCCAGTTTTTTCATGTACAACCTCCTCTATTCAACACAATCTGTTCCGACGCCACATGCTCTCTTTTCACAATAGACCATCATTATCCAGAATCCGGGTCGTATGTCAATGACATTACCCGATGAACGTATCTTGATTTTATGTGCCGCGGATGTACACTATCTGGACAAGGAGAACTAAAATGGACAAAATGACAGGCTATTGCGGATACCGCTGCTATTTGTGTGCTGCACGTTCCCCGGATCCAGCTATCCGGCAGAAGCTCGTTGACGGCTGGAAGAAATTCTTTGGTCACCAGCACTACACTGCCGAGAACGTGTTTTGCGCCGGGTGCAAGAACGAGGGTAAGGTTGCGGACCAACAGTGCAAAGCGCGTCCCTGCGCTCAAGAAAAAGGCGTTAACAGCTGCGTTGAATGTGATGAATTCCCGTGTGACAAGATGAAACATCTCATGGCATCGAAAGAGGGCATGTTCCTCTTCTGCTTGCCGCGGACAACGCACCTTACCAGGGAGGAATACGAACTGTGCATGAGGCAATTTGTAAGCATGCCGGAACTCATCAAAGAGCTGGTCCGGTCGGGAAAACTACCTCCCTGGATAGAGGAAGCATTGTAAAGATCAGGTTCGCTTCAAGAGCACCTCACGTTCATAGTGCCGTACTTCGTTCAACCAGGCATTCTCAAACGGCACATTATGCAATAAACAAAACCTGTCCCAGACAGTATTGAAAGGCAGCGTCTTCAGCTCCTCGAGCAGGGCAAGCCGTGCCGTATAGTCCCCGGTTGTTTCATGTTTGATGAGCACATCGGTCGGCTCGAGCAATGCATAGAGCAGCGCCTTCAGGGTCGCACGCGCCCCGATAACCCAGGCACTGATACGGTTGATCGAGGCATCAAAATAATCGAGGGCGATATGTGCTCGATCGAGCGCTTGAGCCCGCACAAGGGCCTGGGTTACATCGCGCAGTTGATCATCAAGGACCGCGACATGGTCGCTGTCCCAGCGCACGCCCCGGCTTACATGGAGCATGATCCCGGGCGAGAACTGCAGGATCGCAGTAATCTTGTCGGCGATCGATTCGGTCGGATGAAAGTGACCCATGTCCAGGCATACCATGATATCGTGCGTGATCGCATAGCCCAGGTAGAATTCATGCGAACCGGCAACGAACGATTCGCTCCCGATCCCGAACAGCTTGGATTCCACCGCGTCCTTCAAATGATCGTCATAACGGACCGCATAAATGTCATCAAGCGATCGTTTTAGCAATGCCCTATACCCGTACTTGTCAATGCATGTGTCTTTCATCCCATCCGGGATCCATAGATCGTGAATACAGAATCCGGATAACTCTTTGCCGATCGCGGCGCCGATGCTGCGGCACTGCTTCACATGCTCAACCCAGAAACGCCGTATGCCCGGGTCTTTGCTGCTCAGGGTAAAACCGCTGTCCGCCTTTGGGTGCCGGAACAATGTCGCGTTAAAGTCCAGTCCAAGGCCCAGGGCACGTGCCCAGTCGATCCACCCTTGAAAATGCCGCTTCTCGATCGCGTCACGGTCCACGACGGAATCGTGAAATTCACCGTACATAGCGTGAATATTGATCCGGTGCGTTCCTGGAATGAGTGTGAGCGCTTTTTCAAGGTCCTGTTGAAGTTCGTGGATAGTCCGCGCCTTACCCGGATAACTGCCAGTTGCCTGAATACCTCCGCTTGCTGCACTGGAATCCATTTTTTCAAAGCCGCGGACATCGTCGCCCTGCCAGCACTGGATCGATATCGCCTGGGCTCCCAGCAGTTCAAGAACTTTGTCCGTATCGACATTGAGCCTCGCATAGTTATCCCGCGCGGATTCATATGCGCCGTTAATCGTATGTTCCATATCAACACTCCTCAGTGGCATTACATGATTCTCTCATGGTTTGAAAACGCTGGAATTGTTCTTTCCATATATCTTCATCGCATGGTGAATACGTTTTGATCGGGAAGGAATTGCGCACTATCGCGCGCAACTCATTGAGGGAAGCGATGTGTCCGGCAGCCATTGCCTGCACGAGCACATTGCCTATTGCAGTCGCTTCGACCGGGCCAGCAACCACGGGGATACCCGTGGCATTCGCGGTCATCTGACAGAGAAGCGCATTCCTGGCACCTCCCCCGACAATATGGATCGTCGCGATTGATTGGTTCTGCACTCTTCGTATCTTATCGAGCGTGCATTGGTAGCTCATTGCCAGGCCTTCGAGAATGCTGCGCGCGTACTGTCCCACGGCCGC
>JAFGPO010000060.1 GCA_016936155.1 Caldifarciminota bacterium
ATACCGAGCGCAAGACATGGCACCCCGAAGTTCGATACGTGGATCGCACCTGTATCATACCCCCCTTTGATCGATGTGAAATGGTAGGGAATATTATTGAGGGCGGCCAGTTCACACACAAAATCGCGTAGTTTCGTATGCGGGACCATGGTCCGATCGTAAATCAGGATCCCGACACCGGCTCCCAATTTTTCCGATGCATCATTTTCATTTCCCGGCGTATCCCGGCAGATACTGACATCAAGGGCAAAACCGATATCCGGGGCGACTACATTCGCTGCTGTCCTGGCACCCCGAAGTCCGACCTCCTCCTGTACCGTACCCGTAAGAAAGACCGTGTTCGGGTGTTCGAGCGCGATGATATTGTTGAGAAGATCGATCAATAAAGCACAGCCAATACGGTCGTCGAATGCCTTTGCCATGAGCAAATCCTTGTTCTCCATATGTACGAATGGGGAATCGGGAATGATAGGATCACCCGGTCGTATGCCGAATTTCTCCTTTACGTCGAACCCCGCGGTCGCGCCGATATCAATGTACATTTTCTCTACATCAGGTACTTTATTGCGCTCTTCCGGCGACAGATCATGTATCGGCTTCAGTCCGATGACCCCGGGTATCATCATGCCCTCCTTGGTCCTGAGTTTCACGCGCAGACCGGGCAGATTGCCCGCATACCAGCCACCGATCGGGATGAATTTTATGAAGCCTTCCTTTGTAATCTCCTTGACGATGAAGCCGATTTCATCCATGTGTGCGGCGAACATGATCCTGGGCCGATCGCTCACTCCTTTTTTCTTAGCGATAATGCTGCCGATCCGATCCTGTGTGATATCGGTATGATCGCTCATTTTCGCTTTGAGGATTTCGACAACGCTTGATTCATACCCGGATGTTCCAAATGCATCGGTCAGTTCTTGTAACAGTGCGATCCGTTCCATCAAACCTCCTTATCAGACGTCCAGATTTTCAACGTACTTTGCATTTTCTTCGATGAATTGACGGCGTGGTTCAACCTCCCCGCCCATGAGGATCGAGAATAAACGGTCGGCTTCCGCGGCATCTTCCATCGTTACCTTTTTGAGCATTCTTTTTTCAGGATCCATCGTTGTTTGCCAGAGTTGCTGGGGATTCATTTCCCCGAGACCTTTATAACGCTGGATATCCGGCGCCTTGCTTGAGTCGCTTTTCTTGAGGAACTTTTGCAATTCGTCATCACCATAAAAATAGGATTCCTTTTTGTTCTGGCGCACTCGGTACAGGGGTGGTTGGGCAATGTAGATGTTACCGGCATCGATGAGATCTTTCATGAACCGGAAGAAAAAAGTCAATAAAAGTGTCCGGATATGAGCTCCATCAACATCAGCATCGGTCATAATGACGATCTTTTTATACCGGACCTTGGAGACGTCGAAATCGTCCTCACCGATCCCGCACCCGATTGCGCTGATCAGTGTTCTGATCTCGGTATTACTGAGTATCTTATTGAGACCGCTCTTCTCCACGTTGAGGATCTTTCCGCGCAACGGCAGGATCGCCTGGTAGCGCCGGTCGCGTCCCTGTTTAGCGCTTCCCCCGGCCGAGTCACCCTCAACGACAAACACTTCGCATTCATTCGGATCAGTCGAAGAACAATCAGCCAGTTTCCCAGGGAGCGTTTCGCTTTCGAGGAGCGATTTGCGGCGGGTCAGTTCACGGGCCTTTTTCGCGGCAAGACGCGATCGTGCTGCGGATTTCACCTTATTGACAATAATATTCGCATAACGCGGATTCTCCTCGAGGAATCCAGAAAGTTTTTCATTAACGCTCGCTTCGACCGCGCTTTTGGCCTCCGGATTCCCGAGCCGCGTTTTGGTCTGACCTTCGAATTGCGGGTTCTTGATCTTGATCGATACGACCGCGGTCAATCCTTCGCGGGTGTCTTCGCCGGCAAAACTGACATCGTCTTTCAATTGGTTATGCCGCCGCGCATAGTCATTGAGCGTCCGGGTCAGCGCTTTTTTGAATCCGATCAGATGTGACCCGCCTTCGTGCGTGTTGATAGTGTTCGCGTATGTAAAGATATTTTCAAGGTATGAATCATTGTATTCGAGTGCAACCTCGATGTTTATTCCGTTCTGGGTGTCGCTGAAATAAATCGGTTTGTGGAGACGGTTACGTCCCGAATCAAGGAATTTCACGAGATCGACAACGCCTCCCTGGGAAAAATAACGTTCCTTGAAATTAGAGTCCACTTCCTCAAAATCGATCTTGAGCCCGCTGTTCAAGAACGCAAGTTCGCGCAGGCGTTGACCAACAATGGTCTTGTGGAATTCGATCCGCGAGAAGATTTCCTTGTCGGGTTTGAACGTGATCTTTGTCCCAATTTTCTTCGTTTTCCCGGTCTCTTTCACCGGGCCTTCAGGCTTTCCACGTTTATACCGCTGCGTGAATATCTTGCCGTCCCGGCATACTTCCGCTTCAAGCCATTCGCAGAGAGCGTTGACCACCGAGACACCGACGCCGTGCAATCCGCCGCTGATCGAATATACCTTGTCATCGAATTTCCCGCCCGCATGGAGCATCGTCATGACGACTTCCAAAGCGCTTTTTTTCTGGATGGGATGGATATCCGTGGGAATACCTCGGCCGTTATCCGTGACCTCAACAATGTCGCCCTCAATTTTCACGTTGATATGATCGCAATACCCGGCAAGGGCTTCGTCAATCCCGTTGTCGACAACTTCGAATATCAGGTGGTGGAGACCGCGCAGACTGACATCTCCGATGTACATCGCAGGGCGTCTGCGGACCGCTTCGAGACCCTTGAGGATCTGTATTTTGGATGCATCGTAGCGCTCAGCGGCTGGCTTGCGGTTTTCGGATCCTGGAGCCTCAGGACTATTATTACTCTGCTTATTTTTCATAGTAGCGTTATGCCTCCTTATGGTCACTGATGCGGAATTTTATATCTTTCAGGAATACACGGTATTTCTGGCACCGGGTGATTATATCGTTCTTCATCAGGAACAGCTGGCTCTGCCAGACCGGATCATCCACTTCAACGAATAGACAGTTACGGTCCACGCTGGTCGGTCGGGCGTGGTGTGCGATCCGTTCACCCACGATTTCTGACCATCGTTCAACGATCCGCCAGTTATTCATGCTTTGTTCGATATCAAGGTCCTTCAAGAGTGCAGCCATGACCTGGCTAATGTGGCGCGGTTTTTTCAATGATCCCTCCCTGGACCGTATAATATGCGCAATTTTTATCCTTGACCGGCATGTGCGATGGGAATTGGGTGCTCGCATAAAACACCTGTCCGTCAAGCAGGTCGAGTAAATGTTGTCTTTTGAGCGTGTCGAGTTCACCGCTTGCCTCGTCCAAGACCAGGATGGGACGTTTGTCAGTGTGGCGCTCAATGATCGTTGCTTCGGCGAGTTTCAGCGAGATCGCAGCCGCACGTTCTTGTCCTTCGGATGCGAACTGCTGAAAGGTTTGACCCTCGAGAGAAAAACGCAGGTCGTCGCGATGCGGACCGATTACAGTCCTTCCATAGAGCACTTCGCGATCATACACTTGCTCGACCTGGACTCGATCGAGATTCATATCTGGACACGTACTGTGGTAATCGATCGCGAAGTCGTTCAATCCGAGCTGTGCAGAAATGTCGATCGCACAGGTCTGGAGCAACGGAATGAAACGTTTCCTTTCTTGATACACACGGTTGCTCATCGTGATGAAACGTTCATTGTAGGCGTCGAGAACTCCCTGATTTCCGTTATTGTGTATGGATTGAAGGACACGATTGCGCTGGTTTACCAATTTCCGGTACTCAAGGAGATCATCGAGGTATCGGGGAGATACTTTCGCGATCAGCCAGTTGAAGAATGAACGGCGTTGAGCCGGTGCTCCGCGCACGATCCAGAGGTCTTCGATCGAAAGCATCGTGATACCCAGCCACCCGACATACTCGCTCAGTCGTTTTACCTCATTGCCCGCACGCATGAGTTTCTTTCGCGTCCCGTCGTAATATATTGATGCATCCGTTGTCTCGGTGCGTGCTTCGACGCGGAAGTACGGTTCATTGTTCTTGATCAGGATCCGGTTCTCCCGTGCCCGAAAAGATGATGCCGTGCCTGCCACATAGATCGCTTCGAGCAGATTCGTCTTGCCAGCACCGTTATTTCCAGCAAAAAAATTGAAATGTTCGGAAAAACAAATACTCGTGTCAGTCAAGTTGCGAAAGCCTTGTATGGATAGTGCCTGTAAACTCATGATGGTAGATTTCTCCTTATTTATTATACACTTTTTACTTGCAATGTCAAGGAAATTGTTAACTTACAACGGGTCTACGAACCGCAGGTATGGAGCGGAAGTGTACGATGTGAACCGTATGTACCAGGCGAATTCATTAGTGTTCGTCCGGGCGCAGCCTGCGCAGGGAGTCAGTTGAAGATACCCGAAACCCAGTTTCAGTTCCGGCCGTACTTCGATACCGAATGAGAACGCGTCATTTCCATCAGAAGAACGGCCATAGTCAAAAAAGAGCGCCGCAAAGACATCCTCAATAAAAAAATTGGGATTCCATTGTCCCCAGCGCAGAGGAAAAAGCCGGTGGACATATTCCGTCTTGACCCCGAATCCCTTTTGTGCGAGGAGCGGATCCGTGCCGCGCAGTTCGATCTTCTGACTCTCATGATCATCCGGATCCGAAAACGCAGTGAAAGTACATTTCAGGCTGCCATTGGCAAGGACCTGTTGCCCTGCGATACGCGCATACTGGGCATGGCGGTCAATGAACGATCCCCAGGCAATGCGTTCATAGGGCAGTGCGAGCGCACAGCGGACGGTAGTCAGGGGATAGTTGAGCGCCAGCGCGATCCCGGGTGACACCTCGATGCGGGTGTAGTTATCGAATGATTGCCCGGATATAAAGACAGAGACGTTGTTCAATCCATAACGCAGCCGGGAATAGACCGGTACACTCGCTCCGTACTGCACCCGTTCATTTTCGTAGTACACATCAGCCACAAGCGGTGAGAAAGAGCGACCCTGCCATTGTAGCCGCAGGTATGGTTTGCGGGCGTCAGGGTCATACGCGAGGAAAGCATAGTACGTATTTTCCTGTACTGCATCCTGACCAATGAAAAGCCCACCCAGATACCATGTTCTAAGATCAGTGCCAGCGGGTATGATCATGGGTACTCTGACCCTGGGGAGGAGCGTGGCGATGATATCCGAGTACGAACCATGGTACAAGGGGATCTCGGCTAATGAGGGCGCGGATGCTTGTGAAGGCACATCCCAGGCGCTGTTATTCGGCTCCAAACGGATCGGTGTTCTGAAGATATCAAAACCATGCGTGGTTATACCCACAAAATAACATGTGTCCGGGGATCCTTCAAGCCGTATTCCGTTGCGGGCATACGACGCGATCGCGATCCGTTCGACCGCATCAGTGCAAAGGTCGAGTTCATAGAGTGCATGATTACCCATGATGTTCGATGTGAAGCCGATCCGGCCATGTTCGGCAGGCTGCAAGAACGCTTCGGACCAGGGAGATGCGACACGGCGCGTGAACGATCCATTTTCCATATCGAATGCATAAATATCGGTATTCGCGAATTCGGGTTTGCCGATCGCCACGACATATCCGTGCGCGTATAATAATTCCTCAATGAGCATATCGGACACACCCACGCAGTAACGGTCGATCGGTGTCATGATCCACAGGGTCGATCCGTAGGCCTTTTCCTGATCCATGCTGAACAGGATGCTGTCGTTCGAGATCACGCAAAAAGCCCGCATTTTTCCGGTAAGCAACGTTTCGGTTTTATGGGTGGCGAGATCGATCCGGTTCAAGACATGAACAAAACCAAATCCGTTGAATGTTGTGTTCGCCATCCCGAACTGCACCTCGCGCGTCGTGTAGTAAAGCTGGCCGTTATGGATCCTCAGGGGCGTGATTGTCGATGTCGGTAAAGACTTGAGCACTGTTTGCCGATCGTTGGTTGCGTCATAGGCAACGATCTCATGGTACGTCCTGACATCGAAGGCATCGATCTTGGAACTCGTGGAGCGGACATAGTACAGGGTACTTTGGTGTCCAGCGAGCGCATGGATATACCATCCATCATCCGTGAGCTGTTCAGCAGGACCATACGAGGACTTTTCATGCATCAATTCAGAGCGCCGCCACTCATCATACAGGTGTTTGAATGATTTCCCATACGCGTGCCGGGCAGCGGCGTCAATACCGATGCAGGGGAAGAACACAGTAACCGGTGCCCAGAAATATGATCCGTAACGCGCGGCGAACCGTGCGAATCGTTCAACACCATATCGTTCAGCGAGGAAGTCAAAGAAGGTGCCACCATAGAGATAGTGGGTATCACGCGGAAATTGCAGCGGTTGGTTCGTGATGTCGACGATCGATGGAAAATCATTCTTGTTGGCCAGTGTCTGCAAATAACTATCGTAGAATCCCTCGTTCAACCGCCCTTCATAAGGGGAAATATAAGATTCCGTATACACTGCCATGCCTTCGATAAGCCAGCCTGGACTGTACATGTTCGGGTTGAAGACCGAGCCGAACAGCCGTTGTAAAAGTCCCGCGCCGCCACATGCCAGGGTTAAGTGGGCGCCATGCGTGTACTCATGGACCGTTACCGTGCGAAGCCAGTTCTCAGTCCCTTCGATCGAATATGACGTGCCCGGCGAATACGGGTAGAGGTGGATGTGATTCATGAAGGGATCGGCGAATCCATTTGCATACATGCCGATGTCCTCAACCACCAGCGGGAGATGCGCGCCGCTGTTGCCAACGATCTGATCGATATACGGTTTGTGGATCTCTGCCTGCTGCAGTACCTGGTACGCCTGCCACGAAACATCGTCTCTGTACATGACCGTGAAGTGTTCGCTCTTAAGTACTTTCCAGTCGAACAGCAGGGGAATGGCCAACCAGACGAAAAATGGCATGGAGAATTATAGCTTATTGGCTGACGATGTAAATGCCCAGATTATTCCACATGAAGAGCGCTGCAAGGCGATTCGGGAAGAACAAACAGGGCAAATTCAAAGAGCCTTTTAGTGCAGAAGGAGGCATGAAAGATCTTGAGAAGGCGGCAAGAAGGCGTGAGTGGGCTGTGAGATGGATCAACTGCATTACGTTCGTTGGTTGTCATCATCCGGCTCGATCGGATGATCCAGGGTATGGACTGGATTCCGGATCAAGCCCGGAATGACAAAACCTGAGGTAGTTCCTCGTTGGTTCGGCCGTGTGCTTACGGTTCGCGCTTCTTCTTCGGCCCGAGGCATTACACTTATGGCTTCCTTTTTTTCTTGGTTCTTAAACAGTTCTTTGTTCCTGGTAAGTACCGCGAAATATGAGGTGGCGTCGAGCGGTGTTTTTTACTGTCGCCGGAACTGGTGGGCGGAGATACCGAGGATGTCACGGTATTTGGAGATCGTCCGGCGTGAAATAATGATGCCTTCTCGGCTGAGTCGTTTTGCGATCTGGGTGTCGGACAGCGGCGAGGTTTTGTCCTCGTTGTCAACGATCGTCTTGATCTTTTCGAATATCACCCGCTTGTCTGTGTGTCCCACGGCCGCGGTGAAAAAAAATTTGAGTTTGTGAATACCCCGCGGCGATTCACAGTACTTGTTCGCGAGTGCCCGGGATATCGTGGATGGATTCACGCCCAGCTGCTTAGCGAATTCCGTCATGGTCATCGGTTTCATGTATGCGTCACCTTTTTCGAAAAAATCACGCTGGTATTCAAGTATTCCATTTATGATCCGCATGAGCGTCTTTCTCCGTTGTTCTATGGCAATGATCAGGTTCTGTGCCGACTGGATCCTCTGTTTGACGAAGGCGATCTCTTCTTTTGAGACTTTTCCGCGCGCCTTTACCATCTGCAGATAATACCTCCGTATTCGGACCCGGACCGGATTTTCGTCGTGCAATCCAGCACATAGTTTATTATCATCCCAGTAGATCATGAAATCAGGATTCACGTACCGTGATGGTGTTCCGGAACACCGCCAGCCTGGTTTGGGATCAAGTTTCATGATATGTTCCTTAGCCTGCTGGAATTGGTCTTCAGTAATAGTAAGGTTCTTCAATATATCCCGTGGCAAACTGCACTTCAATTCTTTGAAGTAATCACGCACCAGAATATATTCAAGGGAATCCTCGGCATAGCCGGCATGTGACAGCTGTATGAGCAGGGGTTCACGGACATCCCGCCAGGCGCAGCCGATCGGCTCGAAACGCTGGATCTTTGAAATGATTGTGGTCACGCGTTCCATGGTATAGTCGCTGTCACAG
>JAFGPO010000061.1 GCA_016936155.1 Caldifarciminota bacterium
TACCGTGGCATTGTCACGCGAGAAAGTGAACGAGAAGCGCGATTTTCGGATGCTGAAAAAAAGTTTTTCCGCAGCCGCCAAATACATCCGTCCCCTATTCACGACATACCGGGTTATCATATTCCCCGGGTTCATAGCGCGTGATGTGCAAGGACGCATCGTCACCCTGGGACGCGGCGGCAGCGATATTTCGGCGCTGTTGTTCAGCGAACTGCTCAATGCACGCGAGCTCGTGCTGATCAAAGAATCCGGCGGGGTGCTCGATCTTGATCCGGGTCTTCACGGCAAAGCAGCGCGGATATCAACGCTTGATATCGAAGAGCTCGGCCTGATCGCATCATCCGGATCTCAGGTTCTTCATCCGATCTCGCTCAAACATCAGAATACGCTTCAACGCATCACGGTGACCACGCTTGAACACCACCAGGAGAAAAATTCCGGGACCAGGATCGTTCATAAAAAAAAGGTGGTGGTTCAGCGTTCTCCGCTTGTGTATGCGGTTTTGACGTTTGTCGGGAGCAAGATACCTGAGACACCGGGCCTGTTGAAAAAAATATCCAGCGCGCTTGCCAAACAGGGTATCTCAATTCACTCCATTACGGTATCCGAGAATCTTATAGCATTGTATGTAGATAAGCGATATGGCAGGCGCGCTTACGAGATACTCTCGCCGTTTGTAAAAAGAGAAGCCCAGTTGAAGTTACTCAACCTGAAAGACAACATCGGCAAAATCCTGCTGCGTAGCCTCAAATTCATTCATGAACCAGGTGTAATAGAAAAAATCGTAACACCCATCGCCAAGCACGGCATAAATATCTGGGAAATCCTGACCGCGCATACCGATGTCATGGTTTTTCTTGAGCACGGAGATATTGACAGAACCTATTCCATCCTGCGCCGTGTGTTCGATACACCGAAGCGAAGTGCCTGATTCCGTATAATGTATGGCTGAACTGTTCGCGCCTGTTTTTCACTGGCTTGCTGCGCGTGATCCCGTACTTGTTTACGGATTCCTTCTTTTCAATGCATGCTGTGAAAGTCTTTTCCCACCTTATCCATCAGATGCATTCGTGCTGGTTTTTGCCTTCCTCGCCGGGCAGGGGAATTTCAATCCATACGGGGTGTTCGTGTGCACGGTGATCGGAAGCATCGGGGGGATGATGATTTTGTATTCGATCGGGTCGAGCCATGGCAACCGGGTGATCGACTATCTGTCTTCCACTTTCCTGGGACGTATCTTCCCGGTGAAGATGATTGAGCGCGCCAAGGTGAAACTGTTTGAACGTGGTGATATGGTGAGTATCCTGAACCGTTTCCTTCCGGGTATGCGCGCCCCGCTGTGTTTCGCCTCGGGTATCGTCGGCCTGCCCTGCACAAAATTCTTCCTGTTGAGCCTTGTGAGCGTTATTCTCTGGAATGTGTTCCTGGTCGCCGCCGGGTTCTATGTCGGTTCGACCTGGGATGAGGCGTCCGCCTTTTTAAAAAATTACAGCGCGATGGCGTACTTCGTCCTTGTTCTCATTTTCGCGGGGCTTACGGTCCTTTATTTTTGGAAACGCCGCAATACTCAATAGTACATTCTCTACTGTACACTCCCGGTATGCCGTACGTCGCGGTGGAACATGGGCCATGGTGTCGGAGCCAGGGGTGTAGAACCCTGTATCGCGTAGAACGTGGATGTCCATGTCCGCTCACAACCAATATATATAGTGCCATCATCCGCAATAGCCGGAGATGAACTTACCGGTCCCCATGTTTTGAAGCTCCACTCCAGGGTTCCGTTCCTGGTCAGCCCGTACAGGTAATAATCCTGTGATCCAACATAGATCGTTCCACCGCTGCTGATCGCCGCGGAAGAGGCGACAATGCCGTTGGTCAGGAATCGCCACTTCAATGAGCCGTCAGGATTTAGCGCATAGACGTACTTATCCCACGAGCCGACATAGATCGTGCCGTCACTGTCAATAACCGGTGATGCATTGACATCATCGCCTGTCTTGTAGCGCCATTTGAGCGTGCTGTCCGGATTCAGGGCATACACGTATCCATCTTGGGACCCGATATAGATCGTGCCGTCACTGCCGATCGCGGGTGATGAAGTCACGTACCCGTTGGTCTTGTAGCGCCATTTGAGCATGCCGCTTGGATCAAGACAATAGATATAGGTATCCCACGATCCGAAGTATATGGAACCATCACTGGCAATGGCCGGTGAGGATTCGACGGCGGCTGCGGCTGCGTACGACCATTGATATGTTCCGTTGTTATCGAGTGCGTAGAGCGTGTAGTCATCGGCACCGAAGTATATCCATCCGTTCGACCCGACAGCGGGTGTCGATTCGATGTCGTCGCTCAACGAATAGGTCCAGCGCAGCGTACTGTCCGGATTAAGGGCATACAACGTGTTGTCGTTCGAACCGAAGTAGATCGTGCCGTCACTGCCGATTGCGGGCGATGATTCAATCGCACCCATGACAGCATAGCGCCATTCCAGGGATCCATCAGAAGCGAAGGCATACAGGTATCCATTGAGATCGCCGATGTATACTGTACCGTCCGCAGCGATTGCCGGTGATGTACGGATCGAGCCGTCAGTATCAAAGCGCCACTTGTTCGTGCCGTAAATGTTGATCGTTACCGTGATCGTGTCGGATGTCCCTTCCCTGCCTTCGCTGTCGAATGCCAGGGCATATATCGTATGTGATGAAAGGTGCGGGAACTCATCCGTTCCCCATGGATATATATACGGCTCGGCAAGTCCAGTGAAGCGGAGCGAATCATCGATAAAAAATTCAACGTGATCGATTTCTTCCTCTGTAGTCACCTCGACGAGTATTTCAACCCGGCCACGGACTTCTTCACCGTCAGTCGGCGTTATGAGCGTTACCTCTGGTGCATCCGGACCACCGCAACTCAGGAACACGGTGATTACAGCTAAAAAGATTATTGTCTTCTTCATTCTGTCACTCCTTGTCCCGGTATCATTGTAACAATCAGAACGGGGGATAGGCGAGACGTATGCGCCATACGTCAGACCAGCCTGTGTACCATGTCCAGTAATCGCTGCCCGCGCGCACGCGCCAGAAGAACCACCCAGTGCCGTACTCCGGCATAACAACGGTTTGTGAATTCGCCGCGCAGTGATACGCATCAGCTGCATTGAAGGTCGTATCCGTGGAGACCTCGAGATCGTAGTACTGCGCCTGAGGCACGATATCCCATATGAACAGCACCCAAATCGTATCGGATCCATGTCCATCCTGTTTGTAGATAAACCCCGTATCATTGGGAGGTGAGATCAGCTCAGGGACCATGTTCGGGGGAGGAACCATCGTATCCGGGGGTGGTTCGAAATCATGGGGGTCCTGACAGCCCGTATGTGTCTGAACCATGAACAAGAGCACGAGCAGGAGCAACACGTGGGAGATCAAAAGGTATTTTTTCATGTTTACTCCTTATTTAGTTAAATTTAATCTGGACGCCCAGACGTGCACGTCGCGGTGCGGTATAGGCGTTCACCCAGTCATCTGTTGACTCGATCAAATTTTTGAAACTCAGGTATTCTTCAGAAGGGATGACCATACCGTCATGGTTAAGATCAGCGGATGCGGCGTAGTACCTGTTATGGAAATCAATGAATGGTGGATCGTGGTCGAAATCCTCTTTTTTAATCGATTCGATAGGAACGATCGGGAAATGAGGATTTACAAAATAGCGTACGCCCAGAACATTGACGATCTCAAAATCGGCACTCATTGTGAGATTACCGATCCTGAAATTTTTCGAAATAACGCAATCGAGCTGTTTTTGTGTGGGAAGCCGTTCTATATTGCGCTCTTCAAACTTACCTTCAGGTCCGGGCGGCGTATAAGGGAATCCATTACCAAGATAGCCGAACAAGTAGACGTTCGTCGAAAATGGGAGCGATATGAGTCCCTGTATAAAGAGACGGTGGGGTTGATCGAAGTCGAGTTCGAATTCCTCGGCAGCGGGAGTGAGTTCGGGATCGTAGTAACGGCGTTCCCATGCCTCGAGCGCATATGAGCTCGTACCTCGCGCTTTTGACAGAGTATATGATATCTTCCCGTGTATGATCGAATACTGGAATTCAAGGATCGCCTCAATGCCCTGGATATTCGCATACTCAACATTGAAATAGGAGATGTACGTTTCCGCCCCTGTCGTATCATACTTCGTCCCGACCAGGTCAGACACATCTTTCCGGAAAACGTTCACTGTCGCACTGACATTCTGTGCGATCTCGCCCTGAAGACCGATCTCCAGACTCGTGGTTTTTTCCGGATCAAGGGATGGGTTTCCGATCGGCGGGACATCTTCGATGTAGGAAGGAAGAGGGAGAAGACTGTAGTAGCTGTACAAGTAGTCATAGAGCGGTGGTTGTGCATACTTGCCGATGTTCGCGCGGAACAAAAATTGCTCCGTGACCATAAAGGAAAATCCGAAGCGCGGCGAGATTACGGTCCGTGGTGCCTCACCATCGATATCATAGTCAAAATAATCATAGCGGCACCCTATTTTAGCATAGAGTCCCCGGAAATCGATGTTATCCTGCGCATAAACAGAATACTCCACAGGCGAATGCTGGTAATCATCCGTGAGTTGATTCGCAGAGTCGCTGATAAAGTAGGTAAAATTCTCGAAATCCTGATATGCATACTCAAAACCGGTTTTCAACTCATGATATTTATGGACCTGCATGGTGCTGGCAAGATTCGCTTTTATA
>JAFGPO010000062.1 GCA_016936155.1 Caldifarciminota bacterium
CGTCCAGATTCGAACTGGAGACCTGCTGTTTACGAAACAGCTGCTCTGCCGACTGAGCTACGCTGGCATTGATGCGTAAGGCGTTATACGTATTGCGCACCTGATGTCATTATAATTATTAATATTCGCATGTCAACGCCGGCTCTTTGTTAATTTTATTGACTATTTACGCAGAATCTGTATTCTATAAGCATGGCAAATGCTTCCAAGATCGATCTCCCATCCTTCTTCGAGGTCGGCGAACAAAAGATCGAGCGACTGCGCAAGATCCTCAACCATCACGATGTAACATTCAACAGCGTACTCCTGCTCGGTGATCGCAAGACATTCCTTATCGGGGCCGGTCCGATCTCGGAAAATTTCGCTAAATCCAATACCATCGTGTACCGGGAGCTCGTTGATAACAGCGACGAACCGAATGTCAACCGGATCAAACACATTATTAAGGAAAGGCAGCCGGACCTGGTCATCGGTTTCGGCGGAGGGAAAGTGCTCGATGTCGCAAAACTGGCGGCGGGCGAACACGATACGCGCTTCATCAGCGTACCGACAACGCTCTCCAACGACGGGATCTCATCGCCGGTCGCGGTTATCAAGAACAAAGAGAACATCCCGATCAGTCACATCACCAAGGCACCCTATGGTGTGATCGTTGATGTCGACATCGTTAAAAAAGCACCGACCAGACATATAAAAGCCGGCCTTGGCGATCTTATATCCAATCTCTCGGCGACCTTTGACGCCCGGCTTGCCTCAGAAAAAGGGAAAGAGCAGGTGCCGGAAACCGCGCTGCGCATGGCCGAAGCAGGAGCATTGAACCTCCTTGCGACGCATCCTGATGACATAAAAGAAACCGATTTTCTCCTCATGCTCACGCGCGGGTTGATCAAAAGCGGTTTTGCAATGTGCATTGTCGGATCTTCACGGCCGGCAAGCGGCAGCGAGCATAAGATCAGCCACTCCATGGATCACCTCTACTCACCACGAAAAACATTGCATGGTGAACAGACCGGTGTTGCCGCCCTCTTCACCATGGCCGTGCAGGAAAATCCCCATTTGCAAAAAGTCAAAGCCCTCTACGAGAAGATCGCTTTTCCCATCAAGGTCAAGAAGCTCTATCTCAATGATGACCAGTTCACCAAAGTCGTATTAAAAGCACCCTCGATACGACCGGAGCGCTACACCGTGCTCGAAGACCGCGACCTGAGCGCGAACGAGATACATGCTGTCCTGAAGGAACACCATCTGTAAATACGGCTGACGCTGGACGCTATATAAACAGCGAACCGTCCCGCATTAAAGAGCGCGGGATTCTCAATTTTGCAACCACATCAAGATGTGGGCAAAATTGGAATAAACACTAAACAGTAGGCTGAGGGATAAACCGTAGGGCGTAATGCGTAGGGCGTAGAGCGAAAGACAAAAGAAAAAATACCGCTGCGCAGCCCCGTTACATACACCATGTAATACAGGTGTCGGTATATTCAGAGGGTCAACATGTTTTTACAACAAGTTGAGTTCCCGCATATGATTATGTCACGGGACGTAGCAGCCTTAACCGCGAAACGGTGTTTCGCCTTAAACCGACCGAAAGTCCTCAACCGTGCATTCTTGCATCCGTTGACATCATGCGGTTTTTGGCTAATATTGTGGATATGAAGAATTACTTGTCACTATGCGTTCTTCTGTCTCTGTGCTGCGGGATTGCGACATCTGGTTCAAATCGCGGATCCGGCGGTGATGGCAGAAATGCCGTGGAAATTTACGACAAGGGTAATGAATACTTCAAGGCGAAAAACTACAAGGCTGCGCTCGCTGAATTTGATATCGTTCTTAGCAAATATAACGATACCGAAGCCTATGAACCAGCACTCTATCTTGCGGCCTTTTCCTATTATAAATTAAATAAATATGATCAAGCAGCTCAACTGGGCGAGAAATTCATCAAGGAATTCCCGGGTTCGACGTATTACCTCAACGCTGCTTCATTGATCGGTGAATCGAATTTCAAGATCGGTGAGGATTACAAAGCAGCCTATTACCTGATCAAATTCTATACGCAGAGCACGGATGCTGACGCGCGCAAGAAAGCATTCCAGCATATCATGGATGTACTGCCGGAGCTGTCCCTGAAACAGATGGAAAAGCTGCATCGTGTCTTCATGTCAGATCCGATCGACGAGCACCTTTTGTTCTTCCTCGCTCAGATTGAAGCACGCGAAGGATTGAAAGCCGAAGCAGAACGGGATTTCAATCTCTTGAGCCGGCGTTTCCCGGACACCAAATATACATTAGAGGTCCAGGAGTATCAACGCTTCATTGATCTGGGCGAAACATCCGGTCATGTCGGCGTACTCATTCCGATCAGCGGCAAATGGTCGGAACTGGGTCAGAAACTGGTTGAGATCGTGGAATATTTCCAGAAGGGCAAAATTCTGCCGTTCAACCTTCACTACCTTGACACGAAATCCGATCCTGTCGATGCGACGCTCGCCACCCTTAAAATGATCAATGAAATGGATGTCGATTTCATCATCTGTCTGACGTCGATTTACAATGCGTTCGGTGTGTGCGGTGTCGCAGCGGCCAAAGGCGTTCCCGTGATCCTCCCAATGACCTCTGAAGCGAGGTTAGAAAACATTCCGCTCATGGTGACGACTGGCCAGCGGCAGGACGAACAGGCGCGCATCGTTGCACGGTACGCGATCGCCGAGCGGGGAATCACACGATTCGCGATCATATATCCGGATCAAGCCAAATACCAGAGTATCGCCGAAGCCTTTGCCCTGGAAGTTTCCAAATTGCACTGTGAAGTTGTTGCTATGACCAAATTCGATCCTGATTCCATTACGCTCAAGTGGCAGATGAAAGCGATCAAGGAAAAGAATCCCCAGGCGATATTTCTGGCCATGGATGAAACCATGATCATCAATACGGCTCCGCAGATCGCGTATTACGGGCTCGAGCGCATTCAATTGCTTGGCATCGAATCATTCAAAGACGAACGGGTCGTGCGGCTCGGTGAAAAATACGTGGAAGATGCCATATTCGCGGCACCGGCTTCGATCGACAGCCTCACACTCCAGGATTATCATGATGCAGGATTCAAAGAGGATGATTTCGGCGCGAAGCTATTCTACACGCTATGGAAGCTCAAGGATATGGGCATGTACAATCGAAGCAGTTTACCGGACATGATCTCGGAAAGTCTAAAAGGCAGGAAAGTATCGAATATCTATATAATCAAGAATGGAGATTTCCTGAAAATCATGGAACTCTCAGAATAGCAGGAGTAGAACATGGCTAAAAAGAACAAAAAAGACAAACAACCGAAAAAACAGAAGAAGGAAGAGACAAAGGTGATCGACGTGACATTCAAGAAGAAAAATTTCTTGTTCTTCGGCATAGGATTGGCAACCGTAATTGTCGGCTTCATCCTGCTCGCGGCAGGAGATATCGTTGCGGCACCGCTTCTGCTCATGGTCGGATACCTGGTTTTTTTCCCTCTCGGTATATTGTCAAAATAACCTTCACATTAAAACCACACACTACTGTGATCCACACACAGGACATAAAAGAACAAGCGCGTTGCCTTGGTATCGACGATCTGCGGATCACGATTGCCGAGCCCTTTGACGTAGAGAAATCCCGGTTCCTCGAGCAAAAAGAAGCAGGCCTTTTCATTGGCCGTAAACACCGCCATTTAACGAATATTGAATCATTCTATGATGCCCGGAGCACCCTGACAAATGCACGGTCAGTCCTTGTGGCGTGCCTGTATTATATAACCGATGAACCGGAGGACCTTTCCACTGCCGGCATACCATACGGGCGGATCGCCCGGTACACATGGCGCAATCACTACAAAGATCTGCGCAAACGTCTGGAAAGATTGGCCGTTCACATCGCGACGATATCCCCCATGACGTATGTCGTATTTTCCAATGGACCGATCGCAGAAAAACCTCTTGCTAAAAGGAGCGGTATAGGATTCTATGGCAAACACAGTATTATTCTGCATCCATCCTACGGGTCGTGGATCGTTCTTGGCGAGATCGTGACGGATCTGGAACTGGAGCCCGATGAACCATTGACCCTGGAGTGCGGGGATTGCCGGGCGTGCATTGATGCATGCCCGACCCATGCGATCAAAGCACCCTACATCATCGACCGGACGCGCTGTATACAGGAACTAACGAACTGGTGCGGTCCTATCCCTGAGGATATCATGGAGGTATGGGACAACCGGCTCTATGGATGCACGACCTGTCAGGAGGTGTGTCCATATAACAAAGACGCTCAGCCACGCTCTTTCCAGACCGATATAGGGTACGTAGGTTCCTGCATCCCCCTGTTCGAGATCCTGACCATGAACGAAGGGGACTACCGGACCAGATTCGCGAATAACCAGATCACCGCATCATGGATACACTTCAAGGCGATCCAACGTAATGCCCTGCTCGCGTTGGGTCACATCGGCGGCAGGGATGCGATCCCCTATATCGAAAGATACTGCCATTCATCCGATACTACGCTCTCGCACGCTGCGCAATGGGCGCATTGCCGGGTAACAGATGCATAGTGTAACGCGACGCATAAGGACTGTTGTCCGTAATCCCCGGAACGCCATCACGTTGATCAGCCACCGTATTGGATTTAAAACCAGCAAATACTTCGCACCGATCATGCAGTACCGGTCATTTCTTCCTGAAGCAGTGAACATCTACCCCACTGATCGATGCAATCTCCGCTGTTCAATGTGTTTCGAAAAACTCCGCGATCCGCGTCCAGAACGTACGCCTGAGGAATGGCAGGATATGATCGACATTCTCGCTCGTTTCAAACCGCGCATCCACTTGTCAGGCGGTGAACCGTTGCTCTATAAAGGTATCGATGCGTTGATCGCACGCCTCAAGCTTCACCGACTCTATGTCGCGATCACGACGAATGGGTTTTTCCTGGAACAACATGCCGGCGTTATAATAAAACAAGGCATAAACGCGATCACGGTATCGATCGATGGGCCCCGCAATGTCCATGATCACATTCGCGGGGTAGCAGGATCGTTCGATCGAATTATGGCCGGCTTGAACAGTCTTCAACAGTACAGAGTACGCACTGGCTTCCCTGCGTTACGCATCAACTCCATGATCAATGCATCCGATCCCGCCGCCATGCAAGAGGTCATCCGCATTGCTGTCCATTATGGAGCCGATACTATCCAATTCCTTCATCCGATGTTCGCAAGCGAACCGGACCTTGCTGCGCACCGGCACTACCTTTTAACCAACCTGGGCATGGGTCTTAATTACTGGCAAGGCGCACAAGCGGTCGCGCAAAAGCAACCGGATATCAGGCAAATACTAAAGGTATGCAAGGATCTGCAGCGTGAAAACGCGGTGCGCGTGAAGATATTCCCATCATTCACGCCTGAACAAATGCACTATTACTATACGATGGACCACCGCTTCTCTACCGTGGTGCAAGGACACTGCCACGCAATGTGGAGCACGGCGACTATTCTGCCCTCAGGGGACGTCGAATCCTGTCCAGACTATATTGTCGGTAATTGCGCCACTACCCGGTTTAAGCATTTATGGAACAACGAAGCGATGCGAAATCTGCGCATGCGCATCCGGCAGCTGCAGTTCTTTACGGTCTGCCGGGCATGCTGCTTTTTTTATTTATGAGGCGATCACCTCTGCTGGATCCAAACCACCACGATTAAACATGGGAAATAGGTGAAAATAGCAGACGCCCGACAGCGCCCTCATACCGACCATCGCCCTCTACAGAAACAGGGGATTTCCTTGAAAAACCGTGAAAAGTAACTAATGACCTCTTGCCAATACCCGGGACAGGCGATTCATCAAACCAGTGATGTATGATAGATTAAAATCCTCCTGCTCTTGATTTCTATTCCATTTTTTCTATAATTCTCCATGGCTGACAAAATAAAAGAACAACAAAACGAACAACAAGAGGTTGACGAACTAAAAAGGCAGGGAAAACCCGAATCTCCTGCCGAATCGGAAAATTCAAAAAAACCAGACAAACCTGAAAAACCGGAGAAACCAGTAAAATCAGAACAACGAGAGAAACAAGAAGCACAAGAGAAACATGAGAAACCAGAACAACCAGGCGAACAAGAACCGCCGCTGCTCGATGAACCGATAAAAGTAAAAGACTACATCTATCTGAACATGCTGACCCTCGAAGGCAAAGCATGGGCATACATGGACCTCATCGCCCATCCGGAAACACAAAAGCATCAAAAAGACATGGCACAGGCGAAACTCGCGATCGATACGATCGACGCACTTTTTAGAATAATCGAGGGGCATCTGAACGATGATCAGAAAAAGGACCTCCAGACCCGTCTTACTAATCTGCGCTTGAATTTTGTCAAATAACGACCAGTTGTTGTATTGCCTTTTTCTAACGGCGTAGACGCCTGCATAGCCATCTATGAAGGCATCGGGCACGTTCTCTTTCTCGGATATCATTATTCCTCTATGCATGGGTATTACAGTACTCGCGGTCTATATCTATACGCTCTGTCCGACTGTATACCTCATTGACTCCGGTGAATTAGCCGCTGTATCGTACACGCTCGGGATCGCGCATCCTACGGGATATCCTCTCTACACCCTTATCTCCTACTTGTTCGCCCGCGCCCCGGGCGAGCCGATCGTCAATGCGAATATTTTTTCAGCCGCGCTTTCCGTGATCGCCGCCTTACTTATGTACGCTATCGCACGCCGCTTGACACGTGACCGGATGGCTGCTCTGCTCCCCGCACTGCTCTTTGCCTTTGCACCGACCATCTGGCGCATTTCCATTACGAACGAAGTATACCCGCTCACTGCAGTGTTTACCGTGCTCATCCTTTTATTGCTGCAAAAGACTTCGAGCATGCGCCGGGCATATATTCTCCTCTACTGCATCGGACTGGCATTCACCAATCATATTATCATCTTCTCTATTGCCCTGCCGGTGATCATCTATCTTCTCATAACCAGGCGTCCTGCATTCAAACACATCTTCTATGGCATAATCCTGTGTCTGCTTGGCCTGTCACTATACATCTACCTTATTGCGCGATATGCGGGTAGTGCGGTGCTCGCATGGGGTGGCACCTATAATGTCGAACGGCTCCTATGGCATATCACTGGTAAACAATACCAGGTATGGATGTTCACCCTATCCATGAATGAAATCCTCAACAATTTTGTCCAGGGACTCGGCATGATTGCCCGCAACTTCCTCTACGTGTTTCTCATACCGGTAATCGCCGGATTTATACACCTATATCGCACCGCGCGTTCTTCATTCTGGCTATATACCAGCATCGTTGCAATCAATTTCCTCTACGCGGTGAACTATTCGATCCCGGACATCGAATCATACTATATACCTGCTTTCTGTGCTCTTGTTATCGTATCGATCCACGGGCTCGCACGCGCGCAACGATACCTGAAGTGGTACACGGTCCTGCCCGCCGGTATATTGATTATGCTGGTGAATCATAATGCGTGCTCACTGCGGCATACTACCTTTGCCGACGATTTCAGCCGTGCTCATTTCGAACCCCTCCCCGCCAACAGTCTGGTGATCTGTACGTTCTGGGACATATACTCCCCGGCTCTCTATTTCCAGCATGTCAAGGATCAGCGCACGGATCTGGTGATCATTGACAAGGAGCTATTGCGCAGGACCTGGTATATCCATTACCTCAAACGCACCTATCCGGCCTTCTATGCACAGGGACAATCCGCGATTGAAGCTTACCTGCCCGAACTGATGAAATTCGAATACGGAGAGCCTTACAACCCGCAGGTGATCCAGACCCGTTATATACAGATGTTGCAGACATTCATTGTAACTCATTTAACTGCGAACGATGTTTATTTAGTGATGCCTTATCCAGACAATGATCTTTGCCAGATAAAATTCGAATATCCCCTTGTGCCGTATGGATTCGTATTTAGAATACAAAAAGATACCACATCTTTTCACCCGTTCGATTTTTCGCGCGTCACGATCCACAATCCTGTGCATGCATATGATGAACGATTGATCCATAACCGCGACCTGGTCAAGCGCATGGTCCAGGGGAATATCAGCTACATGATGCAGCATAATGACACAACTGCGGCGATAAAAGCGCAACAATGGCTTACCGACTTTACGGTAGACTGATGCACAATGGGAGGGTTATAGATCATCCTCATCCCCAACCATCACCCACCTTTTATCTTCTATGGTACTATCTTCGTCCCTGCATTACCGAGGATCGCTGATTTTGCACGATCCAGTGATGTAATGATCACCTGATCACCGCCATTTTCCAGAAAATGGATCGCTGCTTCGATCTTGGGACCCATGTTCCCGGCCGGGAAATGCCCATCCTGCCAATATTTCTTCAGTGTTGCAATTTTGACATGTTTTAAGATACGCTGATTTGGTTTTTTGTAATTAAGATAGACATTCTCCACATCCGTGAGGATCACAAGCGTTTGTGCCGTAATGTCCAGAGCCAGGACTGCCGATGCGCGGTCCTTATCAATGACCGCATCCACTCCCTCATACGTGCCGTCGATCTCTATGTAGACCGGGATGCCGCCGCCGCCTGCCGCAACAACGATGACTCCCCGGTCAACGAGGTGCTTGATGATGCGCCGGTGAATGATCTTCAACGGTGCCGGCGATGGTACAACACGACGGTATCCCCGCCCCGAGTCTTCCCTTATGACCCAGTTGAAATTTATCGCAAGATTTTCAGCCTGTTTCTTGGTATAGTGAGGGCCGATAAACTTTGTCGGATTTTTAATGGAAGGATCCTGAGGGTCGACTGCTACCTGAGTGATGATCGTCACGACTTCTCGCCGTATACCGAGTAAGTGCAATCGGTTCTGAAGGCTCTGTTCGATCATATAGCCCATGCCCCCCTCAGTATCGGCAACGATCACGCCGAGCGGCAAAGCGGGTATATCCTGAACAGTTCGTTCGACCCGCAAGAGCGCATTCCCGACCTGAGGACCATTGCCATGAGTGATTGCCAGGTAATATCCTTCCTGGATCAATTCTACGATACCTGCGAGACTTTTCCGGGTATTTGCGAATTGCTCATGAATATCTTCCTTGCCGGTCGTAGCGATGGCATTACCGCCAAGAGCGATGACTGCTTTTTTCACTGGATATTATAGATGTACGATGTGGTATGTCAAGTTGATATGGGTACTTACTACTTGATAAAAGGAATCGACGTTGAATCCCTGCCCCTCTGTCATTGTCCGGTTTGACCGGACAATCCAGTCTCTCACCGGATCTGAGATTTAGAAGCGTTTAGGAAAGCGGGATCTATTGAGGATAAATAAATATGAACATCTCCGTCCATTTCCCCACCAAGGAAATGGACTTCAGGAAGTGGTAAAAACGAAAATGGTGTTTTAAATATTGATTTTTTCCGCTATATCCCCAAGGATCGGCATTTTCCAATACTTACCAGTAAGGGCATTGATCATACCGATGATCGCGAACACGCCTAAAACAATCAGGACCAAGAGTAACAGGATATAGAGTATTGGTCCTATATATGGGATGAAACCAAGGATCGTCATAACGATCGCAATCACGACCACTGCGATACACATCACCATACCCTGTTTACCATGGAATACTGCAAATTTGTTATCCTTTTTGCCAAGAAGAGGAAGCAGGAACAGAATACCCCAGTATGCAAAAAACGCCCATATTTTTCCTTCGTCAATTGTGTTATCAGTTTCTGGCATTTTACCTCCCTTTTGGTAAGTATACAGTATATAGGGAATAAGTCAAGAGGAACGAACGATACAGGAAAGGCATTGCGAATTCGGATTGCGGAACTATTTTTTGTTTGTGATTTTGAATTTAGAATTTAAATATTGTTTAGGATTTCGTGTTTAGGATTTAGAATTTGATGACGGTAATATCGGGTCGACAAAGACAACTTCCTCGCGCATGAGGATCACAGCTCCTGGTTTTCCTTTCTTGCTCTTTTTCAAGTACTTACGCTGGGTGTATGAAACTGGTACACGCTTTTGTTTCTTTGCTTTGCTGTAAAATGCGGCGATCGCAGCAGCGGTCTCAATGTCTTTTTTTGCTGCTTTCTGCCCCTTTTTAGTGCGGGCGCGCAGGACAACGTGTGATCCCTGATAACCGCGAACATGGAAAAAATAGTCGTGGGGGCCGGCGAATGAGAAGGTCAGTTCGTCATTCGATCGTGCGTTCTTTCCAACATAAATATCCGCACCACTGTCAAGGTGAAAAAGACGAAATGGGCTTGGAGCGCTCTGTGGTTTCGCTTTTTCCCCTGATTTCTTTTCCTTTGATTCCCAGATCTCAGTACGGATCCGGGCAAGTTCCTGCTGTAGCCGTGCGATCTTCTCCTGCACCTGCGGCTGTCCGCGTTTTGCCTTTTTATAGCGCACAAAATATGCCTGGGCGTTCTCTTGCGGGCTTTTTGACGGATCAAGATGTATCTCATGCAAACCCTCACCAGAAAGAGCAGGTAATACCACACGCTCATCACCCTTTTTTATCGAGGCGAGATTCGCAAGAAGACAGTTTCCGATCAACCGGCAGCGCTCAACCTCCTCCGGAGCCACTACTTTTTTCTTCAAACGTCCGATCCGCCGTTGCAGCATACTGATCGCCTTCTTTTTCTCGGCTTCTGCCTGCTCCCGGTGCCTTATTTCAGAATGCGCGTTGATGACATCCTGCAGCAGGGCGTTGAACGATCGATACTCCTTTTTATACTCCCTGGCAAACAGACTTATCTTCAAGGGCTTCAAGGAAACGAGACGCGGCCTTATCTTTCCCTGACCGTCAACGAGATCCCGGACATGCTGCACACGAACCGGAATGAGTTCCTTCATAAGGTTCTGATCAATACCTTCGTATGTGGCGAGGATCGTCCTCTCGACCTGGTCGCGTTCCCCGGCGAACAATTCCGCTATCCGATCCATAGGGACATCCCAGAGAGACTGCTTGGCTTTTTTATCGACGATCCGGGCAAAGAGTTTGCGGTATGCATCACCCTTTGAAACTACGATATTGGGCGCTTCACGGTACAGCACGATGGTGAGCACGATTTTCTCTGGACCATGATCCTCTCCGGATTGAAGCCCCAGGCGAAGCACTGGCTTTAATGAATCCTGCTCCATGTGCCCGATGCGTAAGCCGCGCACCAGTACATTGAAGGCGGTAAGGGATTCGTAATGATGATCATCCTTTTGATCGACGCACAATGCCATGACATCAGGATACAATGATACGTAAAGCGAATATCGTGCGAGCACAAGCTGTACAAGCCGATCCCTGATGCGAATGTCGCCGATATACTGACCTTCCACTTGTTCCTTTATTTCACGCAGCCAGAGGTGAAGATAGGTTCCATTCATGTCTTTTCAGTTTATCCCTGCGATCGTTTGCATGAGGGCACACTTACTGTGGTTGATAATGGTCATGAAGGAATGCCAGCACACGCCGCATATCATCAGGCAACGGCGCGGTCAGTTTCATTTTCTTCCGGCTGACCGGATGATCGAACACGATCTGTGCAGCATGCAGAGCCTGGCGGTCGATCATTTTCAACACCTGTTTGAACAATGGTATGTCTTTTCCGTATCGTATGACTGCTGGACTGCGTCCGCCATAATCCTGATCCCCGACGACCGGACAGCCCACATGCTTCAAGTGTACCCGTATCTGATGGGTCCGGCCCGTGATCAACGCGACACTCAAGTACGAGACGACTGGAAACCGCTCGAGTACATGATACTTAGTCCTGGCTTCCTTGGATGACAACGGGGTCACGGTCATTTTAGTACGATCCAGACCACTGCGTCCGATCGGTGCTTCAATAATCCCTTCAGACATGCCCGGATAGTTCCAGCACAAAACATGGTATATCTTGGTCACTTTCCGTTCTTCGATCTTTCGGCTCAAGAAACGGAGCGCTTGATCGGTCTTGGCGAACATGATGAGTCCGGTCGTATCCTTGTCGAGCCGGTGCACGA
>JAFGPO010000063.1 GCA_016936155.1 Caldifarciminota bacterium
GAAGGCCTACGCCCCTCAAACGTATGTGTCTGCCAATTCCACCACCCCGGCGTTTTTTTTCTACACGCAGTATTATAATCATTCCAAAGAACTCGTCAAGAACACCGGAATGATAAATGTTGCCATTTATACTAAGGTGCTGAGGTGCAGCGGAGCAGGGAAGATAAGAGCGCGAACCGAAGGCAGAAGGCCGTAAGCCGAAAGATGAAGCGTAGAGCGCCCCTCACTTTGTTTTTCTTGTCCTGTCAAATATTCCCTTCATCTCTTGCAGGCTTCTATACAAAAAGAATACGTATCTTGGAATCCAATGCATGAACACGGTGCGGGATTTTCAATCCCGCAATCATATTACACAACAAATACGAGCGTAATTGGAATAATGCGTAGGGCGGAACACCGTGTCATTATCCGGCTTGACCGGATAATCCAGGCCTGGGCACTGGATTCGCACTGGAGTTTATTCCGTACTGGATGCGGGGCGTGAATGACAATGCACTTCCAAACGCACCCAACGATATTTGCGAAAGCAACGAGATTGGTGAAATTTGCGTACCGCTGTCGCGCGCGATGTAAGTCATCGTGGGAGCGGCTTCATAGCCGCGACAAATCTGTCGAGGTGTGGAAACCTCTCCCACAGCGAAAATAACGAATTCAACAAGACCAATTGTCCACACGTTTTGGCTGAATAATCACCTAATTGGTTAATAACATAGTGACGAAAGTCAAAGTTTCAAAATTTGTAATTTCGAAATTGGGATTTGTTTCGAATTTAGAATTTGCGATCCTGGATCGCTCAGTATCGAAACGAACTGCTGCCGATGAATTCGCGCAGAATGGAGTTCGACGGTACATCGCGTGCGTCAAGATCACGAAACAGCATGAGGAAGTTAACGTAGTGCCGTATCTCCGTGTATTCCGCATCGTTCTTCTTGATGCGCCGCGCGATCGGGAGAACGTAGCGCTTCATGACCGCGGGTTCGTACACGAGCGCCGAATTGAACATTTCGTCCGCTTCCTCCTGGTATGGGTAGATGTTCTTCTCTTCACCGGCGCGGATGCACGCGAGGTGGTGGAGAACGCTTTTGACATTGTACCCGCGGAAATGAGTGTCGCGAACGATTCGGCGCAGCATGCGCGTATCGGTCGTGGAGACGCGGTTGTGATCGTCGATATTGAGCTGGGTGAGTGCGCTGACATAGATCTTGAATTTTTCATCGCGGGGGATGCGAGGAGTAAGATCCTGGTTCAGACAATGTATGCCCTCGAGGAGGATTACGCCCTGGCGCGGCAGGCGCACGGTATTTCCTTTGTTCCGCCGACCTGTTACAAAATTGAACATGGGCATGGTCACGGGTTCGCCTTTCATGAGCGCGCGGAGATCGTGGTTGAGAAGTTCGATATCGACCGCGTTGATTGATTCGAAATCCATCCGGCCGAACTCGTCTCTCGGTGTTCTGCTGTGCGGGAGGAAATAATCGTCTGCGGAAATGATGAGCGGGCGTATTCCATTTACGAGCAGCTGTATTGCAAGGCGTTTTGTTGTGGTGGTTTTTCCGGCGCTGCTCGGGCCGGCAATGAGCAACAGTCTCTTTTTTTCTTTCAAACAGGTGTCAGAAATATATACGATCTTGCGTTCATGGAGCGCTTCTGTGATCTTGATGATCTCATTGCCTTTGCCGCTGATTACCGCCTTATTGAGATCGCTGATATCGGTTATTCCGAGGATGCGTCCCCAGTCTTCGTATTCGTTGAAGATCCTGGCAAGTTTTGTCTGCGGTTCATAAGATGGCAGGCGCGACAGGTCCCGCCAGGTCGGGAACCGCAGGATGATGCCCTTTCTAAAAAAGCGGAGGTCAAATGCGTTCACCGAACCGGTGGATTCAAAGGGCGGTATCAGGTAGGTGTCATTGATATCTTGTAATGTGTAAATAGGAATACTCTGGATGCGCGTGGTAGCGAGGAGCGCGACCCGATCATCCCTCTGTAATCTTCGGAACAGCTCGATCGCGCTCTCCTTTGAATGCCGTTTTGTCGTGATCGGGATGTTCTGTTCGATCATATCCGTCATCTTTTTCTTAAGCCGGCGAAGCTGCGTCACCGACAGACGGGGGGTGATCAGGCAATAGAATCCCTTGCTGATCGAATGCTCGATTCGCACTGTACGCGCCGGGAATATTTTTTTGATCGCGGCAAAGAGGATGAAAGAAAGCGTGGACTGGTACCGGCGCCACAAGTCGAGTTCTTTCAGGTCGATGAGTGCCTGTTCCTCGAGTTTCACGTGCGTGCCGTACGTTGTCCAAATATCGCGGTACCGATCCGGACCATGGTCGATCCTTCCTCGATCGCGACCTCAAAATCCGAGGTCATACCCATTGAAAGTACAGGCAATTCAATGCCCAGTTTTTGGGCAAGATCTTGCCGTATACCATAGAGCATTTTGAAACATGGACGCGAAGCTTCCGCATTTTCGATCGCCCACCCCGGTCCGATCGTCATCAGTCCGGTAAGCTCTATGGCATCGAGATTCATTATGCCTTCGGCCAATTCGATCGCCTGATCGGGTTCGGCTCCGTATTTTGATGCTTCTCCTGACGTATTGACTTCGATCAGGCATTCGATCGGTCTGGATGCTCTTTTCTGGATTTCCCGTGCAAGGCGCAAGGAGTCAAGGCTGTGAATGATATCGAATAGTCTCACCGCATCCTTGGCTTTGTTGGTTTGCAAGTGTCCCACCAGATGCCAGCGCACTGGTTTTGTTATGATCGCGTGCTTTTCCTTTGCCTCTTGTACGCGATTTTCTCCAATGTCAATGACGCCGGCATCAATCGACTCCATGATCGCTGAAGCGGGGAAGGTCTTGCTGACCGCAACAACGGTGATGTCCGCCGGGTCGCGGTTCGCGCGCTGTGCCGCGGCTGCAATCCGTTCCCTGATATGTCCGATATTCCCCGCGATACTCATCAACACATTATATGGATAGTGCCAGTGGTGTCAATTAAGGAGGAGCTCGGGAGACGCAGCATCTCTGGATATGTCCGATTCATCGGGCTCGGTTTGATAAATCAAACTACTACGGTATTTTTTTATCATTTATCATTGTTTGTGGTATCACTGTAATCTGACATTCTATCGGTGCCTGTCCCGTAAGACGAAGTATGTTCGGGAAAATCGATTCAGCCGCAACCTGGAATGGAGTATGGGATATGGGATTTTACCCTTTACTCAAATAGTGGCGACAGAACCGATTGACATGACGCTGAACTTCCGTATAATAGCAGTCAAAGGAGCAAAAACCATGGCAAGAAAGTGTGCGATATGTGGCAAGCAGGCGCAAAGCGGTTCATCCGTGAGCCATGCGCATAATGTCACAAAACGGAAGTTCAAACCGAACCTGCAGAGCGTGCGGGCGCGTATCGGAGGAAAGGTGGAGAAGATCCTCGTGTGTACCCGCTGTCTGCGCTCAGGGAAAGTGCGCAAAGCGTAATACTTTAGTGCATGTCCGTACGTAGACTGTTCGATTATCTATTCATTTTACGACCATTGATTCTCATCCCGGTATGGAATTTTCTGCTCATTGGCGGTTATCTGGCACGGGGACAGGGCAAATGTACGAATGATATATTCATAGGTCTCCTATTATACACCTGTATCATGGGTGGTGTCTATATCCTCAATCAGATCATGGACCGGGAAACTGACCGGGCAAATAAAAAACTATTCCTAATTTCGGAAGGACATGTGCCGATTACCCATGCGTACGTTGAAATGACCGTGCTCTGGATAATCGGGATCCTGTTATCACTGCGGTACGGAAGCATTTTCATGATCGCGATTGTCATTTCGATCATCCTTGGCGTGCTGTATTCCCTGCCCCCGGTAAAACTCAAGGGGAAACCAATCATTGATATGCTGGCGAACGCGTTCGGGTATGGCATGGTCAACTTCATGATCGGGTGGCTCCTGGTGAGTAGTTACAGCACGGACATGTTCTACCGGTTCTTTCCTTACGTGCTCAGTATCGGCGCGGTGTTCGTGAATACCACGATTGTGGACATGGAGGGCGATCAACAGGCAGGTGAGTGTACTACCGCGGTTCTTCTGGGAATACCATCCGCATATATCCTTTCCACACTGTGCATGGCCGGTTCTATCCTGTGGGCGTACGCCAACCGTGACATCGTATGTTTGATCCCGGCATGTATTTCGTTTCCGCTTTTTGTATACCTTCTATTCGATGCGCTGCGAAACCATCGCGCGAACCGGAAGCTGACGATCGCCAGTTTCCGGTTGCCCGGAGTTCTGTTTACGCTTATGACCATCTATCTTTATCCGCTGTATGCAGTTTTTCTGGTTGCATTGCTTATTGTAATGAGAATCTATTTCAAGAAACGGTTCAATATGGTGTATCCGACCCTGTCCAGGGGTTAGTTCTTCGAGAGTAGTATCTTTAGCCGGTCGATCCGTTTGACCGGGAGAGGATCGATACCGGATTGTAGCGCACAGTAGTAACTGACATAATCCCCAAGCCATATCGTCCAGAATACGTGGTGCAGTGGCGTGCTGCCGCGCGGCATGACCGACACCAAAGGCGGCATATCCTTTTGTACCACGCGCGGCAAAATTCTCGCCCGCAGATCGTTCCGGGGATGGGCATGTGGATCATGCAGGAGGATAAAGCGGCTGCGGTTGCGCAGCGATGCAGGATGACCGATACCCACGATCTCATTATGGTTCATTTCCGGGATGATGTTTACGTGGGCAAGGATCTTTGCGTTTTCATTGAATTGACATTGCCATCGCCGGGCAACTGGATGGAACCGATACGAATTCACATACACGATAGGCAGTTTCTCCTCGATCCTGGAGGCGATGGACCGTGCCCTGGTGGTGATCCGGGAGCGTTCCTTTTCGAGAAATCCTGCCAAATTCGAAAGTTCACGCGTCGGGTTACGTTCCATGAGCCCGCACGCGTGAAGGATCATCGGGATCGGCGTGAAGAGATACCCGAGTGCTCCCCGCGGGGGAAAGCCGGTTGGTACCCGCACTCGGGCAAGCGCATTCTTTTTGACAAGCCTGCCATTCGAGGTGATCACCGCCATATCAACTCCCCGGCGTGCAAGACAGGTGTAGTTAGCCAGCGTCTCCTCAGTGTTTCCGGAATAACTAATGATGATCGCAAGGGTATGTCGGTCTACACCGTGGGGTATCATATAGTCGCTGTTCGTGAGGATACGGATCTGTGGGTAAAGCGCCTGGGCAATGCTTCCGCTGATACCTGAACCGCCCATCCCGCAGATCAGCACCTGCGTATACTTCTTGCGTTTGACAGGGACACCACGAACCGCTTCCAGGCTGCCTTTTATTTGCGCCGGCAGACTGTCGATGATCTTTTTCATTTGATGACCTTTTCAATACCAGGGAAATTCTGATGGATCGCACGCCGCAAGTACTTTTTCACTTCGAGCGCGGTCCGGAAACACAAAGCTTCCTGAGCGATCTTTTCGCATTCGGGTATCGTGATCGTTCGTATCACCATTTTTGCCCGCGGTATCGACGCCGGATTCATTGAGAGTTCATCCACGCCAAGTCCGATAAGGAGAGGGATCGCGAGCGGATCCGCGGCTAACTCACCGCACAGGCCGACCCAGATGTGCGCGCCGTGTCCGGTATCGATGATGCTGTGTATGAGCTGCAGGACAGCAGGATGGAAATGATCGAAGAGCTGGCTGATCTTCTCGTTCCCGCGATCAACCGCCAGGGTGTATTGCGTGAGATCGTTCGAACCGATGCTGAAGAAATCGACCTGCTGTGCCAGGTGCGGTCCGAGGAGGGCGGCAGAAGGCGTTTCGACCATGATGCCTACCTGGATGTCCTCATCATAGGGGATCTTTTTTGCCTTCAATTCTTTTTTGGTCTTGTCGAAAATGAGGTGGGTGCGTTTGATCTCCTCAAAGGTCGATATCATCGGATACATGATCTTGATGTTTTTATTCACGGATGCACGGAGAATCGCGCGGAGCTGAATTTTGAAGAATTCCTGTTCATCGAGACTCACCCGGATCGCGCGCCAGCCCAGGAACGGATTGGCTTCACGGTATTCTGAAAAGATCTTGTCACCGCCCAGGTCATAGGTCCGGATGATCACCGGATACGGTTTCATGCGTTGCGCGAGGGCGTTATAGACCCTGAATTGTTCATCCTCAGTGGGATTTCCGCGTCGCGTAAGGTACATGAATTCCGTGCGGAACAAACCGATGCCCTCCGCGCCATACTTGCGTGCATGGATATACTCGGAGAAAAATTCGATGTTCGCGGATACATCGATGTGCCGGTCATCCTTGGTCCTTGATGGCATTTCGCAATAGGGCGACAGGGCTTTTTCAAGTTCACGGTCCTTTTTTATCGCGATCTTGTACGAATGGACCCGTCCAGAACTCGGATTTTTGATGAGCATGCCGCGGTCCCCGTCAAGGATCACCGTTTCACCGTTCTCGATCTTCTCCATGAGCCCTTCAATGCCTAACACCGCTGGTATCTCCAGCGCGCGTGCGGTGATCGCAGTGTGCGATGTACGTCCGCCGCCTTCAGTCGCGATCCCGAGGACGGTTTTGGGGTTAATGAGCGCTGCTTCCGACGGTGAGATGTCATGGGCCACCACGATCGAACCGGATGAAACATCAACGATCGAGCTGTGGGTAAGACCCAGGAGATTGCGCAAGACGCGGGTAGCGACATCCCAGATATCAGCGACCCTTTCCTGGAAATACTGGTCCTGGCTTTCGCCGAGCTTCGCTGCATAGTCAGATACCACTTTATGGTAAATGAATTCGGCGTTCTTTTTTTCCTGGATGATCGTATCTTTGACCAATTGCACGAGCTCTTTGTCTTTGAGCATCATGATCTGCGCATCGAGGAATGCAGCGAAGTTACCTCCGATCTCCTGGTTGATGCGCTGCTGGATATTCAGGAGGTCCTGTTCGGTCTTTCCGATCGCCCGGTCGAAACGCTCGGTCTCGTCCTTCAGGTAGATCGAGAGAATGGGCGTCTGGAATACTTCAACCTTCCTTGTCGCGTAAATAAAAACCGTGCCCTGGGCAATACCCTTTGAAACCGCAATACCTTTGAAAATCTTCTCTCGCGCCATCAGTCGTTTCCCTCCAGTATTTTTTTGAGCGCTTCGATGGCCTTTTTTTCATCCTTGCCGCTACACGCGAGCGTGACCTGGCTGCCTTTTTCGCACGCGAGGGTCAGGATGCCCATAATGCTCTTCCCGTTTACTTTGATGTCCCCCTTGGTGAGCGTGACCGTGCATTTGAACGTCGAAGCCAGTTTAACAAAACGGGATGCCGGCAGAGCGTGAAGACCATTTTCATTCAATATTGTTATCGTTTCGCGTATCATATTATATTACTACTATAGCCAATGTGATGATAATTGCAATAATGATGATGATCACGCTGGCAATGCGTTTAAAAAGAAGCCCGACGAATATCAAGCAGAGCGGTACAATCAGGAGAGCATGGAAATCGGTGGTTGCGAGCGCGATCAAACCACCGGTCGCGAACGCACCCAGGAATTCGAACACCCGCTGGACGAGCGTGAACCGTCTGGAACGCAAGACATAAATGACGTCGGCACCCTTTTCATACCCATCACAAAGGCCATGGATCCGGTGATATAAGTGGAGTATGTTATACGCTATGAATGCCGCGACCGGACCAGCAATCCCGATCTTCAGGCCAAGGATGACCGCACAGAGGAGAAGTGCGGGGCGTATCGTCTGCCAGAAGAGAAGATCCCCGGCCGTGGCAAAACTGGTTTGTGCTATCAAGATGAAACGATCGATACGATCAGGGGTCAGGCTGTTCTCGTCATGCGTACGGAGAATGGCGCCGATGATGTACGAGGCCATATAGGGATGAGTATTGAATATCTTCGGGTAGATGCTCTGGAGTTCTTGCTGGTGTTCCCGGCGCGCTCCGCTCAACAGATTAAAAACAAAACCAAGCGTTTGCAAGGATGAGAAAGACCACGACGTCTGTATGAAGAAACTGGCGAATGTGAGTCTTACAGTACGAGCAATGCCAAGCCGCATAAACCTCCAATGACAATGTAGGGGAACGTAGCACGCTTGGAGAAAAGGTAGAGTGCGTGGGCGGATCCGATCCCGATCCCGATGATGATGAAATGCTCCGGCGAAAGCGACGGGAATTGTTCGGGGATCGGAACGAGAGAGGCGATAAGCAAGAACGGAGCGATCGTGCACACGTTCCGGATGAATGCCGTGAGCAGACCCAAGAGATGGTTACGTGTTACACAAGCAGGGTGTTGCTTGTAGTTTTTGAACAATCGGTCATTGAAACGGCGTGCCATGATCTCCAATGCACCACCAACAATGGATGCGATGAGCGCGAGCAGCAGCGCGAGCGCCAGGGATTGTCCGGTCGATGAGCCGGGCCGGGCGATGAAGAACACGCTGCATGCGATAATGCCTGCGGCCGGTCCATCCGGCGGGATATCGCGACCGATCGGTAATCCGCCTAAAAAGATCAGTTGCAGGCCGGCGCCGACAAGAATCCCTGAGGGGATATCCCCGAAGACCATCCCCAAAAGTGTTCCGGCCATAATAGGCTGTGAAATGCCGAATTCGCCGAAAGCGAATTTATCAAGGAGCATGAGGGATCCAAGGATAATCGCACCGATAGCGATCATAATCGTATGCTGACAATTGGTCCGCTCGTGAATACGAGCAGAAAACAACACCCTTGAAAAATCCTTTCATAGCCGGATTCAGAGGATGATATCGTCTCGATCGGATAACTCAAGAAGGTGAACGGGCGGTCTGCCGAGAACGCGATCGGTTCAAGACCGTCACCGCATAGGGAGAACTGCGTAATCCCTTCGAGACAGATCAGATCAGCGAGTTTTTGACCCGAGTCCAGCCTGAAATTCGCACAGAATACGCCGATCGAGAATTCGATCCCGAGCATCCCCTCGAGCGGCGCATAAGATAACACGATCGTTTTTTCACCATCCTGACGAAGCGCGATCCGTTTTTCGATCTCTCCGGCAAAGGAGATACCGCAGCTTGCCGGGTCCGTGATCGTGAATTCGGGATAGTGTATGATCCGGCTCGAGATATTCCCATGCCGGAGATCATCGACCATGGGCATGGTCGCAAGGATATGATCGAGTCCGAAACGCCGTTCATACGTGTCATAGATCAGGTACTGATGCATGTTCTCTTCTTTACTGCGGAACGATTCGTGTATCGACCGGACGTTGTCCGTGGATGGTTGTTGCGGTATTCTCTGGTGGTATTTCTCTTTTCGTCGGCCCAGATAATTGCATAGATTGGTTTTTCGTGCACGGTCATCGAGTTCCATGAAGGAGCCGGTTTTCGGGTCAATGACCGCGAAGAGAGCTTTGTTCGAAAAAACGATCTCATCTTTGCCATCCGCATTGAAATCTGCTTTTTCCATGGTTTGCTCGGGACGCAGGTTATCCGCTTCAATGAGGTTGTGGTAGACCGCGTCGCGGAGGTGGGGAAGGTACAAACCGCCGAAGATCCCGTGCCAGTACGCACAGGAGCACTGGCCCCGCCACAGCGCCAGTTTGGCCTTCTTGCTCTTGAGCACCCTGCGTGATACGTAGAGCATGCGTTTGTGCATGTGATTGGCTTCCGGGTACCGCTGCAGGAAATTCTTAAAGTATCCTCCATGGAGCAGGTAATAGTATTTTCGGTCAAGGAGGTTTTTTAGCTCTTCGTATTCATTCCCGCGGTCCGGCGGGAGGACCCATTCGCCCATTTCCTCATAGGATGATGTGGGTAGGTATATCCGGCCGGCTGGTTCCTCTTGCGCGACATCCTTGAGCAGGGTTGTTTCGATCCACGGTTCGTTCTCAAGGCGCTCGAGGAACGACTCGAGCCAGCCCTTGGTATGGACCCAATCGTACGTGCCCGGCCAAACGCCGAATTTCTCACCGTCATCACCAAGGGTTTTCAAGCCGCGGATACGCTTGCTGGATTCATCCTTCAAAAAATCCATGGTTTCGTTGATCTGGTGAAAGGGAATGAGGTAGCGCAATTTCATTGAGATCGGGAATACCTTGAGTATCCGGCCGTCATCTTCCGTTATGAAATAGGAATAGAGATCGTCGTGCTGCAGGCCAGCGTAGAGGAAATGAGTATCGTCAAGCAGCAGATACTCGATGCCGGCATCAAGCAATGTGGGGATGAGTTGCGGTTCCCATATCCTTTCGGTGAGCCACAATCCTTTCGGTCTGTATTCGAAGTGTTCATACAGAAAATCATTGTAGTATTTGATCTGTTCTATCGCATCTTTCCGCGGGACGAGGCTCAGGATCGGTTCTCCGTATCCTGAAGAGAGAAGTTCGGCCTGCTGCTGCGTGACCGCTTGTTTAAGCATAGCGAAGAATTCTGGATGGTGGTTCAGTATCCACTCGAGGAGCGTGCCGGAGTTGTGGATACCGAACTTGATGCGCGGGTGTTTGAGAAGTACTTTAAGAAGCGGCTCGTATGCGTGTTCGTACGCATACTCAAATACGCTGTCGAAATTGCCTGCTGGCTGGTGGTTATGCAAATAAAGAGCGAATCGCATCATTTGACCCCCGCAAGTGTTTTTACGACATCGATCGTAGATGAGTTCGGCAACTGTTTGCCGATCACCTTGATCCCCATTTGATAGAGCTGGACGACCGCGTCAATGTCGTCCCGCGTGAGATGGATGTATGGAGCGACCTCCCTGGTCCCGTCATGATAGCTGAGCCCGCCGATGTTCACCTCTTGCACATCGAGCCCGTCTCTGAGCAGATGATATGCCTCGCGCACTGAGGCAACAATGACCATGCTCTGCCTGGTGCCCATCGCGACGATCGTTCGCCTGCTCTGTTCAAGAGTAACGCAGTAAAATTCGATCCCCTCAGGTATTGCGAGACGGTATGCATTGCACGCCCACTCGTCGTTGCATATCGTATCCGACACCAGGATCAAAGTATTGATGCCAAGCGGCCGGGCCCAGCCAGCAACGACCTGGCCATGGATCAAGCGGTCATCGACCCGTAAGATGAACACCTCAGTACCAGAAGTTCCACTGGATATTCACGGCAAATGAGCGTGGCGCGAGGGGATAATCAGGATCGTAGTGATGATCGACATCGAGGATATTGTCGACACGGGCTGCGATTGAGAGTGTTATGAACCGAACGATGGCGGAAAAGGCAAGAACCGAGTAAAGGTTATTTTTCTGATCCTTCGCTGTATAGCGGGGACCGACTGTAGTGCTTTGAGCAGCAATCAAGAGTCCGAAGCGCGGTGTTTGCCGGGAAAACGCGGCGCTGCCCGTGATCGCATACCGTGGGAATGAGATGATCGTATCTTCGTTATACAGGCATGATCCATATACGTTGAATTGGCAGCGCGTATACGTTGTTGTATCGTGATGATCCAGATAGACCGGGAGCGTGAGGGCACCGCAGGCGCCAGTGTTCTGCCATGGGTCGCTGTTTACATACACCGGGAATCCGGTGGAGTCTTCCATTATTATTATACGGTTCGCAAAATCATGACGGAAGAGCGCGATCGAGCTATAGGATGAACGCATCCCGATTTCCTGTTTCCAATAGGATTCAGCACGGAGCGTATCGTTGGTGCCCACCGCACCGAATGTCGGATCGATGAGCGGAGCAGTTTCTGCGAGGGAGGGTATGCGGTTACGTTGGGCAATGGAGGCGAATATTGTCCATGTATCAGTGAGCATGAGACCCGCGGTGAAGAACGGCATGAAGTAGAATGAGCTCTGCTCGGCCACTCCCAGCATTGAGAGCGAAGCAAAATAGGCTTTGTAGGTGACATTGAACGTGGTCGCAGTGCGCAGGGTGTGGAATGTATGCGAACCATAGACATCGCTGGTGATCTCCCGGCGCAGCCCGGTGACCTTATACAGAATCTGCAAAGGTCCCAGAACATGGCAGTGGTCACTCCCCAGGCCATACGTGCGGGAAATATTCGCGGCGGTACGTTCCTGCAGGCTGTCGTGCCACTGATCTTTATAGTCGTTAAACAGCACACATGCATTGTGACCGGGGACACCGGCCGCATAGCTGATGTCGATCATGCGTTGATCCGCACTGCTCATTGTATCAGGCACGCGGTCCGGGAAACCGAAGGTGTGGGATGTAACGAAAGCATCCAGGCGCATCGGGAAAAGGTGCTCGTCGTATACGTTCGCGTATAACGCGTTGATCGCGTAATCATCGTGTGACCGGTACCCGTTTGCTTTCCGGTAAAGTCCATCGAGAGAAAAACCGCAATCATTATCGATCGCTCTCGTAAGTTCAACCATATACCCGGTAAGGCCAAAACTGCCTGTTGTAAAGCCGATCGTTGAAAAGGGTCGGTCATACACATTGATTGTGCTGGCGAGGTCGATCTCAGGGATTCCATACCCATTGATCCCAATTTCCATCGATCGCACGAACTGGACCGGCAGGAGGTTGATGTTCATCATCCCGCTGACCGGATCATTGAGAAGATGATCATTGAACGACACCTGCGCGTGCTTTGTGTCGGTACCGGGCATGAATACATAGGCAGGCATGGCAAGGCCACGGTCAACGACCATTGAAGAAGAGTAAAAGAATGCATCCTTGAGCGTGATATCCAGAATGTCAGGGTAGATTGTTGATGGACGCATCAAGGTGGTCTGGATATTCAGATTATCCTGATCATAGGTGATGATCTCTGGTATTTCATAGATATTCAGAACCAGGGTTGTATCATCGACCACTCCGGTTGTGTCGATGCCGGGTGTATCACTGGATTGCATGACCAGGAATAAGAGCAACACTCGAGATTATAGTATAATTATGTATATATGTCAAGAAATATTGATTCTTTTTGCTGTACGAAGCTAATACGGAAGATCTCAGCGGGTCGGTAATGGAGCACCATGCCGGCGAATAGTGGGTGTTTTATCTTGATTTTGTTCTTTTTTTGGATATTTTTATTGTAATGGAAACCGTTTACAAGATCATCGACCGATATCCGGAGGGCGGGCACAGTGTCATCCAGGTCCTGCAAGACATCCAGAATGAATTCAATTATCTGCCCCGGGAACGCCTGGTTGAAGTCAGTCAGGTGCTGCGCATACCATTGAGCCGTTTGTATTCGATTGCGACATTTTATTCTGCCTTCAGTCTCAACCCACGGGGGAAACACGTCGTCACGGTCTGTATGGGGACGGCATGCCATGTGCGGGGGGCGGCGGCTATTCTCAGTGAATTCGAGCGGAAACTCGGTGTAAAACCGGGTCAAACGACAAATGACAAAAAATACACATTGGAAACCGTCAACTGCCTTGGGTGCTGCGCTATCGGTCCGATCGTCGTATTCGATAAAAGATATATCGGTGAGTTCAAACTTGATCAGGTTGACAAACTGCTGAAGGAAAAGTGATGAAGCCAACACTGATCATATCTGCTGGTACCTGCGGACTGGCGAGAGGTTCCAATGAGATCGTACAGGCGGCAAAGGAATACCGACGCAAGCAAAAGCTCGAGCAGAAGTTCGAGATCAAGGTAACCGGTTGCCACGGCTTCTGCGAAGCAGAACCGAATGTTATTATCCTTCTGCCGGGGAAAAGAATATTCTATCAAAGACTCAAACCCGAGAACATAGAAGACATCGTTGAAAGGACCTTGCTAAACCAGGAGATCATCAGTGAATTCCTCTGGTCCGCTCCGGACACGAAAAAAACCTATGCGGATATTGATGATATCCCCTTTTACAAGAAACAGCAGAGAATTCTCCTCGGGAATAATCCTTCTATAGAACCGGATTCGATCCTTGATTATATTCGCTGCGGGGGGTATACAAGCCTGAAGAAGGCATTGGATGAATATAAACCAGAGGAAATCATCGGTATCATCAAAAGGTCCGGCCTGCGAGGGCGGGGTGGTGCTGGATTTCCAACCGGTAAAAAATGGGAGATCTGTCGAAACGCGAGAAGTGACAGCAAATATGTCGTTTGCAATGCCGATGAGGGTGATCCGGGTGCTTATATGGACAGGAGTCTTTTAGAGGGTAATCCCCACAGTGTTATTGAAGGCATGATCATTGGGGCTTATGGTATCGGAGCAACCGAAGGCATCGTCTATGTCCGTAATGAGTACCCCCTGGCAGTCAAGCATGTGAACATGGCAGTAAAACAGGCGCGAGAAAAAGGTTTCCTGGGCAAAGGTATTTTGAAATCTAAATTCAGCTTTGATATAAAAATCGTTCGCGGTGCCGGTGCATTCGTTTGTGGCGAGGAGACCGCCCTCATCGCGTCGATCGAAGGAAGGGTCGGCCGGCCGTACGCGCGGCCGCCGTATCCAGCAGAAAAGGGTTTATGGGGTAAACCAACGAACATAAACAATGTGGAAACCTGGGCGAACATCACGCAGATCATCTTGAAAGGTTCCCAATGGTTCTCGTCGATCGGCACGGCGAGCAGTAAGGGAACGAAGATATTTTCTCTGGTCGGCAAGATCAACAACACGGGGCTGGTTGAAGTCCCGATGGGTATTACCCTAAGAAAGATCATCTATGATATCGGTGGCGGCATTCCCGGGGAAAAGGAGTTCAAGGCGGTACAGACCGGCGGTCCATCCGGGGGATGCATACCGGCAAGCCTTCTCGATCTGCCGATCGATTATGAAAGCCTGAGTCAGGCCGGAGCGATGATGGGTTCCGGCGGTATGATCGTCATGGATGAGGAGACCTGCATGGTCGATGTGGCGCGCTATTTCCTGAATTTTACCCAGGAAGAATCGTGCGGGAAATGCCCCTCATGCCGGCTCGGTACAAAGCATATGGTGAAGATCCTTGACCGTATTACCAGGGGCAAAGGCAGGATCGAAGACATTGCACTGCTGGAAGAAATTGGGGAAAATGTGAAACTCAGTTCGCTGTGCGGATTGGGACAGACAGCGTCCAATCCCGTACTGACCACTATTAAATATTTCCGGAACGAATATGAAGCCCATATACAAGAGAAACGATGCCCTGCACTCGTATGTAAGTCTCTTATTTCCTATGTGATCGATGGAGAACTATGCAGTGGTTGTACCGTATGCGCCAAGAATTGCCCCGGTGATGCGATAACCGGTGAACCAAAAAAAGTTCATACTATTGATCAGGCGAAATGCATCAAGTGCGGCATTTGTTTCACCGTATGCCCGCCCAAGTTTAAGGCGGTGAAGAAAATTACACCGGCGCTACAATGATCATGCTATTGGGTATGCATTATCGGTCATTGAAACCCGTTTCGAGTTTCGACATTCGGTGATTATGATCAAATTGAATATCGATGGTAAACAGGTAGATGCCAGAAAAGGGGAGACGGTCCTGGAGACCGCCCAGAGGCATGGGATATATATCCCCACGCTCTGTTATCATAAGGACCTGAGTACCTATGGCGGGTGCCGGCTCTGTCTTGTCGAGGTCAAGGGATGGTTAAAACCGACCGCATCGTGTACCCTGCCGGTTCAGGAAGGCATGGAGATCATCACGGAAAGTCCGCAACTGAAGAGACTGCGCCGCTTTTCCCTGCAACTGATACTCTCCGAACATCCTCATGCGTGTTTGATCTGTGACAAAACCAAGGATTGTGCGCAGTATCAGGAGTGTATACAAAAAGCACCTGTTACCTTTGGCTGCAAATTCTGTGCGCAGAACGGCAATTGTGAACTCCAGAAATTAGTTGAGTACCTTGAGATCAAAGAGATACCATTTCCGTTCAGCTACCGGAACAAGGAGGTCGAGCGATACGACCCATTCTTTGATCGCGACTATAATCTCTGTATTCTTTGCGGCCGCTGTGTGCGCGTTTGTCAGGAGGTGCGCCGCGCCGGCGTCCTCGATTTCCACCACCGTGGCCCAAAGACACTTGTTGGTACAGCATACGATCTGCCGCACCTGGAAACCGGATGTCAGTTCTGTGGTGCATGTATTGATGTTTGTCCAACTGGAGCTTTGCGCGACCGGTTTGGAAAGTGGTTCGGCATTCCTGATAAAAAGGTGAAGACAACATGCATGCTCTGCAATCTCGGTTGCTCGGTGCAGGTGAATATCCGTAATGATACGGTCGTCAACACGACACCGGATAATGGTGACCTTTGCGTGCGCGGCCGTTTTGGCATCGCGCCGCTCGTGAACCATCGAAAACGGGTGACCGTGCCCCTTATGAGACGGAATGGACGCATGGTTCAGGTGGGATGGAAAGAAGCGCTTGAATTTGCTTCATCCCGATTGAGCGCGCACAAAGGCAAGACCGGGATCATCTTTTCCACGCAAATGACGAGCGAAGCGCTCGATGTTCTCGCCAATCTGGCTCGTCATGTGCAATGTACCGCTTTTTCAACGAGCGTGCGGATACCCGGGGCAGATCAGGTGTTCGATTTCAAAGGGATTACGAAGAAGGCCGCGTTCATCATTGTAAATACTGACCTGATCTCTGATTTTTCTCCGTTGCTCATGCGTCTCAGACAACGCCTGAACGATCCAAGGTTCATCGTGATCGATGCGATCCGGAGTCAATTCGCACAAAACGCTGATCTGTGGCTCAGACCGATAGCCGGCCAGGAACAGGAAGTGATCGACGACCTTACTTCAAAGAACAGTAATGGGATCGCGGGTATTCCGAAAGCTGATATGTTGCGTGCACTTGAACTATTGGCAGGGAAAGATCCCTACCTGGTATATAATACAATGAGCGTAACCGGGGTGCATTCGGGCAAGGGGATGAAGGTTATTCCCCTTAACAGCAGCGTGAATGCCGCCACGATAACACGGATGGGGATCACCGCAACCATGTCAGATGTGCTTGACGATAGCACGCTCACGTGTCTCTATTGTATCGGTGCTGGACCCCGACCGGGAAGACAGTATGCGACCGTGATCGCGCAGGACTGTTTTTTGCCGGCCTTTGACTGTGATCTTATTTTGCCCAGCGCGACATTCGTTGAAACCGGGGGAACCGTTGTCGCCCTTGATGGGAAGAAGAAAAGAGTGCGCAAAGCCGTTACCCCGGCTGGTAAATCGCGTTCCGATGAATGGATCTTCAGTGAGATCAGCGAAATGCTGGGCATCAGCAACAAGAATGGATTGGTAAGGAACGTGCCGCAGCAGGTCCCTGCGACTGCTCGGTTCAAGGGGACGGATGTCCATTTCCCGTTACAGTTGATCGTGCGGAATAACTGCTATGTGTATCGCGGCGCCTTATTGTCTCAATTGCTGACCGGATTCAGGCGGCTGCGGAATGACCAATCCGCCTGGATCAATCCCGCGACCGCTAAAGAGTATGGTCTTACTGACGGCGCTCAGGTCGTCATTACCGGGAAAACTATCACGTTGCACATGGCGGTTTATGTTACCACCCGAGTTCCTGAGAAAACTCTTCTTATACATACTTATTCGTCCATGGGGGAACTGGTATCACAGCCAGTGAAGCTCGAACCAGTTGGAGCCAAGCGTGAACCAGGGAAGGAACGATAATATGCCATGTGAAGATCAGAGAAACGGTAATCGCTATAAAATCCTGAAAAGAGAACAGGTCGTACCGAACATCCACCTGCTCGTGGTGCAGTCAGAATATATTCAGAAAAACGCCCGGGCAGGCGAGTTCGTTGTTGTACGGGCGGATGAAAAAGGGGAACGCGTTCCGCTTAATCTTGTAGATTGGGATGATGGGAGCGTAAGCCTTCTCTTCATGGTCGTTGGTACATCGACGAGCAAGCTCGCTGCTCTTAACAAGGATGATGAGCTCGCCACGCTCGCCGGTCCCCTGGGACGACCCACTGAGATCGTTGAGGGGAAAAGAATTCTCTGTATCGGCGGTTGTTATGGCATCGGTGCCTTGTATCCGGTTCTGCGTATGTTCAAAAAGCACAATAATACTATCGCGACCGTGATCGAAGCGAGGAGCGAATTTCTCCTGTACTGGCAGGATAAACTGGGAAAATACAGCGATGAGTTTTACGAGATCACGCGTGACGGATCACGCGGGTATCCGGGGCATGTGCACGGTTTCCTGGTTGACTATCTTAAGAACAACAGTGTTGATCTTGTGTACGTGCAGGGTTGTACGTACCTTACGTACGTGGCGAGCGAAACAACCCGGCCATTCAATGTCAAAACGATCGTCGGATTGAATCCGATTATGGTCGATGGGACTGGTATGTGCGGTGTTTGTCGTGTGATCGTGGGTGGAGAAGTAAAGTTCGGTTGTGTCGACGGCCCGGAATTCGACGGCCATAAGGTTGATTGGGATACGCTTATTGCCCGCCGCCGGATTTACATAAAAGAGGAAGTGTATTCTCTGAGTTTCTACGAGTGTGAGCGATATGGGTAAGATCATACCGAAAAAGACATTGATGCGTGAGCAGCCTGCGGCTGAACGGGCAAGGAACTACGACGAAGTACCGTACGGGTATAGCGAACAGGAAGCTATTCAAGAAGCCCGGCGTTGTCTCCAGTGTAAGAAGCCTACCTGTGTGCAGGGGTGTCCGGTCGAGATCGATATACCAGGTTTTATCAAGTACATTTCCGAAGGCGATTTCCAGGGCGCGATCACCCGTTTAAAAGAGAAGAACGTGTTGCCCGCGGTGTGCGGCCGGGTGTGCCCGCAAGAAGACCAGTGCGAGAAATACTGTGTTCTTGCTAAGAAGTATGAACCCGTGGCGATCGGCCGCCTGGAACGTTTTGCCGCAGACTGGGAAGCACGTAAAGGCGACGCCTCGGTGCCGAGTATCCCGTCTTCCACCGGCAAAAAGGTCGCGGTGATCGGTTCTGGTCCGGGCGGACTCACGGTTGCCGGGGATCTGATCAAGTTAGGACATGGTGTAACGATCTTTGAAGCATTGCATAAACCCGGAGGCGTACTCGTTTACGGTATACCCGAATTTCGTCTGCCAAAGGCGATCGTATACCGTGAGGTTGACTACCTTGTCAAATGTGGTGTTCAAATGGTTCTTGATTTTATTGTCGGGAAGACCGCAACGATCGATCAGTTGCTCGAGGATTTTGACGCGGTATATATCGGTACCGGCGCGGGCCTGCCGTGGTTCATGAACATCCCGGGGGAGAATCTGAACGGCGTGTATTCGGCGAATGAATACCTTACCCGGGCGAATTTGATGAAGGCGTACTTGTTCCCTGAATACGATACGCCGATCATTCAGAGCAAAAAGATCGCGGTCCTTGGCGGGGGCAATGTGGCCATGGACTGCGCCCGGACCGCCCTGCGGTTGGGTGCGGACGAAGTGCACATTGTGTACCGGCGTTCCCGTAAAGAAATGCCCGCACGTAATGAGGAGATCCATCACGCAGAACAGGAGGGAGTGATTTTCGATCTCCTCACGACACCAGTGCGCCATATCGGTGATGAGAATAACTGGGTGAAGGAAATGGAGTGCATCAAGATGGAACTCGGCGAGCCCGACGCATCCGGACGAAGGCGGCCGGTTCCTGTCAAGGGTTCTAATTTCATTTATCCGGTCGATTGCGTGGTGTGCGCGATCGGTCAGAGTCCGAATCCTCTGATCCCGCAGACAACGCCTGATATCAAAGTGGGCAAGTGGGGGAATATCGAGGCTGATCCCCAGACCGGTAAAACATCAAAAGAAAGATGCTGGGCTGGAGGGGATGTGGTGCGCGGCGGCGCCACCGTGATCCTTGCGATGGGCGACGGCCGTCTCGCAGCCCGCTCGATGCACGAATTTCTATCCAAAAAATAACGGCAAACGCCACTTTCGTCAAATACTAAATACTAAGCACGAAATCCTAAACAAATTCGATTGCGGATGGTCTGATAAAACAGACAAATACAAAAAGCTGTATATGCCCGATTCATCGGGCGTGGTACACTCGGACGTCTGATAAATCAGGCGACTACAAAAAATCATTTAAACTGAGATTTTGAATGCAGTATGTTATTACTGCAAACGATGATTACATGGTGATCGTGTTTCAATCCACGCCCCTGCGCGAGGGGCGACAATACATACTGGGACGCTTCTTGCAGGAAAAACTGTTTCAATCCACGCCCCTGCGCGAGGGGCGACTGAGTACCGGCGGGCAGGCACGGCACGGCGTAAAGTTTCAATCCACGCCCCTGCGCGAGGGGCGACCCTTCTCGTAGAGGTCTTGGCTGATCTCACGCCAGTTTCAATCCACGCCCCTGCGCGAGGGGCGACGACAGCGACAACCGCAACCTTGCTAGCAAGTAGCATGTTTCAATC
>JAFGPO010000064.1 GCA_016936155.1 Caldifarciminota bacterium
AACCGGACCAGAAAATTTCAATTATACTATCGCTTGCTAACGCTTTACCCTTTTGCAGGAGCAAATAGCAAAACAGCTTTTCAGCATTTCGAGTCTTCCATACACCCGCAGTCAAAGCTTTCCCATTGATTTTGAAGGTTGGCGTGCCGAATAGCGTCGCCTCGATGCAGTGCTTGTAAATCATCGATCCGGCAACGACCATGGAAAGGTATTCGCGCTCTGATGCTTCGGCTTCCAATAACGAAACCATCCATGGATTGTGCTCGAATATCGTCCGCAACATATACTCATAACCTTTTAAGCGACTTAAATTTACTGCCTGCTGTAAATTCCCAATCGATCTGCTAATCATGTTGCGAGCGTGGAATACACGACTCAATTCCACGTGAACGTAAAAAGTATGTAAGGGTTGATTGAACCGAGATGCAAGATCAAAAGCCGTTTCCAATGTTTTTAATGCCTCGTCATATTTTCCCTGTGCCATCTGTAGTTGGCCCTTGGTAATGAGCAGAGGCACTGCTTCGCTGTCCTCTTTGTCTTTCTTAAACCACCAGATCGCGGACAGATTTTTTTCGGCATCACTCAATTCATCAAGGTTGATATGGATTCGACAGAGTTCGTTCAGTGACGTAATAGTGAGACGCACAATACCAAGGTCTTCGTATACTTTTAATGACCGGGTAATCCATTGCTTCGCCTTTCCGTAATTCCCCATGCTGCCATACAACAACCCATATCCTTTCCAGAGCGTAGCCATGGACCACTGATCATTAAATTGACTGCTCTGTTGGCTCCCAGAATCAAGTATCCGCTGCGCTTCGGAAGTCTTACCCAGTAATAAACAGAGCCGCGCGGCATTATAGAAACCAGCACCGCAATGGGGCGAGTAATGCGTTGTAAGAATCTTCACCATATCAATGAGTTTCTGGTAGGCGGGATGGATCTCGCCTTTTTTCCATTCGTGCAGTGCCCAGTTATTGAGAACGCTGGCTTCGAGTTCACCGTATTTTTTCCTATGTGCGATGTTGTACGCCTGGCAAAAGAAATGTTCAGCCTGGATCGAGTTACGACCGCCAAGAGCGCTGTGGACAAATCCCAACGAGTTCAATATCGCGGCATGACTAATCCCCGCGTGGACCGGACATAGTTTTGCAGCACGCAGAAAATAACGACGTGCTTCCTGATAGCGATCCTGGTTCAAACAGATCCCCCCCAGTTCATAGAGCGCGTCCGAAAGATCTGCCCTTTTTCCCTTCGTGGTTTTAAGAAGCCGTATCGCCCGGAGAAGAACATTCTTTGCCTCCTCAGAGCGACCCACATGCACAAGTGTCTGTGCGTACATGATTAGCACTCCGGCAGTCGTGTTGCGCAATGCTTCCGGGATGGATTCAATAAACAAATTCAATATACTGCTGCGCCCCAGACGGATCATATCATAACCGAATTTTTCAACAAGGCGACACGCTTTTTGGTACTGTTCGCTTTTTAAATAATATTTCAGCGCCTCCTCAAAACGATTCTGGTGATAAAAATATGCAGCAGCGCGATGGTATAGAGCCCGCTCCCTTTGCACGTTGGTCATTTTGCTTCGCAAGAATTCCTGGTATAAATTATGAAATCGATATCCTTGATGAGGGATCTTGAACAAAAATGCATTGCGCCGCGTCAAACGGGATAGTATGTTCCCGCACGATCGTTCCCTCGTGATCGCATCGCAGAATCCAGGTGTTAACCATTCAAATAGCGAACAATCGATAAGGAACCGCTGGATCCGTTCCGGCTCGTTATTGAATATCTCCTGAGTAAAATAGTTGAACAGACTGGCCTGCGATTGATAATAGCTATCGAGGATCTCGCGTACATACCGTGATGACCTGATCCCATCTAAGTACTCTGATGACTGCAGCATTAACCGGAGACTCGTCGGCCACCCTTCTGAATGCTGCTCTATCCATTTGATTTCTTTTGGCTTCAAAGGCTTGGCATGTGCCTTTCTAAAAAAGTGCTCGATTTCTTTGAAAGAAAACCGAAGGTGCTGGCTGCTCAATTCCAATAACTCGTCTCGTGCCCGTAATTTGGAAAGTTGCAATCCCGGCATGGTGCGGGATGTTATGATGAAATGCAATCGAGGAGGCAGATGTTCAAGCATATAATCGAGTATCGTGTCGACTCTCCCGGACATGGTAAGGGAATGATAGTCTTCGAGTACAATATACACATCATCAGCAAAACACTCGACGATATCGTTCAACAAGGTGCCGATGATGATCTCCTGGTACCTGGTGAAGTGATTGAAAAAACGGCTAAGGCTTTCGGTCTTTTTACCAAATCCTCTATCAAGGCTTCTTAAACCGGCCAATATATACGACAGGAAGGTAGCAGGTTCAGCATCATCCTTTTCAAGGTGATAATACATATACCTGATATTCCTCTTTGTCAAAAATTGTGAAACCAAAGTAGTTTTCCCATACCCCGCACCAGCACAGATCAAGACGGCTTTCTTGTTTCGATTCTTGTCAAGCAATGAAATGAGCGCTGACCGGCGTAGAGTTGTTAAACTGCTTTGAGGCGGTTCGAGTTTTGTCAGTAGAACAATCCGCTGCTCCCCCTTGCCCATGCATAATAGTAGCAAATAACTACTTAGTGTCAAGCACACCTGAACGTTGACTAACCAGGTGAGTATGCTATAATGACCGTGTGAAGGTTGATGTTGCGATCCCGCGCACCAAGATCGATATGTTCACCTATGACTGCGATGACGACGTCCATGTCGGGGATCTCGTGCTCGTGCCGCTACGCAATAAGACGACCCATGGCGTGGTCGTCAACCTTAATTCCAAACGTCCGATCAGTAAATTAAAGAAGATCATCAGGATCGTGCACGATCGTTTTATCCCGGAATCCCTGATCGCCCTGTATCAATGGATCGCTGATTATTACCTGGCGACCATGGGAGAAGTGCTCCGCCTTGCCCTACCATCAAAGATCCTCAAAGATCCGGATATGGACGTGCCGCCTGCACAGCCAGTGGTCACTGCCCAACCACCCACGCCGACCTTACCGCAGACTGCGGCGATCCAGGAGATCATTGCGAATCTCGATGCCCACCGGTTTAAAACCTATTTGCTCTACGGGATAACTGGCAGCGGTAAAACTGAAGTTTATCTGCGCGCTGCCGACCATGTCATCACGCAGGGCGGCCGGGTGCTCATCCTGGTTCCGGAGATATCCCTCACGCCCCTTTTGTACAGCCGGTTCAAAGAACGATTCGGCGACGAGACGATCACGATCCATTCCGGGCTCACCCAAAAGCAGCGCCGCATAGCCTGGTACGCGATACATCAGGGCAAGTACAAGGTAATCATCGGTCCACGTTCTGCCGTGTTCGTGCCGATCCCGGATTTGAAGATGATCGTGGTCGATGAGGAACATGACACTTCATACAAGGAACACGAACGCATGCCCCATTACAATGCCCGGGATAGTGCAGTCATGAGGGGCAAATTGGAGAATCTGACCGTCGTGCTCGGGAGCGCGACCCCGCAGATCGAATCATACCATAACGCACAGATCGGCAAATATGCCCTTCTCACACTCGAGGAACGGATTGAGAAACGGTCCCTGCCCCAGATCACCATGATCGATCTCCGCAGTGAGAATAAGCGCTTTATCTCACCGGCATTAGAAACAAAACTCCAGCATACGCTCGCGCAGGGCGAGCAGGCGATCATTTTCTTGAACCGACGCGGGTTCGCGCCCCACCTTATCTGCCCCAAGTGCGGGTATGTTGTGCGGTGCAAGTTCTGCGGTCTACCCATGGTGTACCATAAGCCAAATCATGGCGAAGGAGCGACCCTCTCCTGCCACATCTGCAGCCACAAGACCAAAAAGATCAGCATATGCCCGCACTGCCACCGCGGCACGCTCCTGTACCGGGGCGCAGGCACCCAGCGCATCGAAGAAATGGTCAACCGGATCGTTGCGGATCTTCAGGATAAAGAAAAAACAAAGGACATTTCTGATTGCGTGCTCAGACTGGACCGGGATATCGCCCGCAAGCGAGGACAGGCAGAAGAAATATTCGAAAAATTCGAACGAGGAGACGCAAGGATACTCCTGGGAACGCAACTGGTGACCAAGGGATTCGATTTTCCCGACGTCACGCTTGTCGGCATCGTGAACGCAGACGTGATCATCAACCTCCCGGACTTCCGGAGCAGTGAGCGTACATTCCAGATGCTGACCCAGGTGGCGGGAAGATCAGGCCGCGGAGCAAAAAAGGGCATTGTGCTCATGCAGACCTTTCATCCTGAGCAGTACGCGATCCTGTTCAGCCAGTTACAGGACTACCGGAAATTCTACGAACATGAGATTAGAACGCGCAAGGAACTTGACTTTCCACCCTTTGCGCGCCTTGTTCTGGTACGCGTGAAGGGACAAAATGCAGACCGCATTGCCAGAGAAGCAGAAAAGATCGCCCAACGATTGAAACGGATCAAAGAAATCGCGGTATACGGCCCGAACCGCTCATTCTATTACAAGGTACGCAAAGACTACCGGGTCTTTATCCTCGTAAAAATGCAAAAGAACTTCAATCATGCGCGACTGCGTTTCCTGACTGAGTTGAAACCATCCGGCTGCACGATCGACGTTGATGTCGATCCGATGGACGTTTTTTAAGGCGCTATACGCTATGTCGCTACCACCGCTTCGCGGACCGTTATTACGTAATTCGTAATTGGTAATTAACAGAACGACTATACATTGGCGCGTATCAGCAAAATAAAAACCTGGTATTCTGATACATGGACGATAGTTTTTGGTTTAGAAGCTTGAGAACACCCTCACCCCAACCCTCTCCCTCATCAGGGAGAGGGATATATGTAGTCTTTCTGCTATGGGATTTGGAATTTGAAATTTGGAATTTGTTTAGAATTTAGAATTTCGGGTTTAGTACTTACTTCTTTCAACGCCCACTCTTTGCCATCTTTAGCCTTCTCTGCCCCCTCCCTTCGCCTTCTTATGCCTTCTTTATGCCCTCTCAAGCCTTCTTACGCCTTCTATTTGAATATGGATTTTAACAGTATCTGTATATCGGTTATGACGGATTGGTTCTTTACATAGTACAGATTATAGTAGTCCTTTTCCTGCTGGGTGAGGGATTTTTTCTTCTCACGTGATTTAATCTGGACGAGACCGGTAAGACCAGGTTTGTAGATCGTATGGTATGCCTTGGGATCATACTCAGAGATCTCCGAACCCACGACGCTCAATGTCCCGGTGAACACAGTGTAAAAAAGTGGAATCTTTTTCAAAAATCTGATCCCTCCTTTGAACTCGTATATCGCAATGGGTTTTCCCATGTATCCGGCAACAATCCGTTTCATCAGCTTACCGCCAACCAGTAAATTCAGTAATACAAGAGGCGTGGTAAAAAGGATCACCATGGCAGCAGCACCTATATCGAATAAACGTTTTACGATCAGGTCAAGGGGATCTGCAATACCACTAAAATCGAGCATCGGGACAGTATCGATCTCGTCCACCGAGGACTTGGCAACGATATATTCGAGTTCGTGCGGAACAATCCGGAAGTTCACGCCTGTACCCTGGGCAAGGATGATCGTCTCAAGGATCTGTGCGTTGCTCAACCGGTCAGAAGAAAAGATCACATCGTTGATCCGCTCGATACGAATGACATCACGTATGCTGTCGATGGTCGCAAGCACTTCTGCCCCGTTGATCGCCTTCCCGATCGTCTTTTCATCGAAATCAACGAATCCGCATATCTCATAGAGCATATCCGGCCGGTCCTGCAGTTGAGCGAGAATCCGCTTGCCTTCTTTACCCGCACCGATGATGATCGCGCGGCGCAGTTTCGATATCGGTCCTTTTTTCGCGACGGGTCCGGCCAGCCGGTATATGGTCCGCCACAAACTCAAGGACACAAGGATCAATACGAATGAGATCAGTACCACGACACGGGAATACGCATATTGTTTAAAGAAGTACACGAACGTTGAATTGATAAGCAGCCCTACGATACTGCTCCAGAGAACCGGTTTGATATGAAAACGCCCTTTCTTGTGGTACGCGCCAAAGAGATATAGGGACACCACCCATACCGCTGTGAAGATCGGTAAAATAAGGCCAAAACGACTTAACCAGGAGTACGGCAACCATATCTTGATCGCCAGGAAAATACTCGCGATGATGAGCAATAGATCGATCGATGTTGAAACGAAATTCTTCAGGATACGCCAGGTATATGAGAACAGGGCGCGCCCGTAGATGCCGACAACGAGCAGCATGCGCATGAAGATCGAATACTGGTGCTTATAGTGCTTGTTCGCGAAAATCAACATCGCCGTATAGAAGTTCGAAACGAATGAAAATTCGCTCTTCTTCGTGCTTTCGCCCTTGTAGTGTATTGCCTTGGTCTCAGGCAGGTACACGATCTTCCAGCCCGCTTTTTTGATCCGGTAACACAGGTCCACGTCCTCCCCGTACATGAAGAAACTCTCATCAAAGTGATCGATCGCGACCATGACTTCACGACGGACAAACATAAGCGACCCAGGCAGAACATCGACTTCGGTTTCGATACTGGGGTCCAGGTACGTCATATTGTATCGACCGAACACACGGCTCTTCGGAAAGATCTTGCTTAAACCGACGATCCGGGTGAACGCGACCCAGGGCGTGGGCAGGCTCCGCCGGCTCGTTATCTGGAACGATCCGTCCGGGTTGATCAATTTGCAGCCGACCGCACCCACATCCGTGTGGAGATCCAGGTAATTTTTGAGGATGAGCAGGGTATCTTCCTGTATCAGGGTATCAGGATTAAGAACAAGCACGTACGTACCTCTGGCTTTATGCAATGCCTGGTTGTTCGCCCGGGAGAACCCGACATTGCTTCTGTTCTCAATGAGCTGCACGTGCGGGAATTTCTTCTTGACCAGGGTCTGGCTACCGTCAACCGAGGCATTGTCAACTACGAATACCTCGATCTTCAATGAATGGGTCGCGCGATCGATCGCCATGAGACACTGTTCTAAAAAAGCCCGGACATTGTAGTTGACGATAACGATGGAAATATCGGGTTTCATGCCATCCTGATTATAAATACCCTATCATTGAAGTCAATGATCCCCCGACTCATGCTCACCTATGATGTACAGGTATATCTCATCCTCAAGTAAGTGTTTTGTGTGATACCATCCGTCAAAGGTCCACATATACGTCACAATTCGTGTGCCCGGAGAAAGTTCTTTCTGTAGTTTTTCTTTCAATTTATTGTTCGTTGGTTGATACAAAAAGAGCGTCACCACGGTTGCCTGGCTGATATCCTGACCATACATGCTGCCGTATTTAATCGTCACTTTTCTCCTTAATCCGGCAAAAAGCACGGCGAACGTGGCAAAGAGATACCGGAACGGGTCTATTTCAATACCCACTGCCCGGGCGCCATGGCGGCGGGCAGCAGCGATCACTATCCTGCCATCCCCGCTCCCCAGATCGTACACGATATCGCTGGATGAAACCTGCCCGAGGTGCAGCATCTTGTACACCCGGTGCATGGGCGTCGGATCATATCCAGCACCGACGGCGAGAGTCCAGTACTTCCAGATCAGCCAGCCGATGATCACGACCAGAAATATGATCACAAGCAGCATGGCTCTATGTTCCGGATGCAGTGTGCAGTAACACTACTATCGTACCTGTAAATAGCGATCAACAAAATCAACGATGAATTTCAAACGTTTCTCGCGGCGCCGGGGTGAGCCGTGCCGGCTCAAACCATGGGGCTCCAGCGGGAAGCGGACCATCTCCACATCACGCTTCAATTGCTTCAGTGCAACATAGAGCTCCTCTGCCTGACTGATCGGACACCGATGATCCTGCTCACTGTGCACGATCAACAGGGGTGTCTTCATCTTCATAATATATTTCAATGGTGACATGTTCCAGTAGAATTTGAAGTTATTCTTTTCCCACCACGGACCCTTGAATTCCTGTGCAAGGGAAAACCCGAAATCCGAAGAAAAAAACGAGAGCATGTTCACGACGCTTCGCATGGTGACCGCAACCTTGAACATGTTCGTGTGCCCGATGATCCAGTTCGTCATGAACCCGCCATAACTGCCGCCCATCACGCCCATGCGTGTGTTGTCTATATATCGCCGTTTTTTCAGTATCCGTACCGCTTTCATGATATCCTTGGTGTCCGGTATCCCCCATTTCAAGTGTAGGGCGCGGGCAAAATGTTCACCATACCCGATACTGCCGTGAGGGTTGGAATAGAACACGACATACCCCTGGGCTGCGAGCGCCTGGAATTCATGGAACAACGAATACCCGTACGCGGCATGCGGACCGCCGTGGATCTGGACGATGAGCGGGTGCTTTTTCCGCGCTCTGAAGCGCGGCGGTTTGAGCACCCACCCCTGCACAATGTCACCTTTATCACCCTTGAACCAGAAATCCTCGGGCTCAGACAAAAGGCGCGAGCGGCGATACCGTGCATTGATGTCGGTCAATTGCTTAAGCTTGCCGTCCTTGATCATAGAGATATTACCGGCATCAAGAGGATTGCTCGATGCCAGTGCAAACGTATTCTTGCCGTCATGGTCAAACGCGTACACGACTTCCCGATTGCCGTATACCTTGATAACGCTCCGCTGTTTCGTGTCGATCGCGTAGAGATTGATGCTCCCCTTATCAGCGGTGGGAAGGTACACGAAACGACCATCTGATGAAAACATTGGACCGACCTGTGCAAAGTGGCCCATGTCATCGACCACAAGCGGGGTGAAGGTCCGGTCGAATGACCGCGTCAGGTTGACGACGTTGCCTCCGCGCAATGGAACCCGGTATATATATGATGTCCGCCACCCGACAAAATCATCCGGATGTTCGCGGCCGATATACACGATATATGTTCCGTCCGGGGAAAATACAACGCCGCCCTTTGGTCCCTGGGGAACCTTCAGTTTCCGCTGTTTTCTCCCGTTGATATCCATCACCATGATATCATCGTAAAGCAACTTACTTTCAAAATCCTGTTGCAGGTTCGTAATGTACGCGATGGTTTTGCCGTCCGGCGATACTGCGGGGGAACCATCTCCATTGGTGTGGTCGGTCAGTTGCTTCATGGTCCCGGTACGAGTATTCATTTTCCATATATGAGGTCTCTCTTCCGGCAGCATACCCTTTCCATCGAGCTTGTACCAGGGTCGTTTCACGTAGTAGTAGAGCGGCGGCTTACCCTTTTCAGGAATTCGATCCTTATCCTCCTTCTTTTCCGTAAACTCGCAGATGATATACCGGCTGTCCGGTGTCCACACGTAATGACCAAAGTAACCATCCTCATTAGAAACAGCGTACGCTTCTCCGCCATCCGATGGTATCATCCAGATCGCCTGCTTCGCCTCCCCCTTTTCTATATCAGTCTGCACGAATGAGATCAACTTCCCGTTTGGCGACCATCGGGGCACCCGGATGTTCTTGTTACCGCGAACAAAGAGACGCGATTGCCCTTTCTGGTCAACGACATATAAATTCGAAAAATACCGGTTCTCCTTTTTATTCATCCATTCAACCGTGTACGCGATCTTAGTACCATCCGGAGAAAGGGAAATCTCGCGTATGAATTTCAACTCATACAGGTCTTGTATCTTGACGACTGTCTTTTTCATCCATACCCCCTATCCTGCCTGATCCATGGGAAAAATATGAAGTTATGCATCTCACCAATTGGTCAATATTGTATTAACCAACTTCTCTGCCGTTTTTTTGGACGCATCAATGATCGCCTGGTCTTCGTCTGTTTCATAGGTTACCCAATCAGAAACCGATCCTTCCCAGAATACATCATTCTGGACTTGATCAAGACAACGGGCAGCCAGGGTCACGGTGATCCGGTACTCAATGACCGTCGCTGCGCTGGTATAGGTATACGGCTCTTTGGCATATCCGGAAACCCTGCCTTCGATGATCAGCGCAGCATCCTTCTCACCGACAATGCGCAAACCGGAACCGCTCAGGAAAGCATCGACGACGCTGTTCGTTGCGATCTCATCGAGTCCGGCCTTGAACGTGTTATTCTCGAACAATTTCACGTGTACTGTCTTCATGTACCCGGGCAGCAAAGACCGGGTACTGTACCCGCAACAGGAACTAAAATACAGTAATGAAAAATACAAAATGGAAAATGTCAATTGAATGGCGGACGCGGTTGGAGATTTGACTTTTTGACATTCGTTTGATGTTTGATCTTTGTAATTTATCATTCTAATCCATCAGGTCCAGTCGTTTCTGCGCTTCGACCCCCCAGGTATCAGCCGCGCCTCGCTTTTTGATGATATCTTGATACACTTTCCGCGCCTCGTCCAGCTGCTCCATGAACTCGAGCGTAATGCCAATCTTGTACCACGCGGTCGGCGTCCACATCTCATCCGCCGGGAAAAGGTGCGCGATCTTCCGATACTGATAGAGCGCTTCGACAAAATCACCTTTTGCGAGATAAGTTTCTCCAAGCCAGAAAAAGTATTCGGGGTTCGATACACGCTGGAGTGCCTGCTGAAAATTGGTGATGGCGCCGCGAAAATCACCGTAGCGAAGCTGGGCATATCCGTATTCGAAATACACTTCAGCGGCAGTCTCACCCTGGAGCAAAGGCAAAAGGTTCTCGGCAACATCGATCACCCCTTTCCACTCAGCTCCTTTTTTATAACAGATCAACTGGTTCTGCAAAGCATCGAGTTTCAGCGAATCGTCTTTGCCGGCCTCCCCGTAATAATATGCCGCACTATCGAATTCTTCCCGGAGATAGTGGATCGTTGCGCTTTTAAACATACTCAGGTAATACGGCCGGTCGGGCGTCCCGTGTCTGATAAACTCCTTAAAACGCGCAAGCGCGGTATCAATGTCACCCTGAAGCATTGGCACGAGCGCCCAGGTATAGTACATGGCCGGCGGAAGCGGCGACGCCGTGCTCCAAAGAGAATCATAGAGGAAACGGGCGGTTCGGTACGCCTTATTAGCGAGTAAATATGCACCGTAATGATCCGCCTGAACATGGTCGATACTGCCGAATGTCGCGAGTGCCAGGGAATCGGCTTTTTTCACGTTCCCGAGGTGTGCGAGACTGTACATATAATATTTCTGCAGCGTATCATTACCCGCAGTTATGTCATTGGGCAATGCAACAACCTCAGCATACATGCCCTTTTGAAAATAAAGCTTGATCATCTCCTTTTGCACCTGGACGCGGAACGTGGAATCAAGATGGGCACTCAGTACTGCCTCATAAGCCTTCAAAGGATCCCGTCCAAGGTATGTATTTGCCTGTGCGAGCGCGTACTGAGCCCTGGGTCCCTGGTTCTGGGACAGGAGTATGTCCTGGACTGCCCCGGCATAGTCTTTTTTGCTGTATCGTTCAAGCCCCCGCACACAACGTGCGTAGTGGTACGTTTGAGCGTATCCCAGGTAGGGCTCGATCACATTGAATGCTTCATGAACCTTGCCCTCGCGCACGAGCGCTTCGCAATAGATCGAATCGATTAAATAGATTCCGGGAAAGGCCGACCGGATACTATCAAGTTCTTCAAGACTGATCGAACCATGCAGGATACTGTCAAGATCGATCCCTTCGGGGAGATCCGAATCCAGCGCCGGTAGAGCCAGGCATGTAATGAAGAGACGGCACTCCTCCTCGTTATCCGGGATGATAAGTCTCTCCCTTGTACCGTGCGCCAGGGCTTCAAAGTACGCGGTTTTTTTCTCATAACCGGAGATCGTTTGCAGGTGCTTACAAGCAGCATCCATTTTCGGTATATCGAAGAGGAGACTCGCCTTTGCATACCGGCACAATAATTCAGGATCATAAACAGCCGTATCGATGGAACAGTACGCATCATACGCGCTGATCGTATCTCCGGTCTCGAGCAGCAGTTCGATCGTGTGCACGATCCCTTTGATCCCCTTGACCTGCTCAAAGAGGCTGATTTTTTCCTCCTTGTCACTGCTCAATGCCGCTTGCAGGATCAGTATGGTATCCTCGATTGGACATTGCGAAAAAACACGGGCCGCCCACAGCGTGTCGTGTTGCTCGAACATCCCGTGCCCGATGCGACACAACACCTCGTCGTTATCAAGGAGGTAATTGTAGCGCGTAGCATACTCATACGCGAGCCGGTACGCTCCATGAGCGCACAATCGCTCGAGCAGATCACTTAAAACATGCGGGCAGCGTTCATCAAAATCGTACGTGGCAAGAAATACATTCACCGCATTCACAAAGGGCAGGAATTCATTCTGGTTCGCGTATATCCGGGTCAGGTAAAAGGCGGCGTCAGGCGCGTACGGTCGGTAGGCTTGATCTACCAGCACCGCCCTGAAGTAAACCTCGGCGATCGTGTACAGCCCTTGTTCAAATGCCTGCTCAGCCACCGCGAAGTCATTTGCCCACACCGCAGTCCATACCAGTATCAAAAGGATGGCACATGTCACACAAAGGCGTTTTCGATCATGCATGGTCATGTGCCTTTACTACATCCTGAAAAATAGCCTCGATCTTTTGTGCGGCAGTGTCCCATGAGAAATTCTGAGCCCAGGTCCGCGCTCCATTACTAAGTGTCTGCCATAGCGCGTCGTCATCAAGGAGTGTTTGCATGTGATGCGCGCACTGTTCGATGTTTCCATAGGGATATAAAAATCCTGTTTTACCATGGCTCACGGCCTCACGCAGTCCTGGCGAATCCGCGCAAATAACCGGTGTACCGCATGATTGCGCTTCAAGCGCGGTCAATCCCCACCCTTCTTTTACGGACGGCTGAACTGCCGCTCTTGCCTGCGCATAGATACGGTACTTTTCTTCTTCACTCATATAGCCCGTGAAGTGCACATCGATGTTCATGTGCCGGGCAACGTCTTTTAGTCCGGGCAGCCCATCGCCATCCCCCACGACCATGATACGTATTGAACGTTGTGTTCTCACCAGAGCGGCAGCCCGCAAAAAGTGATCGATCGATTTGTACTGTTTAATCCGGCCGACATACACGATAAGGTTTTTCTGGCGAGCAACTGCTCTGGCGCGCTTCCTGAGCGCGATACCGTTATACACGATATGGATGTGATGCGGCTCGATACCCATGTTCACGAGATCCTGGCAGGTGCTTTCAGAGACCGCAACGAACGGAGTGTCATGATAGCACCAGGGGATAATGGATTCTGCGCCGTACACGTAGGATGCCAACAGCGCGTTTGTTTCCCGGTAAATGGTCTTTCGGAACAGGTGGTGGACCAGGGCAACGACCGGACGTTTAACAAACCACGGTGAATAGAACGGGATCTTATTCAAATCGTCACAGATCACGTCGATACGGTACTGTGAAACCAGTTGTGATAGAACACCCGGTACGAGAAAATTGAACGTAGTGCGCTGACCCGTGCGCAGGATCACGAAACCGTTACGCTCACTGCGGTGTGTTTGCCCCTCACCCCGGCTGCACAGGAGCACGACAGTATGCCCGCGTTGCGCGAGCCGCGAAAACACTTCACGTAAATGGACTTCTGCTCCACCCGCGTTCGGGTTGTCCCAATCCTGCCAATTGATCACGAGTATATTCATGGTGCTACCTTATTCCTCTGTGCTCTGTCTTTCTCCGTGGTTTTCATGGATATTCCCCACTTCTGCGTAATCTTTTCTCCGCGTCCTCTGCGGTCTTGTATTCCGCGTCGCTGCGTTTTAAACCTTCGCACGCCAATAATTGAGCATATCCTCGATCGTTTTTTCAAAAGGGATCCGCGGCTTCCACCCGGTGCATGATATAAACTTGGTGCCGTTACCAACGAGCACGTGGATATCATCTTTGCGAAGTTTCGTTTCCGCTACCTTCACCTCGAAATCAACCTTCGAGAGACCCCGAAACACGGTTAACGCATCGGCAACTGAGTGTCCTTTCCCGGAGGCAACATTGTAGAGTTCGCCGGGTCTACACTTCTCAATGGCTAAATGGTAGGCGCTTGCAATATCCACGATATTGTTGAACTCCCTCACTACTTCAATGTCACCTAATTCAAGGAGGGGCGGACGCTTGTTCTGTTCGATTTCCGCGACCTGCTTGGCGATCGTCGGCAGCACAAAATCCTCTGAATGGCCTGGCCCGGTATTGCTGAACGGACGCATAATTATATACTCCAGCCCCTGCACCGTGGTGTTCTGAATGATCAGCTCAGCCGCATATTTGCTCACGGCGATGGGATTGCGCAGCACCACTTCGTCGGTTTCCCCACAACTGGTTCCTCCTCCGTATACCTCTGATGAGGAGACATGCACGAACCGGACAGGCTTGCCGATAACCCGGCACGCTTCAATAAGATTAACGGTCCCGATGACATTCGTGGTATAGGTACGGATAGGATCACGCAGCGATTTGCCGACTGACGTGATCGCGGCAAGGTGTACGACGATATCCGGCGTATATGTCGCCATGACATCTTTGATCATCTCGTAGTTGAGTATATCGAGCGGTATGCACGCTTCGCGTTTCGTTGCGGTCAGGGGTCGACAGGTGCATTCGACCTTGTAAAGCGCTTCCTGGAGTGCCTTGGTGAGATGGGATCCGACAAAACCCTCGCTTCCAGTGATGAGAACGGTTTTCGGATCTTTTTTCGCCATGTGGGTTGCTATTAACTATAAATAGACATCGACAATGGTATCATTCCTGCAGATTGAGCACAAAGGGCAAGTATCCGGATGGATCGACTGCCTTTTGCGCAAAGCGAACTTCATAGTGCAGATGGGGCGATGTTGATCTCCCGGTTGAACCGATGGTCCCAAGGATCTCACCCCCTGTTACCTTTGTATTCTGCTGGACCGCGATGGAATTGAGATGACCATAAAATGTTGAATAATGAATATTGTGTTCGATGATAACATAATTCCCGTAGATACTATCCCACCCGGCTTCTTGCACGATCCCTGAAGCTGCGGCGACCACTGGAGAAAAGCGCGGTGCGGCGATATCAATACCACGATGCTGTTCAGTAAAACTCCGTGAGATCTCACCGATCGTCGGCAGTATCGAAGGAATATTCTCTTCTTTATTGCTTGCCGATGCGATGTGCTCTGAATATTCATGATCGACCTCGTTGATGACCGGCTCGACTTCCCCAGGGGTTTGCTCGACCCCGAGCATCGCTTTGATCTTCTGATGATTTCGTTCCACATTCTTTAAATTCTCTTTGATCTCCTGGATCTTTGCGAACTCCCGCTCGATCTCGAGATTCCGGCGTTTCAGTATGACTGTCTCAAGCGCCTGGTAGTAGATTCGCGAGTAGTTGACAACGGAAAAGACCCCGACGACCACTACAATAGCAATGATGATAAGGATGATACGATATATATACCTTGAAATAAAAAAGTATCGGGACTTGCCGGAATGGGTAGACGTAACAACGATTGAAAATCCCTTTTTCATGGCATCGCAGGTCCTTGCTCGCACACATGTACGAGCAGATCAATGGTCGCTTGCACATCCCTCGTATCACACATCTCGCTCACCGAGTGAAGGTAGCGTATGGGAATCGACAAAACACCGCTCATCACGCCTTCCCGAACTAACTGTACGACCGCGGCATCGGTCGTGCCCCGCTCGAGAACCTCCAGCTGGTATGGGATGCTATTATTCTCAGCGAGCATAAGAAGACGGTCGTTGACCTTGGGATTCGCAATGAACATCATGTCTTTTACCTTGACCGCAACCCCCTTGCCCAGAGCAACATCCATACGCGCGCATTCAGGCGTATCGCCGGTCGCCGTGACATCAACCGCAAGCGCATAGGTAGGAGCAAGTGCATACGCGCCCGTGCGGGCGCCCCGCAGACCAACCTCTTCCTGGACTGTAAACACGAAATAGATATCCAGGATCGGTGAACGTATCCGTTTCAAAGCTTCGATGCAGCAAAAACACCCGATCCGGTCATCCAAAGCCTTGGTTACGAGCCGGTTCTCCATCATAACCGCATCTTGATGAAATGCTGCGATATCACCAACACGGACCTTTCCCATCGCTTCCTGTTTACTCGAAGCACCGATATCAATGAACATATTGGTCAATGTAAGATCCTTTGGTGTCTGGGGCTTTGTTTCCGCGCCGATCGTACCGATGACGCCATTTTCAAAGATCACTTTCTGGTGAAGCACGGCATTGCGCACACCTCCGACTCCAGTGAACCTCAGAAATCCCTTCTCATCGATATGGGTAATGATCACGCCGATCTCATCCATATGCGCGCATATCATGAGTGAGTCCTTTTTCGCCTCTTGAGATCGTTCAGATGCCTGAACATGACAGATCAAATTCCCAAGACGGTCAGTGGATACTGACGTGCTTTTCTGCTCCACTTCAGAACGTATCATTTCCCGAACGCGATCCTCGCGGCCGGCTGGACCATAGGTCTGGCAGAGTTTCATTGCTAATTCCATAACGACTCCTTTTTAAAGATCGCCTCAAGACTCAAGGTAAGCAGTCGTACTCCAGCGTCAATATCCTTTTGGGCGACGATCGAAAGAGAAGAATGGATGTACCGTGCTGCCGTCTGCAAAACTGCGGTCCTTACCCCTGTTTTTGTCATGTGGATAGGACCGGCATCCGTACCTCCGATCATGGGTATTTTATCCTGATATGCGATCCCATTCTTCTCCGCGGTCTCCCGTACAAGCGTTACAAGATCCCGGTCACAGATGATCGACCGGTCAGCAATTGAGATCACTGGTCCCTTGCCGATCTCGGGATAAGCCGCGACATCCTGTTCGATTGGCCACTCTCCTGATGCTGTGCTGTCGATGGCGAGCGCAATATCCGGTGATACACGGTACCCGGCGATTCGAGCACCGCGCAAACCTGCTTCTTCCTGGGTGGTAAAAGCGCAAAAGAGTGGAAAATCGGTGGTTTTCAGCATTTGGATCAACATGAGGCAACCGATCCGGTCGTCAAACGCCTTTCCATAGGCAATACCGTTCTTCTCACTGTACTGGGTATCAAAGGTACCCAGGTCCCCGATCTCAATGATTTTTTTTGCTTTTTGTTCATTAGAAACACCGATATCAATGAAATACTCTTCCGGAGTCACCATTTTCAACGCTTCTTCCTTTTTCACAAGATGGATCGGCTTTGCCGTAATGACCCCGGGCGTATCGTGTTTGCCAATAACAACCCGTTTTGCCAGAAGCACGTGCGGGATGAGCCCGATCGGCTGGAAACGCAGGAAACCGCTCTTTTCGATCGCGGTAATGATGAATCCCACCTCGTCCATATGGGCAGCGAGAAGAATGCGTGGTTTATCAGCCTTGCCGCGCCGCACAATGAGATTGCCGTATGCGTCCTCGATCACCTCATCGCACAAAGGAGCAACTATGCCCTTGATATAAGCGCGTACGCGTTCCTCGCCGCCGCTCACCCCGATCAGTTCACTGAGCTCCTTGAGCATTGAAAAGTATACCTATTCCCGCATTATTGTCAACACGATCGAGATGAAATTAACTGAATGACTTTGCATCCGTCTATCACTATTTCTTTACTGCTTGACACTCTCATTTTGATTCTAGTAATTAACCGGAGGATACGGTGAAATCTACCTGTAAGACCATCTTTTGCAGTGCACAATACGTGTTATGCCCTACGCCTTTCCCTGTCGCTGATAGTGTTTGCCGTCATTTATCCTGGATTACGGTATTCAATTCGCTATCCTTCAAAGTAATGCATAGCGTCAAGCGTTCAGCGCTTAGCGTATACCGCCTTCGGTTTACTCTGTACATTATCGTTCGAGTGAACGAAGTGCCTGTCCGCCTCCGGAGGGAATCGAGAACCACCATTGTACTTCTCGATGTGTCCCGTCCCCGCACGATTAACATCTACGGGGCAAAGCGACATGCTCGGGACTTACTCGAAGAATATACTATTGCTGTTCGAGCGAAGTCGATGCCAATATTGTTCGTATTGTAATGTGATTACAATATTGAGCATCCCGTGCTCTGTATACGGGAGAACTCCCCCGCTCCCTTGACAATGACTTCCCTGCTCTTATAATAATGTGGAGGTTGTGTGAAACTCACTTGTAAGTCGGCCCTTCGCCTTGCGCTCTACGCGTTACTCCCTGCGCTGTTAAACGCCCAGGCAGACTGGGGGCCGGATGTGCGGTTGACCTATTTTTGGGGTTATTCTTATGATCCTCGGGCAGCATGTAATGGAGACACAATTCATTTAGTTTGGTGGGAGAGTTACGCCCATGAAGAGGTTTTCTATAAACGCAGCACGGACACGGGTGAGACATGGGGAGTGGATGTACGATTAACACCTGAAGACAATATAACAGCGGTATTGCCAACTATCGCGGTTTGGGGAAGTAGTGTTCATGTTGTATGGAAAGAGCAAACTGTGTATTATCAGGCAATTTGCTACAGAAAGAGTGAAAATAGCGGGGAAACATGGGGTAGTATTGACACTATTTACAAAACAAATCAGGATGGGTGGTATCACCCCTGGATAAGCGCACATGATAGCAATCTGTTTGTTGTTGCAATAAAAAGCGGTACTGGTGGTGAACTCGTTTTTGTGAAAAGCACCAATAATGGTATTTCGTGGTCAACACCCCAGATAATCACGTCAGCTCAAGATCGTCCTCGAATAGAGAATTTCAAAACGGATGCCGTATTTCTTGTTGTAGCCTATGGGGATGGGACTGAAATCTATAGTGTGCGTAGCTTTACGGCTGGCGAGGTATGGACAGATAGTCAGGTTGTTTCGGACAACGACGGTATTGCATCTCAATGTCCCGCAATGAATACCGATGATAGTTCTGGTATTCATATCACCTGGTACGATTATAAATATTCCCCCTACCCTTGGACTGGAGATATTTTCTACCGAACAAGCCGTGATTCGGGTAATTCCTGGGAGCCGATTGATTCACTCACCGTGATGCACCGGGCACGGCATTCGAATATCCTTGCCGAGGGGAATGATCTCCATTTGGTCTGGGACGATGATCGTAATGGTTTTGGTGAAAATGAGGAGATCTACTATCGCATGAGCACGGATTTGGGGCAGACCTGGGGGATTGAGGTGCGCTTAACCGATGCATTATGCCATTCAAGAGATCCATCGCTAGTCTGTGACGGCAATTATCTGCACCTTTTCTGGAGTGACCTGCGAGATGATTCCAATAACATTGTTGGCGAGATATACTACAAGCGCAAAGATTTATCTCAGGGTGTAGTTGAGCTTGAGTCTTTAGTACCGACTTTACATTTGTGGTTTGAGCTCTATCCGACATTGTTTTCCAAGGCCATTACCATAAGATATAGTGCATGGGGCAAGGGGCAACGGGGATTGAATCAGGCGCAAGACAATCCGGCTATGCCCTATGCGCAATGCATAAAAGTATATGATATTACCGGCAAGAAGGTAATCGCAAAGAGAAAAATGGAGATAGGGAGCATTGGAGAAAAGGTGCAAATGGACACCAAGGACCTACCGTGCGGTGTGTACTTTGTGGAACTGCAGGTAGGCAAGGTGCGAGAGGTGCATAAGGTAGTGAAAATAAAATGAGAGGGAAAAAATAAAGACCGAATCTGTGATGTTGAGAGGGTGAGAACCTATGTATTTCAATAAAATCATTCTGCGGCGTAACATTGTATCCGTATAAATCAATGTTATGTGGCACAAAAAAGGGGGATAAGATGAAAAAAGTAGTAGCAGGTATAACAATCCTGCCCTTGCTGCTGGTTGCAGCCGAGTGGCAGAGCCTGGATGGTCCGCCTGCTGGCAGGGCGGATGATATGAGTATAGGTTGGCACGAAGGTGCGGAGGAGTGGCACATCTATGCAGCGGATTCATCGCATAAGTTGTATAAGTCAGCAGATGAAGGAGAATTGTGGGAACCGATTACAGATGAACACATTATTCAACCCACCTGTGTGATCACCCGACCAGGCGATGTTCAGGTTGTGTACATTGGAAAATCTGAGAGTAGTTCACCACCAGAAGTTGTCTGGTGGTCTCAGAACGGTGGTCAAACCTGGGAGGACCGCAGCGGTAGTGAACAACATCACATCACCAATACTGAGCCCCTCTGTTTTGCCATGGATCCGGATTATCCGGACACTATCATA
>JAFGPO010000065.1 GCA_016936155.1 Caldifarciminota bacterium
ACTGGCTGACCGCTGTCCCGGGCATACGCTGCGATCGCACCGAGCATGTCTGCTGGATTCAAAAAGGACCTATGATCCGGATCCACGATCGTACGAAATCCCTCGGCCCTCCGTGCCTCGACAAACAGGTCATCATAGGTCCAGGTGCGTTGGCGCGACCATTGCTTCCGGCACTCCTGGAGAAGCCACAAACCGGTTATGTTCTTAAGGATCCGGAATGTTCCGGAAACACCACCTTCATTCGTGAAGTTGTTCTGATAGGTGCGCTCAGTGATCATGGGACAGCCTGCTTCAAATCCCATGAGCGACCACGTACCGCAACTGATAAACACACATGGTTCGCTGGCGCACGGCATTGCGGCGACCGCTGATCCGGTATCATGGGTCGCGACGGCAATGACCGGCACACCAAAGATTTTTGTGCCTTGTAACCGGGGATCGCAAACGTCCCCGATCGCAGTTCCTGGAGCCACGACTTTCTGCATAATGTCCACTGGCAGGTCCAAAGCATCAAAGATCCCGGCGTCCCATCTCCCCTCGATCGGATTATACATTTGCGAGGTGGTGGCGCAGCTGAATTCCGTCGCCTTTACCCCGGTCAGCAGGTACAAAAAGATGTCGGGTATGAACAGTATATCATGCATGGCATCCAGGAATGGATCCTTCTTCTGTTTCATGGCAAAGAGCTGATATAGCGAGTTTATCGGTAAAAATTGCGTACCGGTCCGGTCATAGATCTCCCGCTTGTCCATACGTTGAAAAAACTCATCCATCATGCCATCAGTGCGGACATCCCGGTACGTGTACGGCATGCCGAGCAGGTTGCCACCGGCATCGAGCAGTCCAAAATCAACTCCCCATGTATCGATGCCGATGCTTGTGAACCTTTTCTGGTCCCCTGCCCCACTGGCGCGGAATCCCTGCAGCACCTGTTCGTAGAGATATGGGATATCCCAGTACAGGTGCAGACCCACCCTGACCATGCGGTTGGGGAAACGATGCACCTCCTCGATCGACAGTGTACGGTCTTTCAGCGTACCGATCATACAGCGCCCGCTCTCTGCTCCAAGGTCAACCGCGACATACCACACGGCAGTCTTCACTGTATTCCATTCACCGGGTGGACCGGCACAGGCGGCTCATACACAATATCCTCATAGGTTACTGTTCCTCCAGCACTGAGACGCACGCACAGCGATTGATAGGGCTTGAAAACAAGCGTCGTATCTATCCTGTGTCCATTAACATTAAGCGTAATCGGGATCTCTTTTGCCTCTGCACATAATGACTGCCCGTATTCCATGGGATACGATACTGCAGTCGTCAGCGGATGCGCGATAAAAAGGATCACCTCATCATCGTGCTTGCGGCACCAGTACTCCAGGGGCTGACCAGCCATGAGAAAAGGCTGGTGCGCAATTACTTCAGCGAGTTCCATGCGGACCGTTTCACAGGAGAAGAGGTCAGTCATGGTCTTTTGGTAATGCTCGTCCTGGTGCCTGCCCGGTTGCTTCGATCTCTGCTTCATGCACACGGGTAGCCCTTGCCGCGCAAGGCGCAGAATAGCCTCCAGGGTATCCTGATCCAACCATTCGGTGTTCACATAGAGACATCTGAAGCGTACCGCCTGACCGAGCACCATGCCGCCCTCACATCGTGCACTATATAAGGCATGGCGGTTGATCCAGAGTGGATGGAATGGACGGGTCTCCTCGGGCATCCGCTCATGCTGCATTTCCCAGCAGTACCGGGCACTTGGGCGCTTTTTGTCTTCCGGCACCTCGCCGCGCATCCAGTTGTCCTCGCGCGGCAAGTAGACCGCGATATCAGTATAGGTCTGACCGGCGCGCATCAAGGCACTTACTTTTTCAAGGTACTCATTGAACCCGGGAATATCGGAAGCGAAACTGCTATCCGGACCAACGTGGACGCTTGCATAGAACTGATTACTTCCGTGGGGAGGATTATAGGGCATACCATGCCAGACGATCATATTCACTCCGTTCGCGAATAATCCATCCGCGAGCAGTTTCATATCCGCTATCTGTTCTTTTTTCTGGAATGGACCGGGCCCTGGATATGGATTCCATCCGTATAAACAGGTGAATGACTCAGCTGATACCAAAGGTTTGCTGGTCAACGCTGCAGCCGATGCGGCGATCCGCGAAAATGGGGGATCAAAGAGCAGTGCTTCGCTCTCCGGCACGTCAACGAGCGCATAGGCGGCAAGCAGGTCGGTTGGCGCGCCGTGGCACTGGACACGTGAGAACGCTCCAGCCTCATGACACAATGAAGTGAACGGTCTATAGAATTCATCAAGCACGTAATCAGACAACAAGGCGCGATAGTCAAACCGCACATCTGGATGCATGTCCAGATCATCAACAAACTCCATGATATCATAGCAATAGCGTGCGGAAAACGCCTCGGCAAATCCCCTGGTCCAGAGTGTCCTCCCTTCGACTTCCCATGAATCACAGAACAGGGCAACTGACCCCTGCGCTATTGCATTAGAAAATGCATCAACAATGGTTCTAACATACCGGCCGAGTGCAGAGTGATCCAGATGGTTGAGAATATATCCTTGCTTCGGTTCTTCCCATGACTTTTCCAGACGCTGTGAAGACAATCCATCATGTAATTGCGCGGCGTCTTTCTGCTCAACGATCGACCCGCCAAACGGCCAGGCTGTGCCGCACGTCAGGTCACATCCCAGACCGACGCGGGTGGCGTATTTTTTCGCATACGCAACCAGCTCTGAGAGCTCCGGGGACAACCATTTTGAACCCTGTGATACTTGTGTAAGGGGATACACCCAGGCGAGTTCCACCCCGCCGAAATGGTTTTTCTTGGTCCAATCCAGCTGAAAACGGATCGTGTCCTTATCAATACATCCGGCAAACCACCACCAGCGCACATAGGGGCGCGCTGACCCGTAAACCTGTAATAGTGTGGTCATGCCATTACTTGTCAGACCGGGGCAGACTTTCCAGCACCTCGATGAGTTCCGGCTCGCTGTAAAAATCCACGTCGGTGATGTATTCGAGCTTGATGACGAAATCCATGAATGCGATGAATACGGTCTTTCCTTCAACGTACCCGCCCCGGTAATGGATCACGTATGCCTCCCTCCCCGCGATCTCAGCACCCTCTTCGTACGTGACTTCACAATTCATGTAGTATTCAGGCTTAAAATGATACCCCTTTTCTCTGGTGATGACATCGATGAGATCCCGGTCTTCATCATAGATCGTTATTGCGAATGTCGGTTTGTTCTCGACACTCAGGTCAGCGCGCCACTTCACGGCAATGACACGTTCGGGTGATCGCGCACCGTGATTTGACAGTTCATACGCATCTGGAAACGTGACCGAGTAATCGTAGCCATGATCGCGAAAATATCGGCCGGTGATCGTACCCGAGGTTGCGCAGCCGGCAAGGAATGCGGCCGCGATCATAGACACAAGGTACTTCATGTCTCCTCCTTTATTGACCAACTGAAAGCTCCTTATGCGCTTTTTCGAGCATCTCCGCTATCTTGATGTTCTGGGGACATTTTTCCTCGCATTCACCGCACGCCGTGCAATTGTCAGCCCGGTTCTCCGGCTTGACAAAGACACGGTACGCCCAGCGGCTCTGCTCGAACGCGTCGAATATATAAGCGTCATTGTACAAATTCAGGATATACGGGATCGGTATCTTCTGCGCGCAGCCGGAACAGTACCCGCACTCAGTGCACGAAACTTTGATGCGTGCTTTAAAGAACGCCTTTGCCCGGACGTACAATTTTCTCTCTTGATGGCTCAATGTGTTCCGGTGTTCGATCAAGGCGAATTTGATATTCTCTTTCACGTGGTGGAGCGTGGTCATGCCGCTGAGTACACAGCACACTTCAGGGCGGTCGAGAATCCAGCGCAGGGCGAATTCCGCCGCGGTCTGCCCGCGCCCGGTTTGGGTGATAATACGGGTGATCTCCGGCCGTACGTTATGGCATAGTTTACCGCCGCGCAGCGGTTCCATAACCATCACTGCCATCCCTCTTTTGTGGGCATATTCAAGACCCTCGATCCCGGCCTGGAATTCATCATCAACGTAATTTAAAAAGATCAAACAGAAGGTCCAGGGATACGCATCAACGATCTCCTTGAACACATTGAGTTTGTCGTGAAACGAGAACCCTATATGCCCTATTTTATCTTGAGCCTTCATGGTTTCAAGAAAATCAAGAACATCGTATTGCTTTGCCGCATTCCAGGAATTTGTACCCAGGGAATGGAGCAGGTACATATCGATCCTATCGCTCTGGAGACGACGCCGCTGCTCATCGAAATATTTCTGGCGGTCTTCCTTGCTCTTGATCAGCCACATCGGCATTTTCGTTGCAAGATATACTTTGTCCCGGTACCCCCGCTGCAATGCTTTGCCCAGGTATTCTTCACTCATTTCCCGGTGGTAGGGCCAGGCATTATCCACGTAGTTCACCCCGTGATCGATCGCATAGTAGAGCATTTCCGTTGCTTTTACCTCGTCGATCGACGTGGGATCGTATTCTTCGGTGAGCGGAAAACGCATCGCGCCAAAGCCAAGCTGGGAGAGTTGAATACCAGTCGTGCCGAAGTCCCGGTATATCATGTAAACATTGTAACAGCAAAAGGTGATTTGTCAATGAGCACCGGCCGCGCCATCGTTGACAGCAGGGACGCAGACAGTATACTACTCAGTAGCAAACAAAGGAGGTTGGACATGTTAAAAGAATTCAAGGAATTCGCGATGCGCGGCAATGTCGTCGATATGGCGATCGGGATCATCATCGGTGCTGCGTTCGGGACGATCGTCAAATCCCTCGTTTCGGATGTCATCATGCCGCCGATCGGATTGCTCCTGGGAGATGTTGATTTTTCCAACCTGTTCGTGGTTCTGAAACAGGGGACCGCAACTTCTCCCTATCTGTCGCTCGCCGATGCCCAGACCGCTGGCGCAGTAACGCTCAACTACGGGATGTTCATCAACACGGTCATCAGTTTCCTGATCATCGCGGTCGCGGTTTTCACGGTGGTGAAAGTCATGAATCAGATGAAACGTAAAAAAGAAGACGCGCCAGCCGCACCAACGACAAAAGACTGCCCCTTCTGCCGGACCTCGATACCGCTCAAAGCGGTCCGCTGTCCTCACTGTACATCACAATTAAAGGAATGAGGGGTCTTTCTTAGATCATACACACTGCAGGATATAACACTTCAGATACCTGCTCTCGGGCATACCGAGCAGAACCGGATGATCCGCGGATTGGCCGACGCGGCCGATCACCCGCATGTCCTGTCCGGCATCATGCGCTGCTCTCTGCAGGATCGTAACAAAGATCTCTTCACTCACGTGGTATGAGCAACAGGTAGTGACGAGGATCCCCCCAGGAGCCAAACGCTGCATACTGCGCATGTTGATATCCAGATACCCGCGCCGCGCATCCTGGAGTTTCTTCCGGGAACGCGTGAATGAAGGTGGATCAAGAATAATGATGTCATAGGTATTCTTGTGAACGCTCAAGAATTCGAACACGTCAGCACGCTCAAAGGAAATCTGAACACACTGATTCAAACGCGCATTTTTCTCTGCTAATCGTACTGCTCCTTCGGATGAATCGATCCCGCGCACAGACCGCGCTCCTCCCCGGGCTGCATAGATTGAAAATGATCCGGTATAGCAGAATAGATCGAGCACGCTTTTTCCTTTGCTGATGGAACGCACGTAGCTGCGCGCGTCCCGCAGATCAAAAAAGAAGCCTGTCTTCTGTCCCTGCAAAATATCCACTGCGAACTGCAGGTCGTCCTGCTGTATGATCACCAGTGCATCGAGTCCGCCGTACAGGAATGCGTGTTCGTTATGCAATCCTTCGAGTTTCTGCAGGTATGCATCACTCTTTTCAAAAATGAATCGTGGTCTTTGTTCGATCAGAACATCGAGCACATGCTGTTTATGGCGTTCAATCCCGAAAGAGTGCACCTGGACCACAAAACCATCCGCATACCGGTCCACGATGAGCCCGGGCAGACCATCGCTCTCGCTGAAGACCGCGCGAAAGCTATTGTGTTTGATATGCTTCGTACGGTACTCAATGGCCCGCGCAACCACATTGTTCACGAAGGCACGGTCAAATCCGACCGCCGAACGGGCGTATTTTCGGATGGCGATCAAGGAGTGTGCATTATAGAAACCGCTCCCGATCGATCTTTTTCCCTTGTACACTTCGATTGCTGAACCAGGCGCGATGTCCTTGCGTACCTCGGTCAGTTCATTAGAGAATATCCATGGGTGCTGGGGACGGTGCTTCCGGATGTATACTTTTTCCATATGCATTAGCGCGGATCAGGATGATCCGGTGACCGGGAAATCCTATTCACCAGCCCGCTCGATTGGCATAATGAGACATGTCGGCCCGCCCCGTCCTTTTACGAACTCGGAGAGATCAATCGCGAGGACATGAATACCCGCGCCTTCAAGCGCAGAGATCGCGCCGGTATTATCCTTTTCCGCTATCACGGTATTCGCGGAAAGACAAATAACATTGCCGCTGATGAAACTCATGGCAGGCACCCGGATAATCTCATAACCGGAAAAGAAACCATCCGGAAAAAGTTCTTCGCAACACAGTATCCGCCGCGGTCCGACCATGCTCATCATACCACCGATATGCAAACGCGGCGGCGGAACGTCAACAATCTTCACATCATAAGCGATTTTCTCAAAGAGGATTTTTACCTGTTCGATCCCTTCATGGTTACTGCGCATCGATCGCCCGATAAAGACAACCCGGCCCGCGAGTATGATATCCCCGCCCTCGACAGTGCCTGGTTCCAGCACCTTTCCGTATTGTTGTATGTCCATTTCCTCGAGGCGCCGCGCCATCCACGCACCCTCACCCTGCCGCGACGCCAATCCCATGCGTAGCTGGATGAATCCTTCCGGCGTACATACACACGTGTCGCGCGTGAATACGGAGTTCGGGTGGTGTACCAATTCCGGGACGTCGATCACATCGGCACCGGCATCGCGCATGATTGTACACAGGCGACCGTGCTGTTCAACGGCTCTTTCTTTGTGTGCGGGTTGCGTTATATTATGGGCGTGTGGATCATCAACTGTGAAATACTCATGTACCGGAGAGCACACGACGACCTTTTTAAGCCGTTCCCCTTCGTTCCTGACCACGTGGAATATTCTAGTCCTTTAAAAAAACGTTGTATTCCCGCTCTTCGCCGATCGTTGTCTGTTCTCCGTGCCCCGGATACACCACTGTTTCATCCGGGAGGACAAGCAGCTTGCTCTTTATCGACTGCAGAAGCTTCTCTTGAGACCCTCCGATCGGAAGATCGTACCGGCCCACCGATCCTTTGAACAATGTGTCGCCGGAAAACAGTGTTTTCTCTGCTTCGCAGTAAAGGCAGATCCCTCCCTCGCTATGACCAGGCGTATGCAACACTTTGAATTGTAGATTCCCGAGCAGGAACGTATCGCCATCCTTAAGAAAAATATCCGCGGGAGGGGATATCCAGATCTCCGGTGCGAATCCGCACTTCTTGCAGTGCATCACGATCATGCCCTGGATCGCGTATTTCTCCAGTTCCGTGTTAGGAGTATGACATTTCGTACACGACAAAGGCGATCGAATCATTGAGGCATTGCGGTCCGCATTGACCATGTCCGCGAACAGCTCGAACGCGTTCGTCAACCACTCCTTGTCCGCCTCATGAACCATAATACGGGCATTGGTCTCATGTTTGATCTCGCGGTTACCGCTTGTATGGTCTGGATGACCATGGGTGTTGAGGATATACTGGATCTTGAAGTGGTGCTCCACTGCTTCGTGCAGCACTTCTTTCTCCTCTCCCTTCATGTGACCGGGGTCGATGATCAACCCATCCCTGGTCTCCTCACATGCCACAAGGTAACAATTCGTGGGGACCAGTCCAACAATGAATTTTTGTACGAACATGAGCATAGGGAATTATGACAAAAACTCCAATAATGTCAAGGAGGATACTGAACCCTATACACTAAACGCTGCCTCGCTAAACGATGCAAAGATAGCAAACATCGAGCAGTAAGCACGACACAAAATCATTCCCGCGACTGAGGTAAAATGAAAGGTAGTAATCTGGTTACTCAATTACGACATCACGTCAGTGCATCCAACAAGTTCGTTGACGGAATGGACATTCGTGCCTATACTTACTTGTATGGTGAGATACAGCACCAACTCAGGCAATTCTCTGGCTGACGCGATCAGGATCACCGGTGCCTCATCGCACTTTGAAAGCGTGGATGCCGAGTATCATTACATTACTGGGCACTATGGAACCAAGGACACAGATTACACCATACAGGAACAACATTTGGTCTGTGATAAAAACCGGTATTACGATATTGTGAAACTCACGTTAAAAACCTGCGCGCATACCGGGCAAAAACCGCATCGAGATCGGACATGCGTGAGATATGACCAAAGGCATCGAGTAACATATACTGCACGCGGGTCAGTATCTTATTTTTTAATCTGGGGTAGCGATCAAGAATGCCGGGCTTGAGGATCGGATCACCGTAATTCATACGCTACCGTACGATCGGATACTCTGAGCACGTAGCGTAGCGGGCCTCGGCGATATAGTCCTGCCACTTGCGCGCGGATTCATGTTCGAATATGAATTGATATAACCGTCTGTGATGGATATCATACACCTGTAGTTTCCGGTTCCCTTCGAGGGTCGCAGCCAGCAGATCGCGCATTGCTATCCTGACCGGCTCGTGGTAGCGATCATCCGGTCGCGCGAGCAATTCACCGTCACAAAGTTGCACGCGACCGATGAACAAACGTGAGAATATTGTGCCTCGCTCAATAGAAACCTCACATGGACCCGAGCTGATTATGCGTTGCGCCTCGATATCCGTTCTTGTGACACGTATTGCGTCGAACATATCCTGGATCGTGCTTACCTTTCCGTCTTTGTCATCGGTTAATGCGTATGTCTCCTGCATATGCCATTGACGGTGGCAGGCGCTGCAATAGAACCTGGTATTGCAAGAACGCAGACGATCGAACTCCCGGCACACCGGGCATCGATAGAGAAAACACTCGATCGAATGCGCTCTTTTGATATAAAAGGTCTTTCTGCCGGCATCATCCGGGACGATGTCACGAGCGATCCTGTTTTGAATCTGTTCCAGCGTATCGTCCGGGCGGATAGTGATCAACGGACGGTATGTAACGGTAATCCGGCATGCGCGCCAACCCCTGCCCCAGCGCGGCCACATGATATAATTTCCTGAAACTGCAACCGGAAGGATAGGAACTTCAGGAAATTTCTGAAAGAGCTTCATTGGTTCCGATTTCAGGCCGAGCACATCACCGGAATAAGATCGTTCTCCCTCAGGAAAGATCCCGATGACCCCGCCTTTTTTAAGCACCTGTATGATCCGTTTCACGGCAATAGTGTCATGCAAATATCTTTTTTTCGGAATGCACCCTAGCAGACCAAAGAACAACGAGGTCGCTCTTTTACGGAACATTTCGTAGGTGGTGACGTAGTGCACCTTATAAGGGAGAGTGAAGGCGATAAAAAAAGGATCAAGGTAATTGCGATGGTTCGCTACAAGGAAAAACGGCGACCGTTTTGGGATATACTGCTTATTAACGACGGTGATCGGGAAGAAAAGCTTTGAAAGCACGAAGAACAGAATAGAGAGGATCATATGAAATCGCGGTATGACCAAACCTGCCTGCTCTTTATACGCTTGATAGTCTTGTCCAAAACGCCGGAGCAGCCCGTGCTCCTCGATCGCCGCATACAGGACCACAGCCATGACAAAGACCGGCACGACCACTAACAACATGCCCGCAGATCCCATGATAAGAGCGATACCGATGAACATGCTGATATAGAACAAATAGATCGGATGACGGTAAAAGGCGTATATCCCGCGCCGGATAATGTGCCCGGGAGGATACGCCGAGATCGGGAGCACGCCCGCGTCCGCGGCAAATTGAACGATCGAGATCAAGAGCATTCCGGCTGATACGATCGCGATGAACCATCCGACTACCCCAAATCCTGATATCGTTGGCAGAAAATCAGTCTGATCAATAACTCGTGAACCGGCTATCAGTACAAATGGAATAACGATCCAGAAAAAAACGATATACATGATACTCACGAAGGTTTTCTTCAAGATCACTCCCGGTGACTCTAAAATTTCCTTTGAGTAGTTACGTCCTGCTCCAGATCCCGAGTTGATTCCCGCAGGGATCAAAGAACAGCGCGAAAAACCCGAACTCCGGTGAAATCCCGGTCTTCCCCTTAACGATCTTGCCGCCTGCCTCTTCGATCTCCTGGAGTTTCTTTTCAATATCCCCAACCTTGATATAGAGGATCACACCATCCGCAGCGGGTTTGCTCGTGGTGGTGAAACCACCCCCTTCATTATCCGGTGTGGTAAACTGAATATACTGAGGTTCACTCTTGTTTATTTCCCAGTCAAATATTTGATGATAGAACTCCGCGGATTTTTGGGGATCCGTGGTCGGTATCTCCACATGGCAAAATCCATGCATATCTCCTCCTTTTTACATAGGCAATTTGCACCTTTAAGAGTGCCCTGTGCCAAATTCTGTTACGGTCGCCCGTAAAAGCTCCGTACGCCGGCCGGCAGCAAGATACTAAAACGGACAGGATGCCTTAACCTTGTTGAACGCACTGGTGATGTCGCTTGATTCGATCACAGTACGACCCGATGATTTTACCTCCTGTCTCAAAACTTTTGCAAACATCACAATAAACTCCGACACTGCATTTCGCGTTACCTGTCCCTGTTGTGCCTTGCTCTGAATCTCGCTGAAGGGGAAATACGTTTCAACATACTCCAACGTTTCCTTGCTTAAAAAGAGTGGATCGACCAGATTCCTCAATTGGGCAAAAACAATATCTTTTTCGATCTCTTTACCAATCATTGTACCTCCTTCAAAGAAGTATACCAACTCTGAAACCAGAGTCAATCATCGACATGATGCATTGACCCGTCCGTTGAATACCATTATACTATGATTTTAATAATGGATAGTGACACGATCAAGAAAGGAGTGTTATAAAAGGGATTTTTTTGATTTTGCTGCCCATTATGCTGGTAGCGGGAACCGTTGGCAAGATTACCGGAAAAGTCATTGATGCGGAATCTAAAGACGACCTTATCGGTGTTAACATTATCATCTCTGCTCTGAACACGGGCGCGGCAACAGACTGGAATGGTTACTACTTCATTCTCAATATACCGCCGGGTATTTATGAGATGGAAGCGTCGATAATAGGATATCAGACCAAGATCAAGCAACATGTGCAGGTGTTTGCTGAAACAGAACAGTGCAACAAAGAAACTGCTCTTCATACGTTAAGCAACTCTTTATTCCGTCCAAAGGACTTAGCAGTTTCTAAATCGGAAAAGCAACGCCAGCGATGAACCATGATCGCTGGCGTTGCACTAAAAAAAGACCGCGTTCTTAATAGATCATCATGTCTACTTTACTTCAAACGACACGGAAGTGATCTCGTTACCGCTATTGTCGGTATCATGCATGCGGATGTCATATGCGCCCGCTTCTTCCGGGGCACTGAAGGTGACAAGACCGGTTGTCTTTTCCTCCAGATACCGGTACGCGATATCGTGCTGGTCGTTTTCCTCTTCACTGCCATGCGGAACATCGGATGGTATGATCCCGATCCACGCGCCTGCACCCCACTCGCCCGGGGCATTAAAGGTTACCCGAATTTCCTCACCCGGCGCATATATCTCCTTGTCGAGCTTGAGCGTAGCGCCTTCCTTGAATACCTGTACAGCAAAGGTCACGCTCGCCACTTCCTTGCCTTCTGCATCCGTATCATGCATGCGGAAATCATACGAACCGGCCTGACCCGGTGCCATAAAGGTGAACGTCCCTTCGGTCTTATTATCCAGGTATTTGTACACAAGATCATGCTCGTCATTCTGACTCTCTTTTCCGTGCGGGATATTCGACGGAATGATACCGATCCACGCGTTCTCCTTGAAGCCGGAGCCGGCCGTAAAGGTAACCGTGATCTCCGCGCCCGGGGCAACGATTGTCTTATCCACGGAAAGACTTGCCTGCTGACCACACTGAATCAACAGGAGAGCACCACATATTAATGTAACCCATAGGGTAGTGCGCATACATACCTCCTTTGGTTGGTTGGTTTCATTCATTTCTACGAATAGTGTCCAGCCCTATATGGGCGTCTCGTAAATGCGATATTTTTTGTATACTTTACCGCCGATCGCGGTATCGAACTTATTAATAAGATCGTTATCTTCGAGATTCCAGCCGAGTTCCGACCACTGGTATCCATGGCGCGCACCAGCTATTTCAGTGTCGTAGTAGAGAACGGCAATGATACCGGACTCCCTGAACTCTTTTTTCACTCCGCCAATGAGTGAACGCACGCCAGTAACTTTCCTTTTATAATAAAGGAATTTCAACATTTCGATGATCCCGAGTCTGCCATTTAAATGCTTTAAAACCTGATTGATATCCGGCACAGTCACGGTCACGCCGACCGGCTGCCCATCGATCTCGGCAAACCGAACAATATCAGGGTCTGCAAATTGTTTGAGTTTTTTAGCGGCTAAGTTCATTTCCTCGTCCGTCATCGGCACAAAACCCCAGTTCTTTTCCCATGCGTCGTTATAGAGAGCCTTCAGGATCTCAGCATCGCGTCCGAATTGCTTCATATTGAATGACCGGGTCTTGACCCTGGTCCGTTTGCGAACGCGGTCGATCATCTTTTCGATACGGGGTGGAATACCGTCCTTCGCATATTTAATGAAAGCGAGGAGATCCTTTGCTTTTTTCAATCCATACTCCTCTGCCAGTGTCAGGTAGTATTCATGCGTATACGGCATCATGACCACAGGCGGCAGGTCGAATCCCTCGAGTAAAAAGGCATTCTCGTCATTCATGCTCGGACTCACCGGACCTCGCATACTGGCCATTCCCTGTTCTTTCAACCATGCCTTCGCATGATCCCAGAGCGCGTGTGCGGTCTCCTGCTCGTTTATGCATTCAAAGAATCCGAAAAACCCGGTCTGCTCTTGATGCACCGCGATATGGTTGTCGTCGACGATCCCCGCAATCCTGCCTACTGCTTTTCCATTTTCGCGCGCAATGAACATCTTCATGCGGGCATGCTTCCAGAATGGATTCTCCTCGATGGAGAGGATCTCTCTTACCTCCTTAATCAAAGGCGGTACCCAATACTGATTGCCTTTGTAGATATCCCATGGCAGATGTAAGAAGACATCCATGTCTTTTTTTGAGGTAACTTCCGCAACTTCGGGCATAGGAGATAATACTAAAATATTACGTCAAGTCAAGTCTATGAACAATTGACTGATTTGTGCATTGTCAGTATAATAATCAGGAGGTATCTATGATAAAATCAAAACCCTTTACGTTCTTCATTATCTGTTTGAGTATTGCGCTGTGTAGTGTGGCGCACGCCCAGGTGATAAGTATGCGAACCGGCGTGAAGCTCGGTATTATCGTATGTAATTATGACCCTGATTATGACGCCGATGATCCTGACAATGGAGATGATATGTACAAGGGGACTGGTATGCATGTGGGTCTTGGCATGGGGACTGATCTGTTCCGGCTTCTCGGTCTGGACATTGTTCCTCAATACCGATCAATAGAACATTCACGCAGTGAAGCCGCTGGAGAAAGGTCATATTTATATCATAATATCTATTTCCCGGTCTTCCTTTCGTTGAAAGCCGGCATGCTCCCGCGTATTTCACCATACATAGGACTGGGTATCGGTTTTAATATCATTGTCGGCGGGCACGAGCGTTTCACATATCTGAACGGCACAACCATAGAAAATCCCATAGAAGGATCGTCGACACAGGGCGTGATCATTCTCGGGGGAGGCATAGAGGTGAAATTCAGTAAGCTGCGGCTCGTGCCCGAGTTCACCGCGAATATCTCAGGCAGCGGTGATGAAACTCATCCGCCTATAACACGGGACAGCAATTACCATATTTCAATCGGTTGTTTTTACGCGCCATAGATCCTGGAGGGCAATAAAAATCTGAATATCTGAATTCTGATATCCTGCATTCCTACATGACCAAAGAAATCCTGTAAATGCAGATCCCAAGCCTCGCTATCGGTTGATGATATTATACTGATCTCTTCTTGTGGCGGTCTGGTTTACCCGATGCATGGTTGGTATGGAGCACAAACGCAGCCACCACATCAATGTGCTCTAACCGCCCTCCACTGTCCTCTCACACTGGTTTCTTTTTGATTTTTCTTGTGCCCATTGAGCCATCCCCGATAATATGGGGATGGATTATGCCTGTGTTAAATCCGCCACATCCTGTATCATATTTTACACAATTTTTGTGCATAACTATCATTAAAGTCACGTGATTCCAAGCATTTCCCGTGGCATGGGAATTGCATAATATAAATGTGGTAGTATATACTGAACAATGGCAGAGGAGAGACATTCGGTATGAGGTGGAAAGAAAGGAAGGTGATTACGATGGTCGCTTTAAAGAAAAAAATAGAACCTGAGCTCTGCACCTATCTGGATGATTCGCATACCACGATCACCATCGAGATCGTACTTCCCGGGGTCCCCAGGGATAATATCAAGTTGCGCGTGAATTCACGGTGCCTTCTTCTCGTCGCAATCAGCGATGACGCTGACTATACCACCTATGTCCCCTTCATTTATCCGGTACGGGCGAATCGCGCGCAGGCGAATTTTGAACACGGCTTACTCCGGGTGCATGTTCCGCTTCGGGCATGACCTGATCACAATCATGCACGGATCGTCAATTATTGCGTTCCAGGTGTAACTTTTTGCTGAGCAGATCACAATAGAGCGTATCCCTCGGGGTAATATTAGCGAATTCAACATAGAGCCGGTGCGGGAACGCATCCGTAACACCGGTATATTTGACTACATAGACTTCGCCATAACTGTAGGAAAAACACGCGGCTCTCATGTCGTACGTCGGTTCACTGAATGATCGGTAGGCTGGTTCCATGTCCGTGAATTTACTCACATAGGAAACAAGGTGGAGAAAAAGGCAATTCAATAACGACCCATCATGTTCAAACATGCCCTCCTGTTCAATGCGCCTGAGATCGAACTCGATGATCGGAAATCCCCGGTTGATGTCTATCCAATTGGTCTCCCGTTGTGCCTGCAACCATTTGAAGTGCTTGGCAAGCCGCGCGAAAACGCCGAGCTGTAACAGCTCACGGTCGCAGCTTCCGGCGCTGCGCTGCATGCACAGACCGATACTGGCTTGATATGACCGGAGCAGATTAATGACTTTCAATTGTCCGAAACCATAGTAACGGTCATTCTTGCGGGTATAAGCAATAATATTTTGAAACATGTCATGGAAAAAGGTCCGCAAGGAATAGGGATGATGAAAGGGGGTATTCTGGACCGCTTTCATGGCGTCCTGTATCCCCTCCAATTCTTTGCTCTTCGCCGCATAGATCGTAAGTTCGCCGTTTTCGTCAAGAAAGAAGAGCAGGTCGGTTGATCGAGCCAGGATCGTATTCAACATGCACCCATCCCAGTCCGCGGGCTGGAGTTGATTGATCTCCGAGCGTAGATAGCACCGTACCTGCTTCAATCTCTTGATGGATTGTGATTGCACCCAGATGCGCGTTTCCCGATCCGGGATCGCGCGGGGCCGTTCCTCAATGCCCCCGCCGTAGATCGTCGTGTACAACCGTCGTGCTGATTTGCTCAATCCCTCATATGCAAGCGGCGACGGCTTTTTTCTGGAGAACACGACAATCAGACCGATGAATAATAGTATAAAAATGACTGCCATGGCGCCTCCCCCGGGTATTAAAAGAACACTTCAACGAATATCGTCAGGACACCTGGACGTACTGAATGAACTCGATCAGTTTTTCCACAGGAACAGAAAGAATGCCTGGATGGTAATCAGTTGTGACGATATAGACCGTCACCCGGCCGTGAATACGGTGAACATAGAATTCATAGGACCTTGTTTCAAAGGGTATCTTTTCCGCATCCGGAGGTATGATATTTTCTGCGGATACCCTTGACGCTCCCCGGCCTCCCTCATATATTGCGCGCTTCATACTGCACCTCCTTATTATATAATAAGAAGGAAAAGCGATTCCACAAGGGGTGAGCATTACACTTAGGACTCTTAGGACTCTTAAGACTCCTAAGCCTATGTAAGTCTGGACAGGATCAGGAAGTTTCCAGATCAAGCTGTTTCATAAGCGCGGTGAACTGGTCTTCAAACCAGGCGCCCGGGACCATGATCGCCTGCGGCAGGAACTCCTTCATATACTGGGAACCATACGGATCGACCGAGTGGATCACAATATGAGCATTGTGGTTCGGATTCATTCGGTGTTCGCTGAGCCAGCGCGCAACGACCGCCCCGGTATTATCCGAGGATGGCTGGTCAACCTCCATGTACGTGAGATCATAGTCAAGAAAGATGAGATCATACTGCTGGGCTGCCAGCACTGCGATACATTCACTTGACGTCGCTACGTAGGTGACATTACTGAAACCCACTGAGGAGAGACGCTGGGCGAACTGTTCCTTCCGGCTGTCATCAAGAACCAATACTTTCACGTTGTGCTCGATTGAATTATAGTGGGGACGCTATGCTTGTCAATGATCGAGAAATAAGATCATTCAATGGTCAAGCAAGAAACTCGATAGAATAACCGTGCATTTGGATCCTTCTGCTGATTAAGTGGTTTGCCGATACTGGAAATCTGAATGACGATGAAGACAAATCGATACTACACTCAGCCGACCGGCTTGTGCTTTTTTCTCATCGGTCTCACGAAGAACACCCATCCGACGAACAGCACGACGAACCCGAAGATGCCGAACAGGATCGATGGAAGATCGTTCCCGGGCGTTTCAGTCGGATTCGCCATATTGGCAGAGTGTATTGCGCACGATGCCCGGATACCGAGAAATGCAACAATGATCCCGATGATCATAAGGATAAGACCGATGTTCCTCACAATGTCCTCCTGTTACGTTATTTTAGGGTATTCACATACAAAGTCAAGAGCCAGAGCTCCCTGCTAAGCGGTTATTTGAAGCCGAGCAGAGCCCGGGCGTGGGCGGCAAAGGGATAACTGCGGTGCAGAGAGAGCGCCTGTTTCCACTGGTCGATCGCAGCATTCTTTTTGCCCAAACGGAAGTATGCCTCACCCAGTTTATTGTATAATGCTGCCTGTTTGGGGAATTTCTTGACTGCTTGCAACAGCAATGCCACGGCTTTTTGATAATCGCCCTGGCAGAGAAACATCATCGCCTGGGCATCCATGTACAGCGAACTTTCCGGTGTCCCCGCAGCATTCTGTAAGGCATTGCGGCAGTCTTCAAGGGCGCGCTGTTTGTCCTGCGTAAGATAGTATATTTCTGCGCGGTTGATATAAGGAGAGACAAGCTGGGGCTGCAATGTGACCGCAATCGAATAGTCCTGCTGTGCCAGGTCGTACTGCCGCTGATAGCAGTACAGGTCACCGCGGTTTCTGTACGTGAGCGCATAGGTCGGATCGAGTCCGATCGCGGCATTCAAGTCCTTCAGGGCAAGTGAATATTCTCTCTTTCTGAGATACATCAAAGCGCGCTCATTATAAGGTTGGGGATCGTCCGGCAACACCTTGATAAGCAGCCGGTAGTCCTCCATCTCTTCGCGATAATTATTCAAAACCTCGTGGATCTTTGCGCGGTACCGGTAGGCGTCAGCACATTCCGGATCCAACGTAATGGCCTGCGCATAATACGATAACGCGCTCTCCCAATGCTCCTGCCGATGAAGGATCATGGCGGCGGTAAGGTAATGCTGGGCATCATCCGTCTTTAGGGCGATCGATCTCTCCAGGTCCTCCAGGGACGGCTTGATCTTGTTCAGCGTGTAGTATGCGATCCCCCGGTCGCCGTACGCTTGCGCGTCCCCGGCATCGCGCTCAATGACCTGCGAACATACTGCTATTGCATCAGAGTAGCGCTGAAGACGTATAAGGATCGTACCTTTGCAAGACAGCGCTTCAATTGACTGCGGGTCCAGTATAAGAGCCTTTTCTGCATCCTGAAGAGCTGCATCATAATCCCCCATTGCGATGTACGCACGGCAGCGCTCGAGGAAATACTCCGGCTTTTCGCCTTTGGTCGCAATGAGATCGGAATAGTGCTGTATTCGCGCTGCAGGATCGGTTACTATCGCCTCGCTCTGCGCGGGCCCGACCTGCACGGATTTACGACCCCCGCAGGAAATACACGCGCATATCAACGCGGCAAGGAAGATATAATATTTCGAATGTCGCATATTATTATCCCGGTTCTAAAAAATAGTAAAAAAATATTTATTCAATCGCCTTTTTCTTGTTTTTCAATATCCTTGGCGTACTTGACCAGGAACCGCCCCAGGCGTTTATACCCTGCCTTCAAGTACCATTTCTTGATCCATGCCGCGGCAAGCCGTTTCACTTCCTCAGGCAGACCATTGAAATCCACTTTCGCCTGCTCTGCGGCTTCATCCATATTCGCGAGTATCTGTTTCTGGGTTGCTTTATCGATCATGATACACTCCTTTTAGAAACGCTTTACTGGCTATCGCCTTTTTCAATCTTTCCCGGTGGTGGAGCAACCGGCACCCCGGCAGAAGCAGCCACGCCCATCTCCTCGGGCGTTTGTTCAAGCAGCTTTTTGTAAACAAAGACATATGCCATCATGGTCGTGGGCGCGGTCGCAAAAATACCGATGAACAGGCATATGAAACCCAGGATATTGATCAGGCCTGACAGTATCCCGAATCCGAGCAATTTCCACTTTACACTCTCAGTGATATGCGCACTCTGCCGGAATGAATCCATGATCGATGCATTCCGGTCAACCACGCAATATCCGACATACTGATACTTCAATGCCCAGTATACTCCCGGCACGATGAGCAGGATGAATCCGGCCACGACCAGGAGTCCATAGAGGAGCGTGGCAAAGAAAAACCGCCAGAATTTTCCCTGGAAGCGGAACAAATCCCCGAATTCCGGCTTTTCCCCTTTCTGGAACGCAAGAGTGATAGTGATGAGACCGATCGAAATGACCGTCTGAGCAAAAAGATAAATTATCTGAAACAACACAGCAATTCCAGCATGGTCCTCACCCAATCGCTCGACAATGGAACGCGGGATCCCGGTGACAATCCAGGATACGAGCAGAATCCCGACAAAGAACCAGAGGTTCTTTTTCATGATATCCCAGCCAAACGACAGGGATTCACTGATGGTAAAATCTTTTTTCATAACGCCTCCAATTTCAATCATTAGTCATCCGTAATTGGTCATTAGTAATTAAAAGTATATAATACTATACTATATATAGATAGTATTGTCAATAAAAGTTCGCATCAGGGTTAGTCGATAATCAAAATATTATGATCTTGCGGAGTTC
>JAFGPO010000066.1 GCA_016936155.1 Caldifarciminota bacterium
CACCGGGCAGCAGCCCGTCCTTGATGTAATCAGGCAGAAAACCGCCGATATCGTCACGGGAAAAGCCAAAACCCATCTGAGTAAGATCGTTCGTACCGTATGAAAAGAATTCCGTGACCTTTCCGATTTGATCTGCGGTAAGACACGCGCGCGGGATCTCGATCATTGTGCCGTACATATAGGGGATCTTTTTCATCGAGTATTTTACGCAGGTTTCTTTGTAAACCTCGTCAACGAGCGCTTTGATCCGGATAAGTTCGTTCGCCTCTGCAACTACCGGCACCATGATCTCAGGGTGCGGTTTTTTGCCTTCCTGGAGCAGCTCTGCGGTTGCTTCAAAGACCGCACGGACCTGCATCGCCGTAATCTCAGGATAGGTGATACCGAGCCGCACGCCCCGGTGTCCCATCATCGGATTCGATTCGTGCAGGGCTTCAGCCCGCTCCATCAGTTCTTCCTGTGAGATGTTCAGGTCTGTTGCGAGCTTCTCGAGACTGCTCTTTTCACGCGGCACGAATTCGTGCAAAGGTGGATCCAGGAGCCGCATGACCACGGGCAGACCGTCCATCGCTTCGAGCACGCCCTTGATATCTTTTTTCACGTACGGATAGAGTTCCGTAACCGCCTTTTCGCGTTCTTCTTTTGTGTTGGACATGATCATCTTGCGCAGCCGGAAGAGCGGTTCCTCGGATCCCTTGCCATAGAACATATGTTCAGTACGCATGAGACCGATGCCTTCGGCCCCGAAATTACGGGCGCGCTGCGCATCTGATGGTGTATCAGCATTCGCGCGCACACCGAGCCGGCGAACCGAATCGCAGATTTTCAGGAAATCCTGGAGCAGGACATTCTCTTCGGCGGATGTGAGCATGGGCAATTGTCCTTCGTAGACCTTGCCTTTTGTGCCGTTGAGCGTGAACCAGTCGCCTTCATTGAAGGTTTTACCTCCGATATGCAGTTCCTTTTTCGCATAGTTGATCTTGACCGCGCCGCACCCTACGATGCAGCACTTACCCCAGCCGCGCGCTACGAGCGCCGCGTGCGAGGTCATGCCGCCGCGGGCAGTAAGGATCGCTTGAGCGGCACGCATACCTTCAACGTCTTCAGGATTTGTTTCCTCGCGCACGAGGATGACCTGTTTGCCCTGTTTTTTCCAAGCGACCGCGTCATGAGAGGAGAATACGATCTGCCCGGATGCTCCGCCCGGGCCCGCCGGCAACCCGCTTGCCAATGATTTGTGGGCAGCCTCGGCATGTGGATCGACCATGGGGTGGAGCAGTTCATCGAGCTGGGCAGGTGTGACACGCATGGCTGCTTCTTCCTTTGTTATCATGTGTTCTTTGAACATATCCATTGCCATTTTGACTGCGGCCGGACCATTGCGCTTGCCAACACGAGTCTGAAGCATGAAAAGCTTTCCGTTCTCGATCGTGAACTCCACGTCCTGCATATCGTTGTAATGTTTTTCCAATCGTTTCTGAAAGGAATTGAGCTGTTTGTAGAGCTTCGGCATGGCCTTTTCCAGCGACACGAGGTTCTTATTATGTTCGGATTTCGAATATTCATTGACCGGTGCCGGCGTGCGTATACCCGCAACAACGTCCTCGCCCTGTGCATTGATAAGGTACTCACCGTAGAATGCATGGTCGCCGTTAGCCGGGTTACGTGTGAATCCTACGCCGGTTGCTGAATCTTTGCCCATATTGCCGAACACCATAGTCTGAACATTGACTGCGGTCCCCCATTCATCCGGGATTCCTTCGATACGGCGGTAACTGACCGCACGTTTGCCGTTCCATGATGCAAAGACCGCTTTGATACCGCCCCAGAGTTGTTCGTAGTGATCGTCCGGGAACTCTTTGCCCAGAACCTGTCGGATTTTATCCTTGAACTGCGTGCAGAGTGTTTTAAGATCCTTGGCTGAAAGCTGGGTATCGTTCTCATAGCCCCTGCTTTCTTTCATCATGTCCATGATCTTTTCCAGTTGACGCCGTATGCCCGAATCATCGTCCTTCGGTTCAATGCCTCCGGCTTTTTCCATAACCACGTCTGAATACATCGTGATAAGTCGCCGGTAAGCATCATAGACGAACCGTTCGTCACCGCTGTGCGCAATGAGGCCGGGAATGGTTTTGCTTGTCAACCCGATGTTCAAAACGGTTTCCATCATACCGGGCATTGATTTCCGGGCGCCGGAACGGACCGATACGAGTAAGGGATTTTTGGTGTCGCCGAAACGTTTACCCATGAGTTTTTCAACGTATGCGATCGCTTTTTTCACCTGACTGGTAAGCTCAGCCGGTAACTTGTTTTTATGCATATATTGGGTACACACTTCAGTCGTGATGGTGAATCCGGGAGGAACGGGAATGCCGAGATTGGACATCTCGGCCAGGTTTGCTCCTTTTCCCCCGAGCAAATTCTTCATTTTGGCGGATCCTTGTGCTCTTTTGCCACCGAATGTGTACACAAGTTTTTTGGCCATTTCCAGGACTCCTTTCGATTTTATTTCATAAAATCAAATGCAAACGGATGAATATGGATTCAGACGGATGACATATCCATGAATCACATATGCTCCCTTAAATCCTCAAATACTTTTTAAGAAGCGTTTCAAGTTTTGGACCTTTAATTATTTTTAATTCATAATCAACTTTGACTGCGGGTTTATTGAGTTTCATGAACTTTCTCAGGTCGACCGGCGTCGCGATCACGATCGCATCAGCGGGCGTCTTATTAATGCTCCGTTCAAGTTCTTTCATCTGTTTCTCGCCGTAACCGAGCGCCGGTACGACATTGTCGAGGTGCCTGAATTTGTTATATGCGCTTTTTATTGAACCCACCGCGTATCGGCGCGGATCAACGATCTTTTTCACGCGGTATTTCTTGGCCGCCACGACACCGGCGCCGAATGACATGCCGCCATGGGTAAGGGTGGGACCGTCTTCGATGATGATAACGCGCTTATTGCGGATGAGTGCAGGTTTGTCAATGGTGATCGGTGATGATGCTTCCATGATGACCGCCGATGGGTTTACCTTCCGGATATTCTGCCTCAGCATATCGACATTCTTCCTGGGGGCTGTTTTTGCCTTATTGATGATCACGGCACACGCAAGCCGAAGGTTGGCTTCACCTGGATGGTAGGTGGTTTCATGACTAACCCGGAAAGGATCTGCGACAACAATATGGAGGTCGGGTCTGTAAAAGGGAAGATCGTTGTTCCCGCCATCCCAGACAATGACGTCTGATATTTTTTCTGCCTGCATGAGGATCCTGCCATAGTCAACACCTGCAAATATCGGATTCCCGCGCAGAATATGAGGTTCATACTCTTCGCGCTCTTCGATCGTGCAATCATATTTGTCGAGATCCTTGAGCGTACTATATTTTTGTACGATCTGCTTCTTCAGGTCGCCGTAGGGCATAGGATGGCGGATCACTGAGAAGCGAATGCCCTTGCAATGGAGGATATCACAGATGCACCGGGTCGTCTGGCTCTTGCCGCAGCCTGTGCGAACCGCACATACCGAAATAACCGGGCGTTTGGAGCGCAATATTGATGAACGCATGCCCAGAAGCCAGAAATCTGCGCCTGCTGCAATGATTTCAGAGGCTTTATGCATAACATAGGTGTGTGCAATATCTGAATAGGAAAACACGACAACATCAATATTGAATTTTTGTATCAAATGCTTCAATTCGCTTTCCGGGTAGATCGGTATGCCCCGCGGGTACGCCCTGCCGGCTAATGCGGGTGGATATCTCCGCTCATCGATATTCGGTATCTGGGTAGCGGTGAAGCATACGACCTTGTATTGTTTATTAGTACGGAAGAATACGTTGAAATTATGAAAATCCCTGCCTGCTGCACCCATGATAAGGACCTTTCGCACGCGCATTGGGCAACCTCCTTTCGACCGTTATTATATCCAGAAGAAGATGGTAAGTCAACGGGAACAAGGGCCTATCCGCAAACTCTTCAATATTGATTATTGTTCGAAAATACGGAATAATTATACATTATTAACTTATGGTGACCCGCCAGGTCTAATCGTATATGCCTGTTCCTTTATCGGGGAGAACATTGTCTGTACGGTCTGATTGGGATCATTGGGCAGGACGGATAGACCGGATAAGCGGTCGGTTCGAGGAAAAAGGCATGGATGGATACGTGGTCCGGAGTCTTCATTCCTTGATCATGGATTATTACACCCAGCACGGACGGCATGATCTGCCGTGGCGTTTGACCTCGAATCCCTATTGTATAATCGTGTCTGAAATAATGCTCCAGCAAACCCAGGTCGAGCGTGTCATTCCAAAATACCGTGCCTTTATCAAAACCTTTCCTGATTTCGAGTCCCTCGCACGGGCAAGGCCGCGGCGCATCCTAGGCGTGTGGCAAGGACTTGGGTATAACAGGAGGGCTTTAGTCCTGAAAAGGCTTGCTCAGAGGATTCTGGAGCGTTATAACGGTATCGTACCGGATGGTCTTGAGGAACTCCAGACTTTGCCGGGCATCGGCAAAGCGACGGCCGGTGCGATATGCGCCTTTGTTTTCAATCTGCCCGTGGTGTTCATAGAGACCAATATCCGTACGGTCTACCTCCACATTTTCTTTCCCGAGGCAGTGGCCGTGTCGGATCAGGATATCTTTCCCCTTATTAAGAGAAGCCTGTATAGAGGACGAGGGCGTGAATGGTATCAGGCACTAATGGATTTTGGTGTTTTCCTCAAGAAATACGTCACTAATCCCAATCGACGGAGTTCACTATTCAAGAGACCAAGCACTTTTCAAGGATCCGACAGACAGATAAGGGGTGCAATTATCAGGTTCTTGACAAGAAATGATGGGATTTCGATAGAAAAACTCAAATTTGAAATTAAGTGTACGAAAAAACGGCTGTATCGTATTATTGACGGTCTACAAATGGATGGTTTGATCGAAAAGCAAGGATCGAGTATCGGGATCACCAAGCATTTTTAGAATGCACCGAGATAGACTATTTCACTCCAATTTATATTGACAAGACTAAACTTTTGCATATAATATGCTGTCAAAGGGGCGAATAGCTCAG
>JAFGPO010000007.1 GCA_016936155.1 Caldifarciminota bacterium
CCATGTCTCGAGCGGTTTTTACTTCGCGTCCTAATGGGAAGGAATCGATCGGCACGCCGGCATAATCAGTTGTGACAACATCCGCAACACTGCGCCCGAATGTCAGGAGCATTACCGCTCCCCCGGGTTTGTAACCGATATTGATATAGTCAACACCGTACTCCTTCCCATACCTGGGTGCGATCTCCTGAAAGGCGATATTCCCCAGCGCAATGCCCGGTGCCCATAAACCCAACATATATATTTTTAAATCCTTGCGAAAACAATGATCTAAAAAAGCCAGTGTTGCCGGATACAATTCGGCCTCACTGCCCGGATCGTAGTCGATAGATACGACAACGATTGAACCTGGCGGGAGAGATTCTATCTTGTCATACACTCCTCTGACCGGTTGGGTTATGTCCACGGGCAGCCCGATCGGGATCAGCAACGGGATGATCACAGCCAAGCCGATCAGCATGAATATGATCCGACGATCAATACCTGCGATACGATCAAGAATACGCATCTATCGTGCTCCTCTGATTCGATCAGTGATATTACTTTCACAATCCGTAATTCGAAATTCGAAATTGGAAATGATCAATCCTTCCCTCCCATATAACTCCGTTCAATGCCCAATATAACACGCAGCGCCATGGAGATCATGCCAAGGTCTATGCCAAAAATAATCCCCCGCTTGGCTGCAGTATTCGGCACGCTCATGATCCACTCAACGAGATTAGGAAATCCCTTCCATATCCACACGCCGATCGGTACACGACCGATCATAACGAGCACAGCAGCGATAAGCAACAAAGTGGCCTCGGGATTCCGCGCACGGAACGCCCGGAAAGCGGCTGAGGCGACAAAAAATGCGAGCAGCGAGAACATCGTCGCGCTCAATGGAATCTGGAAGTTGGTGAACAGATACAAAAATACGCCGCCGTTAGTCCCACCGATAAAACCAGCGCCCAACATGAGCACGAGGCAGAATAAAAGGATGATACTGTACTGCCAATCCCGGCGCTTATGCTGTATCTTGAGAATATTGATGCGGGCAAGGTTGAAGATTCCGATAAACACGAAGAATGCAATAACCCCAAGATACCAGGTCTGCAGGGTCTGCGACGCGTCCTGGAACCACCGAACTGGAATAAAGAACGCGACAAGCATGAACATCCCGCACCCGAACACGATCGCCAGAGGCAGTGTTTTCTTCATCAATGCACCGCGGTAAAAAAGTTATAAAACCACTGTACTCCCAGAATCCCGGCGATGACCCCGACAAGGATCACGATAATAAAAAGAAGCTTCCCAAGATCCTGCCCTTTTAATGATCCCAATTGCACGGGATCCTGAGAAAGGTATGCACTCGCAGCATAGAGCTCTTCCCCGAGCAAGGTGTAGTCGCACGCGGCAACGAAAAATGGAAGTTGATCGGGCATTGCCGTTCCTGCAATCTGGATCGCGCCGGTCGAATGGCCGGTCTCTGCGAGGATCAATGATTCAGCGTAGAACACACCAAGATAAAAATTCGTCGCTGGTTTTTCCCGCAACATGATACCATCGACACCGGACACATACCCGAACTGGTCATCAGTCAAGTACCGGATATTATCGGCAATGAACCAATCGGGTCGGCCGACTTTCGTCGCGGATTCTTTTACGACTTGCTGGGCCATGCTCATTGCCATGGCTTTAGCGGTCGGCACGTACAATGTGGTTCCATAAGCGGCGGTCTTTTCAGCAACTTTGGAAAGAATACTCATCGACGCGATGGTTTGCGGGTCGTCGATGTCCATGATCCCGGGTACATAGAGCACAGGTTTACCCATTTCCGTAGCCCGACCGATCGCTTCATCCATCGCTGTCAAGGCCGGTATTTTTCTGATATAAAGTTGCTGACGTTTGGCAAGACTTATATATAAAAGAATGGCGGCAAAAAGTACGACGATCGTTATGAATATATTGAGCCGACCTGTATTGAACCATTGAATGGACGCCTGCACCGGCCCGACGATATTCGATGTGAGCTCACCATCAATGGTTTGTGCCTTAACCTGGTAATAATAGAGATGGTTTGCCACGATTGCGGTATCCAGGTAGTCGCTACGTCCGACGCGCGCCTCGCATATCGGTTCGAATACACCATCGGGTTTATCACTGCGCAGGATCGTGATCAGGGAATATTCTACATCCGATTGCCAGGCTATGGTAATACTCGATCCATCATCATTCGGTGTATCACAGACATCGATCGTGATCCCCTGTACAAGTACCAAGAAAATCAACAACATAGCAAATAATGATATACACAATGATTGGGATGTCAAGAATATTGTCACTATAATATAGGAAACATTATACATGAATACCGGTGTAACCTTGACAGTGGAGAGAATATTCATACACTTAAAAACATTGGTGATAGTTATCAGAGTGCAACACTGAAAAATGCACAATGATCCTTGATAAGGAGGTTGAATGGAATATTTCCTCACGGATGAAGAAAGGAAATTGAAACAAAAAGCGCGTACGGTGGCGGAAACCCTGGTCCGGCCCGTTCGCGATGAATTCGATGCAAAGGGCGAGTTTCCAATGGATCTTGTCAAAGAAATGGGACGGCAGGGCATGATCAAGATATTCATACCTTCTGAATACGGCGGCACGGGCGCTAAAATAATGGACATGTGTATCGCGGTGGAAGAAATTGCGCGTGTGTGCGGGGGCATCGCAACCGCGTATGCGGTCGGCGCTCTGGGCAGCGGCCCGATCTCTTTTTACGCAAGCGAGGAACAGAAGAAAAAATATTTGCCATTGATCGCGACGGGCGAAAGACTCTGTGCATTCGGCCTCACTGAGGCACAAGCCGGAAGCGACGTGGCGAACATTCAAACCACTGCCCGTAAAGAAGGGGATCACTACCTGTTGAACGGTGTGAAACAATTTATTTCCAATTCAAGCGTTTCTGATTTTTTGACCGTGCTGGCCTCGACCGACAAAAGCCGCGGTGCACGGGGTATCTCCGCATTCATTGTCGAAAAGGACTTTCCGGGTTTATCGTACGGCAAAGAGGAGAACAAGCTCGGCATACGCGCCTCGACCACTACTGAACTCGTGTTTGAGGATTGTAAGGTTCCAAAGGAAAATCTTATGGGCAAAGAGGGGTTTGGTTTCATTTATACAATGCGGAATTTCGACCGGGCGCGCCCGGGTGTCGGGGCGATCGGACTCGGCATAGCCCAGGGTGCATATGAAGACACGCTCGGTTTTGCTTACGCACATAATCTCCTGGATGACCAATACGTCCAGCGTGTAATCGCTGATATGGCGGTCGAGGTGGAGGCAGCCCGAGCGCTCATCTATGCCACCGCCCGCATGATAGATTCCGGGGTAAAGGGGTACTCAAAGGAATCATCCTTCGCCAAATTCTATCCATCCGATGTTGCGATGAGAGTATGCCGTGAAGCAATCAAAATAATGGGACCATATGGCGTACTGTCGGAGAATTACATTGAAAAACGCCTGCGGGATGCAAAGATCACACAGATATATGAGGGCACGAATGAGATCCAGCGTAGTGTGGTCGCCTTGGAATTAACCAAGGAAGCCAGCGCACGCGCGAAGAACATGGGGGGTGAACAGTGAATTTGAATCAAGAATGTGTGATGCTGAAAAGCGAATTAAAGAAATTCGCCCAACAAGTCATTCTCGACAAGGTGGATGAACTCGACAAAGCCTGCACGTTCCCGGTCGATCATATCAAGCAACTGGCTGACATGGGGATCCTCGGCGCACTTGTGCCTGAAGAATACGACGGCGCAGGTCTTGATCTGATCGGGTTCGTGGTGTCCCTTGAAGAAATGAGCAAGGTATGCGCCTCCCTGGCAACCGTCATTGCCGCACATAATGCGTTTTTCGTATACCCTATCCTGAAATACGGCAATGATGGACTGAAGAAAAAATACCTGCCGGCGGCTGTTACCGGCGAGATCATCGGTGGTTTTGCCTGCACAGGAACACACGAAACTAAGGTCGAAAAATCAGGTGCGGGCTGTACGATCAACGGGACCAATCCCTTTGTGCTCAACGCCGCGGCGAACGGACCGTTCACCGCGTTCCTTCCTAAGAGCGAGGGCAGTGTCCTGGCGTGCGTCATTGACAGAGACGCGCATATCGAACAGGACGATACGAATTCCGTTCTCGGTTTGAAGTCAGCAGGGATACATCGGGTTTCATTCAAGGATTTCACGCTCCCCGAACATAACGTGTTGAGCACACCCGCCCAGGGGAACGCAATACAGAACGAGACACTCACTATCGCATCGATCTCCCTGGCCGCCGTTCTTGTTGGTATAGCCCAGGGCGCATGTGATGAAGCGATCAAGTATGCCAAGGAGCGTGTCCAGTTTGCACAACCGATCATCAGTTTTGGAATGGTCCGGGAGAAAATCGCGCTCATGGCGACCCGCATCGAGGCAAGCCGCCAGCTCGTATACAATGCTGCCATGCTCTGCGATGCGGGCAAAAAGGTCCAGCCGTCTGCATCGATCGCCAGGTATTTTGCCGGAGAAACCGCGGTCGAGGTTACGGATGAGGCGATCCAGATCTTTGGTGGATATGGATACATGAAGGATTATCCGGTCGAACGGTATTTCCGCGATGCTCAGACCGTCAATGTCATCGGCGGCACGCCGGCCATGCATAAAGAGTTGATCGCGCAAGAAACGATTGGATAATTAAAAACAAATGCCAAATATCAAAACTCTGAAAGCAACATGTAAAGGAATAGCATACCAGGATATCAGGAAACCAGCGGGCAGAACATCAGAACACCAGATTCTGGCTGATCTCCTGGGGTGCTGGTATCCTGCCCCGTTACATAATGGTAATAGCCAATAATCCGAAAACTAGGGTAGCATATGAACTTCATGTCTCTGAACACGCACATATTAACATGGCATGTAACCGGGGCCTGCATGCCGATACCCTGATTTGCTGATATGCATAACTTGTTATTAGTCATTGGACATTCATTTGATATTTGTCACTTTGAATTGGTAATTCCTGTACATCTATATTTCAGGTAGGTTATGTCCAACATCCTTGCATTGGTTCTTGCCGGCGGTCAGGTCGAGGAACTCCTGTGCCTGACCGAGAAACGCGCGAAATCCGCGCTCCCGGTGTTCGGCATGTACCGCATCATCGATTTCGTTCTGAGTAATCTCATGCACGCCGGCATCGAGAACGTCGGTATCCTCTCCCAGTACCGTCCCCATGATCTGGTGCGACACATAGGAAGCGGTGAACACTGGGACTTCATCGGACGGCGGCGCGAGATCCAGATCCTGCCCCCGTACCGCGGGCTGCACGGTTCTGATTGGTACAAAGGGACTGCCGACGCGGTATACCAGAACATTGCGTACATCGAGGAATACGACGCGGACCATATCATCATCGCGTCAGCGGACCACGTCTACCGCATGGACTACCGGTCATTGATGCAGTTCCACATCGAGCACAGGGCGGATGCCACTATTTGCTTCACTCCCCAGGATATCGGAAGCACGCGATTCGGGTACGGCATTATCGAGAATGATCGCCTGATAGATTATATTGAAAAACCCTCCTCTCCTCTGTCCACTATGGTCTCCATGACCCTCTACGTTTTTCGCAAAAATTTCCTGCTCGATGTACTGCAAGAAAATGCTCGGGCACCATCCCATGAATTTGGCAAGGATATCCTGCCGCGCATGATCAAACATGATATGATCTGCGCGTATGCGTTTGGTGGTTACTGGGCATACGCACGCACGATCGATTCCTATTATCGCACGAATATGGATGTACTCAAGGGCAAGATCGACCTCGGCAATTGGCAGATCCGTACTAACCTCACGGAGCGGACAAAGAAAAAAGACCGGGTGCCAGCGTTCATCAACGGGGACGTGGAGAATTCCATTATCAGCGACGGGTGTATGATCAAAGGTACGGTGAAAAACTCCATTCTCTCGCCGGGTGTGTGTGTTGCCCGGGGTGCCGAAATAGTGGATTCGATTCTGTTTCACGATACCACGGTCGGAGAAAATTCCCAACTCAAGAGAGTGATATGCGATAAGGACACTGCCATCGCTGACAACGTTTCCATTGGTCTTGAAGGTGAACATACGCCATCATCAGAATTCAAAGAACTGCTAAAGTCAGGGATATCAATCATCGGCCGCACGGTCACGATATCCGAAAATACGGTGATCGGTGCGAATACGGTAGTCTATCCTGGCTCACGCATCGACCGTTCGTACGTCCCTGCCGGGAGCACGCTGCGATGAAAAAAGAGACGATCGCCCTCCTGCTTGCGGGTGGCGTAGGATCCCGCCTCAATATCCTTGCGCGTTACCGCGCCAAACCGGCGATCGTATTCGGCGGCATTTACCGCATCATCGACTTCACGCTCAGCAATGTCGCGAATTGCGGAATCGATGTTGTCGGTGTCCTCACCCAGTACAAGCCGCAGTCTCTTATGGAACACATCGATCACGGACGCCCCTGGGATCTGTTCGGGCGAACGCGCCTGGTCGAAATCCTTCCCCCAAAAACCGGTGAGAGGAGTTCAGATTGGTACAAAGGAACTTCTGATGCCGTGTACCAGAATATTCCGTTTCTTGATGATTATGAACCAGCCACTGTCCTGATCGTCTCCGGCGATCATATCTACAACATGGACTATCGCGCCGTGATCGCTCAGCACCATGAGAGCAAGGCGGATGTCACGGTCTGTCTTGTCCGGGTTCCAATCGACCAGGCTCATCAGTTCGGCCTGGCAACACTGGGACGCAGAAACCGCATTGCACACTGGATTGAAAAACCTGTCGTGCCGAAGAGCGATCTCGCATCCATGGGTGTTTACGTATTCAGTGCCGATATCTTGAAAAAGTCATTGCACAGGGCGGCTCGGCGCAAAGGTACGGACTTCGCAAAAGACATTCTCCCACCCCTGATCCGCAAGAAACGTGTATTCGGTTTCGTATTCCACGGATACTGGCGTGATGTCGGAACGATCGAAGCGTACTGGTCTGCGAACATGGACATGCTCAATCCTTCATCGGGGTTTGATATCAGTTCATGGAACATCAAAACCAACCACCATGCACGGGGTGAAGTGGGAGACCGTCCATCCGCATATATCGGCAACCATGCGACAGTGGCTAATTCCTTTATCAGTCGCGGTTGCATCATAGAAGGGACCATTGAAAACTCCATACTGAGCCCGGGAGTTGTGGTGTGCAAGGGTGCCCGCGTAGTCGATTCCATCCTCTTCCATGACACGAACATAGGTGAAGACAGCCTGATCCGTAAATGCATCATCGATAAAAATGTCCGCATAGAACGCTCGGTTGTCACCGGCGCCGGCTCGCTGGCGCCGAACCGCCGGTATCCGAAACACCTGACCTCTGGCATTACGATCATCGGCAAACATGCCCACATTAAAGAGAACGTAACGATCGGTCGGCACTGCATCGTCACACCTGATACCGTGGTCGCGAAGAACATGCGGTCCGGAACGACCGCTTAATAAAACCCTCAACGCTACGTTTTTAGATCCGAAGTAGTAATTTCAAAATTCTAAACAAATACTAAATCCCGATATCCCCAATTAATCCGTAATTAAGTCATTATGTAGTTGGGTAATTGAACGACATTCGTAATTGCGTAATTGGTAATTAATGACAATAGAAGCCTGGCAAGAAAAAGGTGTAGACGGAAAAGAAGGCATTATCAGACATGAGAGGGTTGAGGCGGCGATAAATGTTCCGTAGCGAAGCGGCCTCTACCGCTCGTGTAACGAGTCTATACCGACCGAAGGTCCATACCACATTGCTGTTGTGCTATCCGTTCAGCATCCAGCGCCTAGTGTCTAGCGAAGTAGTGTATATAGTTCCTGGTATTTTCTTAGAACCGCCTTACGGTTCTAACTTCCCCCTTGACATATTCTGATTTTTCTATATAATATAGATGCTTCAAATTTATGATCTTTGAAAACTGATACATGCAAGCCAACCCATTTTTGATTTGTCCAGGGTATTGAGTCCAAGGCATTGTCTAACCAACAATGCCTGATTACAGAGATCGTGGAAAGATTTCAGAGATTATATCTCTGCCATCTTTTTATTCATCTTCGTAATCAAAGTAACGAAGTTACTTTCTGGAGGGTTTGATCCTGGCTCAGGACTAACGCTGGCGGCGTGTCTTAGACATGCAAGTCGAACGGCAGCAGACCGCCTTCGGGTGGTGCTGGCGAGTGGCGAACGGGTGAGTAA
>JAFGPO010000067.1 GCA_016936155.1 Caldifarciminota bacterium
CGCGGGCGTGCACGCCCTGGTCAGTGCGTCCGGCACCAATGATACGGACCGGTTCCTGCAAAAGCTGATGCAGCGCGCTCTCAATATCCCCCTGGACTGTACGCTCGCCGGGTTGAACCTGCCAGCCGTGAAAATCAGTGCCGTCATATTCGATCGTAAATTTTATGTTCCGCATGGATGATTATATTCGAAACGGATTGAAAAGCAAGGCGGCAGGAATAATACTAAAATCAGGAACTAAGAACCGTAAAGCGTAAGGCGAATAATAACGTAATAACCAAACAGTATATCAGCGGATCAAGACATCCGCCTGATTTTTTACAATGTGCGTTGTAAATTCTTGCGGTTTACTCACGTAATGCAAACATGCTACGCGAATATCTCACGGGAACTTTATCCGGTGCATGGGCGGGATACCAGTACTTCTCAGAATCCCCTCTCCCTGCTTAAGGGAGAGGGTCTGAATGGGGGTGCTCTCCAGCATCCACAACCATAACCCATTTTCCATCCCTTTGTGGCATATATAAAGGACTAAAAAACTGTAAAACAAAGGTGTATGCCATCAGGGATTGAAATATTGACTTTGCGGTGGTGCTGCATATAATAACGAATGGATATATTCAAAAAATGTCATGCAATGGTACGTGAAGTCGAGCAAGCCTATAAATTAGGCATATATCCCTATTTTACACCGATTGAATCAGCCCAGGACCACCGGGTGATCATTGACGGAAAAGAATACATCATGATCGGATCGAACGGTTACCTCGGACTCGCTGCTGATCCGCGTATGAAAAAAGCCGCGATCGATGCCGTGGAAAAATACGGCGTGACCTGCTCGGGATCGCGTTTTCTTAACGGGACACTCGATATTCACGTTCAATTGGAGAAAAATCTGGCTGAATTCTATGAAAAGGATAGTGCGATCGTCTTTTCCACTGGATTCCAGACGAATCTCGGGATCATCGGTTCTCTCGGCGGCAAGGACGATATTCTGATCATTGACCGATATGATCACGCATCGATCATTGACGGGTGCCGTCTGTCGTTTGCCAGTGTCAAAAAGTATATGCACAATGATATGGAAGATCTCGAACGGATCCTTAAAACACTGCCCGAAGGCCGCGGCAAGATGATCATTGTCGACGGGGTCTTCAGCATGGAAGGGGACATGGCGAATCTTCCTGAATTGGTCCGCTTAAAAAAGAAATATCATGCACGGTTACTGGTCGACGATGCACATGGTGTCGGCGTGCACGGTGAAAAAGGCCGGGGTACATGCGAACACTTCGGCGTGCTTCATGATGTCGATCTCATCATGGGGACGTTCAGCAAGGCCTTCGCGTCTCTTGGCGGGTTCGTTGTCGGGGAAAAGGATGTGATCACCCATATCAAGCACATGGCTCGCGCCCTCATCTTCTCAGCGAGCATGATTCCCGCGTCAGTCGCAGGTGCTCTGGAAGCGCTTGAGATCATAAAAACCGAACCCCAGCGGCGGCAGCGCTTATGGGCGATAACCGAGCGCATGCTCAAAGGATTTGCAGATATGGGGCTCGACACCGGATACAGCAATACTCCGGTGATCCCGGTGATCATCGGGGAGGATCACAAGTGCTTTGCCTTCTGGAAAGCACTCAAAGAGCGCGGCGTATTCGCCAACCCGGTACGCACACCCGCGACACCGCCGGGACGTGCTCTTATCCGGACAAGTTATATGGCGACCCATACGGACGAAGATATCACCACGGTATTGAACGCTTTTGAAGTCTGTGCAAAAGAATTTGGCATGATCAAATAGCACATGATCGACGTTATTCCCGTAAAAACAGAAAACGAGTTCAAAACTTTCGTCAATGTCCCGTTCATCCTTTACAAGGATGACCGGTATTGGGTGCCGCCGCTGAAAAGGGAAGTTCATAAGCTCTTTGACCGGGAGCGAAATCCTTTTTGGAAACACGCCGAGCGGGAATTGTACATTGTCTATCGCGGAAAGAATATCGCCGGACGAATTTGTGCGATCGTCGATTACAACTACATAGATTTCTGGAAAGAAAAAACAGGGTATTTCGGGTTTTTCGAGTGTGACCGGGACGAAGAAGCGGCCATCGCCTTGTTCGATCGTGTGAAAGAATTCCACCGCGACAAAGGCATGACCTCATTCATTGGTCCGATGAACCCGTCGACCAATGACGAGTGTGGTATTCTTGTGGAGGGATTTTTCACCCCGCCCATGATCATGATGACCTATAACTATGAGTATTACGATGGCCTTTGCAAACATGCGGGTCTGGAAAAAGCAAAGGACCTTATTGCGTATTATTTCGACATCAATGATACACCCTGGGAGCGTCTTGAACGTTTGACATCTCTCATACGGAGACGTGTGCCGGACATAAAAGTCCGATCCATGCGCATGGACGATTTCAAGAACGAAGTGCGGCGCTTCAAAGAGATTTATAATGAGGCATGGAGCGATAACTGGGGATTCGTACCGATGACCGATGAGGAGATCGATGCGCTTGCCGACAATTTGAAACCGCTTGTCAAACCTGAACTTATCATCCTTATCGAAATCGACGATGTCCCGGTCGCGGTATCGCTTGCCGTGCCGAATTACAATTTCGTGCTTCAGAAGGTCGGTGGCCGGTTAGGACCGATCGAGATGCTTAAATTCATGTACTACAAGAAAAGGATCAGCGAAGCACGATTAATGATCATGGGAGTACGAAAAGAATACCGCAAAATGGGATTGGATGCGCTTTTATTCCATGAATCATTCAAAGCCGGACAGGAACTCGGGTATAAAGGCGGTGAACTGTCGTGGATACTCGAAGACAATCATGCAACAAACAACACCGTCCTTAAGTTAGGCGGAAAACCATACAAGAAGTACCGTATGTACCGAGGTACTCCATAACATCATCGATCAAAAGATTCCATAAGCGTTATGAAAAAAATCAAGGAGAGCAGTGATGGCACACTATACAATCGCATGGTTACCTGGTGATGGGGTCGGAAAAGATGTTCTCGATGCGGTCAGGATCGTGCTCGATGCGCTCCGGCTTGATGCCGAATACGTCCCGGGCGATGTCGGGTGGGAATTCTGGTGCAGGGAAGGGGACCCGCTTCCAGCAAGGACGATCGAACTCATGAAGAACACGGATTGCGCGATGTTCGGCGCAATAACATCAAAACCAAAGACCATTGCGGATAAGGAGCTTGCGCCGGAATTGCGCAACAAGGGGTATGTATACCGGAGCCCGATCGTGCGGATGCGGCAGCTGTTCGAACTGTATATATGCAAACGACCGTGCAAAGCCTATCCGGGGAATCCCTTGAATTTTAAAGAAGGTATTGACTTCGTTATCTTTCGAGAGAATACCGAAGACCTCTACAGCGGTATCGAGTATGATCGTATCCCTCCTGAGATGTTGAAGATCAGAGGCATGGAAAAAGTTTCACCGGATGCGGCGATATCAGTCAAGGTCAACACCCCGAAAGGGTGTGAACGTATCATCCGCGCGGCATTTGAGTTCGCGCGCGGGAACCAGAGGAAAAAAGTGACGTGTGTTCACAAGGCGAACGTGGTGCGCGCGAGCGACGGACTTTTCCTGGAAATCTTCCATACCATAGCCGCCGAATACAATGACATAGAACCCGATGAAGCGAACATCGATTCGCTTTGCCAGTGGTTGTTGAAAAAGCCGTTTAATTATGATGTGCTCGTGGCACCAAATCTCTACGGTGATATCATTTCCGATCTCTGCGCTCAGATGACCGGCGGACTGGGTTTCGGAGCGAGCGGTAACATCGGGGAGCACTATGGCGTATTCGAACCAACGCACGGTTCAGCTCCCAAGTATACGGGTATGTATAAGGTCAATCCGATCGCGACGATCCTTGCTGGCCGAATGATGCTGGAGTGGCTGGGCGAGACAGGATCAGCCGATCGTCTCGAACAAGCGGTCGCCCGGGTGATCAAACAAGGCACGGTAAAAACGTATGATATGGGGGGGAAGGATTCCACCCTGGATATGGCTCATGCAATAGCAGAAAAACTATGAAAAAAAGACCAGAGACCAAAGAAATTAAGATTTGGAATTTGGAGTTCTAGATGCCTCAAACGATCATTGAAAAAATATTTTCCCGGGCAGCAGGGGAAAACACAAGAGCCGGCGATTATGTGTGGGCCAACCTGGATCTGGTCGCGATGCGTGATTTTGGCGGGCCGAACGTCATCGGCGAATATGAAACGGCATTCAATAACAGCCCGGTGTTCGATCCGCAAAAGATCGCGATCACCTTTGATCTTCATGTTCCAGCACGGAATGAAATGGTCGCGGTCAATCAAAAGATCCTGCGCGATTTCTCCGTTCGTCAAAAAGTGCACTTGTTCGATGTCAACACCGGAGTCGGCCAGCATATTCTGCTTGAACACGGTATGGTCAAGCCATGGGATGTCATCATCGGCACGGACAGCCACATGAACCTCCTGGGGGCAATCGGCGCGGCTGGTTTTGGTATGGGCACGACCGATGTTGCCGGCGCCATGTATAAGGGGACGCTCTATTTCCGCGTTCCTGAGACCATACGTATCGCTATCAAAGGAACTTTGCCGGCGCGCGTCAGTGCCAAAGATGTGATCCTCGAGGTTCTCAGGGTAATGAAGACCGACGGTGCTCTTAACCGGGCAATTGAATTCACCGGGACCGCGGTCGAGAAGCTGACGCTGGCACAGCGGATCACGATCGCCAGTATGGTCACGGAAATGTCCGGGGATATCGGTTTCATTGTCCCGTCACAGGAGATCATCGACTTTGTTGCCAAACGCCGCGGGTGCGCGATCGAACCGATCGCGCCGGATCTTGATGCAACGTACGTACGGACCGTCGAATTCACGATCGATGTATTGGAACCAATGATCGCGTGCCCCCATTCACCTGATAATGTCACGAAAGTCAAGGATGTGGCCGGCACCAGGGTTGATCAGGTATTCATCGGATCATGCACGAATGGCCGTATTGAAGATCTCACCGCTGCTGCCGAGATCCTCAAAGGGAGAACGGTCCATAAGGCAACGCGGTGTATCGTTGTGCCGGCGACCATGGAAGTAGCCCGAGCTGCAGTGGAGACTGGTTTGTATGAAATATTTTTGAAGGCCGGAGCCGTCGTCACCAATCCCGGCTGTGCATTGTGCACGACCGGTCATCCCGGGATCCTCGCTCCGGGAGAAACCATGGTCTCCACGTCGAATCGTAATTTCATCGGCAAATTGGGCAAAGGGGCTTCAGTATACCTGGCATCCCCGGAGACTGCGGCGGCTACTGCCGTGACCGGATCGATCAGCGATCCGAGGGAGATATGATATGAGTATCAAAGGACGTGTATGGGTTTTTGGCGATGATATTGATACGGATCAGATCTATCCTGGCAAATATCTGCCGATCACGGACAAAAACGAGATGGCATGTCATGCCATGGAAGGCGCTGAAGGGGGAGAAGAATTCATCGCGCACGTGAAGCAGAACGATCTTCTTGTCGCGGGCAGGAATTTCGGGTGCGGGTCTTCGCGGGAACATGCCGCAATCGCGCTTAAAGGCATCGGTATCAGCGTTGTCATCGCCCAATCATTCGCACGGATTTTTCGCCGCAATGCCGTGAATACCGGTCTTTTTCTGCTGGAGTCTGATGAGATCGGGCTACTGAAAAAAGGGGATATGATCGAGGTCGATCCGGTGGGCGGGACAATCACCGAGAGTGAAAACAAAACAGTGCTGCACGCGCAGACCGTTTCCGCATTGGAAATGCAGATAATGGAAGCAGGTGGTCTCCTTTCATTCTTAAAAACCAGATATAATAAATGAGGAGAATCGCATGAACGCGAGAGAAATCAAAATACTGTTCCCGGAGATCAGCAAGATAAAAAGCGGCATTCTGCGACGCGGGATTATCGATGCCTGGTTGCTCGCGGCACGCAGAGGGGGATGGAAGAGGATCGATAAGATCCCTTTCACATTACTCACGTCTACAAAAAGAACGCTCGTCGATCACACGCGCAGCGTTACGCGTATGGCCATGGCGATCGCAATGGTACGCCGGGATTGTACTATGGATCATATCATTGCCGGCGGACTGGTCCATGATGTGGGGAAACTTCTTGAATATGAACAACGAGGGCGGAAATTCAAGGTGAGTGCTCTTGGAAAACTGGTCCGTCATCCAGTATCCGGGTATGCGCTCGTTTTGGAAGCAGGATTACCCATGAAGATCGCACACATCGTGGCTGCTCATTCGCATGAAGGAGACAAGGTCACACGTTCACAAGAAGCGATCATCATCCATCATTGTGATTTTATCGATTTTGATATAGAAAAGCACCATTGATCCAGTGACTTGCTTTTCCGGAGCAGTTCGTTATACTATAAAGCATTACAGGAGAGGGGTGAAGTCCTGTAATAAGCATATAATATGAGACTATACGAGTACGAAGCAAAAAAGCTATTTCAACGCCATGGGATACCAATTCCGGATAACATCGTAATCACGCCGGCAAATATTGATGATCTGGAACAGGTCGTATACCCGGTGATGCTAAAGGCACAGGTGTTCCTTGGGGGCAGAGGCAAGGCAGGATTTGTACGATCAGCTGAGACACCAAAACAGGCGCGCTCGATCATATCTGGTATGCTGGGGAAAAAGCACGGGCCATTCACCATCGAGAAGGTACTCGTCGAACGAAAAGCAGCCCTGGTCGCTGAACTCTATGTTGCGGCCGCTATCGATCGCCTGGAACATAAACCGCTTATTATGACAAGTGTCAACGGGGGCATGGAGATCGAGGAGATCGCTCGCAAAGATGCGCAGTCCATAAAGAGATTTTACTTTAAGATAGGCGAAAATATCGCTGAATTTCGGGCAAGAAATATTGCCAGTGAACTTAATTTTTCATCGTCTGTTTTGCATTCTGGAGCCGTGATCGTCAAAAAAATATATGAGCTGTTCATTAGTCTGGACTGCAAGTTAGTAGAAATCAACCCCCTTGCAATCACTGATATGGGCAAGGTCATTGCTCTTGATGCCAAGATCGATCTTGATGAAGATGCCATGTTCCGTCATCCAGAACTAAAAGAACTCGGGATTCATGCCCGGCATGAGATCGGCGAACTCACTTTACGAGAGCAACTGGCAAAAGAACAGGGCATTCCCTATGTTGATCTGGATGGTGATATCGGCGTTTTCCCGGGCGGAGCCGGATTCGGCATTGCTGCGATCGATCTGATCACGCACTATGGCGGAAAACCGGCTAATTTCATGGATTCAGGCGGGGCCCCTACCCAGGAAAAGCTCCGGGCAATGCTTGGCCTTTTAATCGATAATCCGCGCGTTAAAGCGATCTTTGGAGCGCGCTTCGGGGGGATTTCCCGGTGCGATGATTGGGCAAAAGCGCTTGTGCAGTATGTTAAAGAAAATAGACCGCACAAACCCATGATCATGCGCATGGCCGGTAACATGGAACATGAAGGGCGCAGGGTACTTGAACAGGCGAAACAGGATCATCCAGAGCTGTTCAGACAGATTAGAATATACGCGGTCGATACACCGATCGAAGATGTTATCCAGGAAACGATCAAAGCCGCGAAGACACATAAAGGTGAATAATCCCGATGGCGATCCTGATCGATAAAAGCACAAAAACGATTATCCAGGGGATTACCGGGAAAAACGCATCACTGCATGCGAAATTCATGCGTGAGTACGGGACCAGGATCGTCGGCGGCGTTACGCCAGGCAAGGGGGGACAGGATGTCGAAGGCATTAAAGTGTACGATACGGTCTGCGCCTGCATGAAAGATCATCCGGATGCGATCGTATCCAGTGTATGGGTGCCGCCCCGTTTTGCCATGGATGCGATCCTTGAAGCGATTGATGCGGGCATCAAGACCGTTGTCGTGATCACGGAACGGATTCCGATCCATGATATGCTCTATGCACGGGCAAAGGCACAAGAAAATGGTGTTACCGTGATCGGCGGCAATACGCCGGGACTTATTTCACCGGGGCAGGCTCTCGTCGGCATGCTTCCAGCCATCACATTTAAGCCCGGACGTATCGGCACCGTAGCCCGGAGCGGTGCGATCACTTACTATCTGGCGAATTCGCTCAATCTTGCGGGATTCGGGGAGTCAACGTCTGTCGGTTTAGGCGGTGATCCGATACTGGGAGCGAATTTCGAAGATGTCCTGCGTATGTTCGAACAAGACCAAGAAACGGATGCAATCGTCATGGCCGGCGAGATCGGCGGGGTTTACGAAGAACTGGCTGCGCCGTATATTGCAGAGATGACCAAACCCGTGATCGCCTACATTACCGGGAAGGCTGCGCCGCAGGGGAAACGCCTGGGTCATGCCGGAGCGATCATAGAAGGAACAATGGGCACGGCGCAAAGCAAGATCGATGCCCTGGCGCGACATGGTGCTCATATTGCGGAAACCTTGAGCGAGATACCAGAATTGGTAGCCCAGGCATTAGAAGACGTCAAAAGGCAGAAGAAGGCATGAGAAGGGACAAGAAGGCTCAAGTGGGCAATGTGGGAATATCTTCTTCATCCTTATTAAGCCCTCTCTTCGCCATATTTCAGCCTTCTCTACGCCTTTTATAAGGAGTCTTTATGTGGAATACGAAAATTTCCAAGGTCGAGCCGGATCATATTGTGACGCGCGGGTACCGGCAAGAGGAGCTGATCGGATCAGTTCCATTCGCGTCGGCTTTTTTCCTTTTGATCAAGGGACGTTTACCGGACGAACGCGAAGCACGGATGATCGATGCGATCATCACCTCTTCGATCGACCATAGCGTCACTCCTCCTTCCACCCATGCGGCGCGCGTTGTCGCTTCAGCCGGCGTGCCGCTTCCGACCGCGGTCGCAGCCGGTATTCTTGCAATCGGTGATATCCACGGCGGCGCGATCGAAAATGGAGCGCGCATTCTCCAGGTATGGGCCGCAAAGATGAAAGAGAAAGGTTGGACACCTGAAGCGACC
>JAFGPO010000068.1 GCA_016936155.1 Caldifarciminota bacterium
CAGCCCCCCACTTTCCACACTATTTTATCCACCGCATGCTTCATGCTTCTGTTCTTTCCAATCTGTCGCCAAGTAATGGTCCTACCCTGTTCTTTGCCAAAGGCCGCAGCACCCCGGCAAACCAGACAGAAGATGGTTATTGGTTGTGGACGCTGGAATATCATATACTGTAGAGGTATTATGCCGATAGGGCTACGGCGAAAAGGTTATGATCATATGCTGTATTGACATTTTGCTCGTAATAAGTAAACTTACTGTATGGGTATCGCGGATATTCAGGAAAAACAAAGCGAAGAAAGAAAAAGGGAAAAAAGGCTCGTGCGGTTCGCAAATACCGTTACCCGTGATTTTCTCGACACAAAACACATCAAATCAAAAATAACTCAAGAACCAGTTGCATATATCACCAAGGCTTTTTTAGACTACCTCTTTTTCGAAGCCTATAAGGAAATACGTGAACTGTATGACGAACAGTTGAACCACTTCATGATGGATTTTGCCCCGCGCAAACTCGTGCTCACTTCGGAACAGGCAAAGGAAGCAGCGGTCATCCTTACTGATCTCCTTATATTCCTTGAAGATAAAGGTCATATCCACAACGGGCATGAACTGAGTGCGCTCGCGAAAAAGAATGCCGGCGCATTCGCAAAACTTTTTCCGAAAACAGCAAAAAAAGAATCAGAGAAAGAAAAGAAAAGCGTCTCCGGAAAAAATATGAAAAAAGCAGCTGTAAAAGCGAAGTTCACGAATCTCAATATCGGAAGGAATGATCCCTGTCCCTGCGGTAGCGGTAAAAAATACAAGAAATGCTGCGGTAAGAACGCCTGATCCACCTACCCCATCGATCAACTACCCTCCCGGTATCCTGACAACAATGTCGCACGATCGAACAGGCCAGTGATACGACGAGTGTGACGGCGGCCGCCGAGATCGCAATATCCCGACCAGTCAACATCCACAGAACCGTATAACATCTCCGTAATTTCCCTGTAATCACTGTAATCGATCTCTCAGTAGAGAGAGACAAAACCCTTCTTCCTGCCGTACCGGTCCATAATCGTGAATACCGCCAATCCAAAAGTGACCCATACGGCAAGAATGATGCCAAGTCTTAAAAATATTGTTTCCATACTATAGGTCATGGTCTCGCCGAGCAGCAAATGCCTCACTCCTATCACTCCGTACGTGGTCGGCAGCAACAAAGATATCTTCCTGATAAAGATCGGCATTACGGCAAGCGGATAAGCAATGGGTGTTACGACCACCATGAGCGTACTCAATGCCTCAGAGATCACCCACCACTGCTTCAGACCAATGGTCAATCCTGCGATAAGAACACCAAGACCGTATAATCCAAGGACCATAAGGACAATAATGAGGAGCATGAGTAAGATCCCGCTGGTGTTGAATACGATCGAGAAAAAAAGCGTAATAACGACCGCCTGAAAAACCATGATCAATCCCTGATGACACGTGGAATGCGCCGCCATCCCCGCGACGTATACCCAGCGAGGCACCGGCGCGGCAAAAATGGTATCAAGGGTTCCATACCACTGTTCTTTGCGCAAAGACCAGCCCATTGCCCAACATGCAGTATTCAAAAATCCCATGATTAAGTATCCGATGAATATATAGGCAATCATATCACGGACGCCTGTCAACTTCTGCAGATGCTCAGAATAGCGCCCACCAAGCAAAGCTACCCCATACAATATATACGGCAGCAGATAAACGAAAGGTGCTAGAAACTGGCGGAAAAAGTCAGGTTTATATTTCCACTCAATACGCCACTCTTTCATATTCTCCGCATTGACCGCCCGTATATAGTGCGCCATTCTCTTTAGCATAGCATTAAAATCCCTCTGCGCGCTTCCACGTTTTTCTATTCTGCGTTTCTGCGCTCCTCTCCGGTTCTGCGTCTCTGCGTTTTAATAGTGCGCAAGCGTACCTCGCACTTTTGTCCGCCTTTCTACCCAATTGAAAACGTATAATCCCAAAGGGATAATGATAATATCGATCCCCAACAGGATCACACTGGTTTTCATAAAATCGAACTTTACGCCAAGGAGAATTCCTCGTAAAGCAATGAGTGCATAAGTGAGTGGTATAAGAACACTTACCGCACGCGTGATCGGGTGGACTTCCACTGGATAGCGGATCGGCGTAAAGAGAAAAAGAATGTACTCAAACATATGCAGAATACCAGAGGCTTCTTTGAGCAATAAAGTAAGGGCCGCGGCGATGAAACCAATGCCGTACAAACCGATCACGAGCAAAGCAAGAAAAAAAACCATGGGCAGTATTTTCGCTAATGTCAGATCAATGCCAAAGAACAAAACGCATATTGTTAACTGTATAATCACGAACATTGTTGAGAACAATGAGTTATAGAGTCCTTTACCGATAAGTATATAGAGGGGTCTTACAGGCGAACATAGTATATGTTCTAGTGTTCCATAGAACATTTCATTGCGAAGTGAATTGCCCATGCTCCATACTGCGGTAAACATATACGTACTGAATATCGCCCCGACCAAGACATATGGGATATATTCACTCGTCCCAGCCAGAGCGCCAAAAGCGCTGCTCTGAAGGCTTCCGACAAGTGCTTTGCCCTGAAACACAAGGGGAAACGCCCACAGCAGTGGTGAAATGATCCAGAACGCGATTTCTATCGGATATGCAAAAAGGATCTTGATATCCTTAATGATCTCTTCGTAGATGATCCTCATTCCTCTGTTTGATCCTCTTTGAGTTGTGCGCCCGTGAGGTAAACGAACACGTCCTCAAGAGTCGGCGACGTTACATTGACCGACAACACTTTTGCTCTATTCTGAACCAGGTCAATTATTGTAGAAAGCAGTTGTTCGGGACTTTCCGAGCTCATACGTATGTATGCTAATCCATCCTTATTTTCCAGACTCAAGGTGGCTACTTCTCGAACCGACGCAAACAGCTCCTGCTCAAGTGTACCTAAACATTTCACCTCGACGACCTGTTCGGATGACATACGCCGTTTTAATGCACGGGGAGAATCAACCGCCTCAATTGTGCCACGGTTCATGAATGCGATACGGTCGCAAAGCATATCCGCCTCGTCCATATAGTGGGTGGTCAATAATATCGTTTTCTTAGATCTGCCGTGAAGCTCTCCCTTGATGAACGTACGGATAAAACGGGAGAATGTCGGATCCAGGCCAAGGGTCGGTTCATCGATCAACAAGATCGGCGGATCGTGCACGAGCGTCCGTGCGATCGAAAGTTTCTGCTTCATCCCGGATGAGAGTTTCTCGACCCGCTCGTTGCGTTTATCCGTAAGATCCATGAGATCGAGCAGATATGCGATCCGCTCCCTGGTTTTTTGCCGGGATACACCGTAGAGCGCGGCAAAATAATTGAGGTTCTCGACCGGGGTGAGTTTCCAGTACAAAGACCTTTCACCTCCGGTAAGGACGCCGATCTGCCGCCGCACATCAAGGGGCTGTTTGAGGATATCGAATCCGCCGACCGTTGCGGTTCCCTGATCCGGGATGAGAAGGGTTGAAATGCACTTGATCAGTGTTGTCTTGCCGGCGCCATTCGGCCCGAGCAGACCGAACAGCTCACCCTCGTGGATCACAAGATCGACACCGTTCACGGCCCTGACTTCATCTCCCCGTTTCTTGAACATCTTGACGAGCGAGGTGATCTTGATGGTCTGTTCAGGTAACACGGAAATAATAGTACATATTTCGTGCGCTTGTGCAAGTGCGAATATTGACCTGCATGCAAGTGATAGATATAATGAACAGCACCATGGAACTAAACAAAGGTCTGGGTCTTTTCGACGTTTTTGCGATCGCATCCGGTGCGATGATCAGTTCCGGTTTGTTCATCCTTCCGGGTCTTGCATTTGCACGATGCGGTGCCGCCGCGGTCCTTGCATATATCATCGCCGGGATCATGGTTTTCCCGACCGCGGTGAGCATGTCCGAACTGGTCACTGCGATGCCAAAAGCAGGGGGCGACTATTTCTATATCACGCGCAGCATGGGTTTTGCCGCCGGCACGATCGCGGGTCTCGCCAGTTGGTTTTCACTCAGCCTTAAGAGCGCATTCGCCCTTCTCGGGATGGGCATATTTGCCGCGCTTTTTTTCCCAACCCTGGGGATGGTGCACATAAAAATCATCGCAGTGATCTTCTGCCTGATATTCATGGCGATCAATATTCTTGGTATCAGAGAAGCCGGGAAAACACAGATCCTTCTGGTTTTGGTGCTTTTTTTCATTCTCATAAGTTATGTTGCGCGCGGTTTTTTGAGCTTCAATCCCCAGAATCTATCTCCTTTCATGCCCCATGGTGTCCTATCAGTGCTCTCGACTGCCGGACTTGTTTTTATATCTTTTGGAGGACTTACCAAAATCGTCAGCGTCGCTGAAGAAATAAAGAACCCAAAAGTGAATATCCCGTTCGGTATGATGCTTGCGTACGTTATCGTCTTGATCTTCTATGCGGCGGTTGTATATATCACGATCGGCGTACTCGATCATGAGGTCCTCAGCAATACGCTTACGCCTATTTCCGACGGGGCCAATGTATTCTGGGGATTATCCGGTATGATCATCACCGCGATCGGAGCGGTCCTCGCTTTTGTCTCTACCGCGAATGCCGGAATAATGACCGCATCGCGCTATCCTCTTGCCATGAGCAGGGACCACATTATGCCCACGCTCCTGCGGAAAACCGCTAAAAAATTCAAAACACCTTATGTGGCGATAATCTCTACGACCCTCTTCATGATCCTGACCATCCTCCTGCTCGATCTTTATGTCCTTGTCGAAGCCGCCTCCACAATGTTGCTCCTTTTATACATATCCGCAAATCTGTCGGTCATCGTCATGAGAGAAAGTAAATTACAAAATTATATGCCGAGCTTTAAGGCGCCCCTGTATCCATATATCCAGATCGCCGGCATTATCGGCTATGGATTCTTGATCTTTGATATGGGCAAGGATACTCTCCTGATCATTGCTCTCTTCATAGGACTTGCCCTTGCCTGGTACTTGTTCTATGTGAAAAGAAAGATATCCCGGGACTCGGCGCTGATGTTCGTTGTCGAACGCGTAACCGACCGCCAGATCGCATCCGGATCGCTCCGCGAAGAACTCCGCGAGATCATCAAGGAGCGCGAGGAGATCATCGAAGACGAATTCGATGCGTTCATCAAGAATGCGCTTATCCTTGATCTCCCGGATCAGACGAGTTTTGACGATTTTGTGAGGATGGCTGCGCACAAGCTCGATCAGAGGATACACATCGGCACGGAAAACCTCATACAACTTTTTATCGCACGGGAAAAGCAGTCGTGCACTGCGCTCCGTCCGGGCCTGGCAATACCCCACATCATCGTCGAAGGTGAAAACCGATTCGACATTTTGCTGGTCCGGGCACAACAGGGGATCATTTTCCCGGACGCGGAGGAACCGGTGCATATTGTCTTTGCTTTAATCGGCAGTAAAGACATGCGTAATTTCCACCTCCGGGCGCTTATGGCGATCGCTCAGATCACTGAACAACATGGGTTCGATCAAAAATGGCTGAAAGCACAAAGTATTGATGACCTGCGTGACATTGTCCTGCTTGGTCAACGCACCCGCCGTTAATACCCTTGACTTTACTGCCCTCTAATATAGAATAAAAAATGGTCGGCATTGGCTATGATCTACACCGATTGGTTGACGGACGACCTTTGTTCCTGGGTGGCGTCAGGATCGATTTTGATAAAGGATTATCCGGGCATTCTGACGGCGATGTATTGATCCATGCAATATGTGATGCACTTCTCGGTGCGGCAAACCTTGGTGATATCGGCATGCACTTTCCGCCTGACGATGAACGCTACAAAAATATTTCAAGTTTGTTCTTTTTAAAAAAGGTAAAATCATTTCTCGAAAAATCCGGATTTATAGCGAAGAATATCGATGCTGTTGTCATTGCCGAGAAACCGAAGATCCTCCCCTACAAAGACAAAATCCAGAAGACCATCGCAACTATCCTTCAGATCCCGGACAACAGCGTATCAATCAAAGGAAAAACGAACGAAGGCATTGGTCCGATCGGCGAAGGCCAGGCGATTGCGGCCTGGGCGATCTGTGAATTAACCCCTTTATATGCTTCCCCTTAGGGATGATATCCGATCATATTCACGTCCATTTGTGACGTATGGACTCATCGGGCTCAATATAGTAGTATTCCTTTACGAAATATCTCTCGGTGATACCTTGAATGGCTTTATCCAACAATTCGGGGCGGTCCCCTATACGATCTTCCATCCATCCGGCCCTGGATCATATTGTACCCTTATATCCAGCATGTTCATACACGCAAGTTTAATGCATATCGCAGGCAATATGTTGTTCCTGTGGATCTTCGGTGATAATATCGAGGACCGCATGGGGCATGTTTTCTTTTTCATCTTTTATGTGATCAGTGGTCTTGCGGGCGCGCTCCTCCACAGCATCACCGCACCCGGTTCATTGGTGCCGATGGTCGGGGCGAGCGGAGCAATATCCGGGATCATGGGCGCCTATATACTTCTCTACCCGAAAGCGCGTATCCTCGCCCTTGTACCCCTTGGGTTTTTCCTGCGTATCATGAAATTACCGGCTCTGCTGTTTCTCGGTGTGTGGTTCCTGTATCAATTCCTTCTTGGGATCCTGTCGATCGGCGTCAAAGGCGGCGGCGTAGCGTACTTCGCACATATCGGGGGTTTCGCCGTGGGGCTCGTTATCGCGCTGCCGTTCAAGTTCACAAGGAACAAAGGAGATATAGATTATTCAGTGCAATAGACTTTATTCAGATAAGGAGGCATAATGTTTCAAATTCTATTCATGGTGTGTGCGCTGCACGGGTACCGGGCACCACTTGAGAACAAGGTTGACTCACGCTGTTTTGATAACGACTATCTTCGCGCCTGGGTATATTTTACGGATAAGGGGATCCAGAGCGACGAATTAGACCAAGCAGTGTATGCAATGCACAACAAACTCCCTGAAAAAACCGTGGAACGCCGCTTGCTGCGCGGAAAGACGCTCATCGACTATGCGGACCTCCCGCTGGATGAGGACTATGTCAAGCGCGTCGAAGAGAACGGCGGTATCCTCATACAACGTTCGAAATGGCTCAATGCTGCCAGCTTCTGGATCGCACGCGATGATATCGGCCGTATCGCAGCGCTCGATTTTATATACCGCATCAGTGCCGTGGCGCGATTCAAGGGTCAGCAGAATTATGAAACAACCATTCTCGATACGCTTATTTTTGGTCTTGCATACGATCAAATCAGAATGTTCAATGTGGACAGCCTTCACCAGGCTGGGTATTTCGGTTCGGGGATCATTGTAGGTATATTGGATACAGGATTGCGCAGGAAACATGTCGCCCTCGAGAATGTCCACGTTGTCGCGGAACATGATTTTTGCGAGGGAGACCGCATCTATGTCGAAGACCTCCCGATCACGGAAAAAGCAGGTGTGTTCACGGACCTCGAATTCACAACGACGTCGACACGGCTCCATGTGTTTGCGACCGGCGACACCGTTGCATATCAAATATATCCGGTCCGCGACGTGCTCCATACCTACTCAACGGATAACGGAACGACATGGCAGCCTTTGACACGGGTGACCGATAATTTCAACAACTGGGCAAGAGAACTTGATGTGTGCGGGAACGACACGCTCTACGTGTTCTACCGCGACAAGACGGGCATACAATGGATCGCGTATACTGATACAACCATCGCCTCAGGCTCTTTTGCCGGCACCGTATATCGAGAACCTTCTGCGGTCTGCGTAAACGACACGCTCTGGGTATTTTACCAGGGCAGAAACCACCTCTATATGCGAAAAGGAACGATCAACGGGTTCCCTGCTTTCCACACCACGGTTGATTCATCAGAAAATACGATCAAGCACCCGCACGCGATCACCAATGGCACGGAGCTGGGCATCTTCTATCATACGTATCCATCTGACTCCCTGTTCTTTTTACACGGGTCAGTGTCCGACACCGTGTTCGGACGTTCTTTTTTCGCGCACGGAGAAAATGCGCAGGCAGTATGCGCTGGCGACACGATCGTACTCGCCTGGAAGGATGTCACGGTTTTGCCTCTCTGCAGGATCGGGTTCACGGTTTCCACCGATTTCGGGAGCTCGTTTAGAACGTTCACGTATTTAAGTGATGATCTAACCAGTATCAACGGCTTATCGATCGCGCGCAGCGGAGCAGTGGTCAGTGTCACGTGGGAAACCGAAGGCCGTATTTATCGCCGTGATTCGTATGACCTGGGCATGACGTTCGGACTCACCGACACGATCGCAGGCGATTTTGGTTATGTCCCGACGCTGGGAGTCAATGCCGGGTCGATCGTCGAATTGCACTGCATGCGCGGGGATTCGATTACCGACGGATACGCAAGTGGCCACCCGGATTACTGGCATCCGCGCCATGGCACGGAAATGCTTGCGATCATCGGTGGATACGCACGCAACAACTATATCGGGATCGCGCCGGCCGCTCAGTTCATCGTCGCGAAAACAGAAAACCCTGATACCTCACCACCGTATGAATACCCGGTCGAAGAAGATACCTGGGTAAACGGACTTGAGTGGATGGAAGCGAATGGTGTCGATATCGTAAACAGCTCGCTCGGGTATACAGACTGGTATATCTGGCCTGAGGACTACGACGGGAAACATTCACCCGCATCGATCGCGGCTGAGCAGGCCGCACGGCGGGGCGTGATCATCTGCAACTCATCAGGCAATGTCTCGGCGCCTCAGATCGATATACCGGGTGACGCTGAAGGCATTATAACCGTCGGCGGGATAGATACGCTCATGAACCGGTGGCAGTATTCCGGGTACTATCCAACTCCCGACCACAGCCTTAAGAAACCGGAGATCGTCTGTCTGGCGGATGCACCGATCGTCGTGAATCCTGATTCGACCAACTCGTACCTGTATTCACGAGGAACATCAGGTGCTTCCGCGCTCATTGCCGGTATGTGTGCACTGCTTCTTGACGGGCATCCGACATGGAACATCGATTCAGTGAAGACCGCACTCTATATGACGGCAAGCCACGCTGACAACCCGAGCGACAGCATCGGGCATGGGTGGCCGGATCTCTGGGCTGCGTTCAAATTCTCTCCATTCGATACGCTCCCCGAGGGACCATCATTTCTAACACCCTACCCTAATCCGTTTGTGCTCACTGAACAGAGCACCGTGTTTATTCCGTTCAAACTCGACATGTCCTACATTGTAGAGTTCAGAATATACTCGATCTCGGGTCGGCTCATTATCGTTGAGGAACGTCCCGGCACTCTTCTCCCTGGCTACTATGACAGCGAACAAGCACAGTCCGCGAATGCGTCGTTCATGTGGGATGGGAGGGATGATAATGGTAACCTGGTGGCCAGTGGATTGTACTATTGCGTGATGGTCACGCGGGGCGGGGGAAGCGATATCGCTAAGATCGCAGTGGTGCGCTAACCCCGATTGTTCATACGTAGTGATCCTGGTTCTTCCCAGATCCAGGCTGGTTTTTGGTTTACGGGCTTTTTTGGTGATTTCAATATCTTACATTCTGTTTTTCCTCTCAGCTGTTCCATCTCCGGATCAAGAGTCGTATAATTGGTTTACTAAAACCTGTAGTAAAATATGAACAATCGGGGCTAAACGATCTTTCGTTTCCAGCGCGCCCGAATTATATCCAGAGATAATGATACGAGCTGTTTGGTTCCGGCCTTAATGACGAACGTACGGCCAGGGATCGTTCGCCCGATCATTGCGTAAGGCAATCCATGGTAAAGATCCTCGAACTCCTTCGCTCTATCTGGTGCAATCTCGACAACAAAACGTGTATTCGATTCTGAAAACAGAAGAACATCAAAACGCTTCTGGGGCATAGCAACAGGTACGCGCTCAAGATCGATCTGTAAACCCTGATCACCGCTCATCGCCATCTCCGCCGCACACAGACCAAGCCCTCCCTCAGAACAGTCGTGACACGAACGTATGTACCCTTGTTTGATCGCTTCATGAAGGCGCTGCATGATCTGCGGCGCCAGCTCTCTGTTCAATCCGGGAACAGTCCCCCCTTTGATCCCGAGGATCTTGAAGTACTCGGAACCGCCTAGTTCATCGTGGGTTTCGCCGATCAGGTAGATACAACTACCCTCGGATTTGAGGTCCATCGTGATACACCGGGTAACATCATCGATGATCCCGATCGCGGAGATGAGCAAGGTTGGCGGGATCATGTAAACCTTACCATCGCTGTCTGTCCACTCATTATAAAGGCTATCCTTCCCCGAGATGAATGGTAC
>JAFGPO010000069.1 GCA_016936155.1 Caldifarciminota bacterium
ACGGTTCAAGACACTGATCGCCTCTTCGGTATCGCCGGTCGCAACAAGATCCGCCACGGCTTTTTCAAATTCAACGATCGCTTCGTCCTTTGACCCGATCTCATACAGTAAATTACCCAGTTCAATACGGCTCTTCGGATCGAGCTCTTCACCGCCATCCGGTTGCGGTAAAAGGGAATTCACCGCTTCAAGTATCGCGTCGTCATGTGCCTCTTCAGCGAGGGATTTAAGTTTCATCAAAACATCGTGTGCGTCCTGCTTACGGTCGATCGACAAGAGCACCTTCGCGAACGATAATCGCAAAGGGAGATTCCTCGGCTGCAGTTCAACGATCTTTCGCAAACCTGAGACAAAAATGCGGTCTTCTTTATTATCGAGTGCCCACCCGCAGAGGTTAAGGATCGTTTTTACGCTGCGGTTGGGTAAACCGTAGAATCGGTAGAGATCAGCCAGCCGCGCGACCACATCGTCGTTGGTTTTATCGAGCATCCTGATCTTTTCGAGACACAAGATCGCCTCGGCAAACAGGTTGGCATTCATGTATTTATTGCTTGCGTTATCATAACGCTGGATCGCTTCCTGCATGTGGCCAAGCTTCAAAGAAAGGTCGCCGGTCATCTCGATCGCTCTCGGTTGATTAGGATCATCGCTGAGAATCCTCCGGAGTATGATCTGAGCTTTCTCAAACTTACCTTCCCGTATGTACTCCCCGCTCTTTGTCAGTAAATCAATTTCCATTTCAACCCACCTTCGAAAATTATAATCTATTTCATAACTTTGTCAAGAAGATATTTTCTATTTCCGTGCACGATCTTTCTTCTTGTTTTCTGAGTGAATCAAGTTCTGTCTGCACATTATGGTTGAACTCCTGGTCAGTAATCGATTTAAGATTGATCAAAACGTTGAGACGGGCTGACATAAACGCACTGTGCAGGGCATAGAGTGCCACCCCGACATCCGAAATCGCGTTGATAAGTCCCCTTTCCGCCACCTTCTTTGCATATGGATGCATGAGCACGATCTTTTTGCACACATCAAACGGTACCTGCGCAGCATTCTTATACGCACGCTGGACAGTATCTTCCTTTTTCCGCTTTTCCTCGTCGGTCGAATCCGGGAGCTTGAATCCCGCGATCACACTATCAAAGGCTTCTTTATCCCGATCAATGTACTTATAGAACTCATAGGTTGTTATCTTCAAAAATCCGTGGTTGTCAGTCAGTTCCTTATCCTTGGTCTTCTTCACGGTGATCCCGGTTATCATGGCTAACAATGCGGTACCGAGCGCAGCCTCCAGCGCGGCAACACTGCCTCCCCCTGGTGTGGGCCGAGCGAGCGCAAGGACATGGAGGAAATCCATGATCGATTGCTTGCTCCCCTTTCCCTGTAATTTATACTCCAGGATCTGGTTTCGGTCAAAACGATCGAGCTGCAGGTAGTAGAGAGCGCTGTCAATAAGGGCTTCTTCCGGCACAAGTCCAACGATCTCCGATTCTTTTATATAGGTCCCGTATCGTTCCGCCTCCCGTTTAACCGTATTGTACACAAGATGAAGCGGTGTTTTGGTATAATTGGTCATGTTACAGGAAACCTGAGCATGATTCTCTCCTTTGAGCATGAATCCAAGCGACTTCGTATACTGAAATCCTCCTGAGTTGGATCGGATCGTCCCGGCGATCTTCTTGGCGATCTCGACATCCGATGTACCCAGATTCATGTTGAACGCAATGAGGGGAAATCGCGCTCCGATCGCCACCGCGCCCGCTGTCGGGTGAACCTCACAAGGGCCATAATCAGGCTTGCGTTCGGGGTTCGTCTTAATATCATCCCGTATTCCTTCGAATTCGCCCTTACGGATCGCGGCTAAATTCTTGCGCTCCGTGATACGGGCGGCGTCCTCGTATAAATAGACCGGGATCTTCAATTCCTCGGCGACGCGTTTCGCGAGCCGGTTTGCAAGCTCGATACATTCGCGGGGTGTCATGTTTTTGATCGGGACGAAAGGTACTACGTCGGTGGCCCCCATTCGTGGATGCTCACCTTTATGCTTGGTCAAATCAATGACCTCTGAAGCTTTTTTAATACCTCGGAACGCGGCTTCCAGAGCCGCCTCTGGTTCACCCACGAACGTTACGACCGCACGATTATGATCTGCATCTTTCTCCTGATCAAGAAGTTGGACATCAGCACTTGTTATTGCATCAATGATCTGATCGAGTCTCTGCTGATCCCTTCCCTCACTGAAATTAGGAATGCACTCAACGATTTTTTCCATAAATACAGCGTCCTTTCTTTATTGTAAAACTAACGATATCTTCACCAAAATAATAGGGTATTTTCTTGTAATTATCCACTTCAAAGACAATAACATCCGCCTGTTTTCCTGGTTCCAGAGTACCGATGGAATCCGACATCCCGAGTGCCCGTGCACCATGGATCGTGGCACCGGCAAGCGCATCCTCCACCGATATACCGAAGAGCAAACATGCGAGCGAAATGATCTTTGGCATAGCATAGATCGCACACGATCCGGGATTGAAATCCGAAGCGATCGCAAACGGCAACCCGTGCCGTTCGAACGCGCGTACGGGTGGTTTCTTTTTCATTCCAAGGTACAAAGAAACCCCGGGTAAGAGCGTCGGCACAACACCTGCTTTTTTAAGCGCTGGAATATGGCGTGCCATGGTACATTCCAGATGATCGGCCGATACGCAATGCATACGCGCCGCAAGAGCGGCTCCACCGATATCAGCGAACTGATCAGCATGCAGTTTCAATTTCAATCCGTGCTGGTGCGCGGTACGCAGGATCTGTTCTGTCTCCCGTATGGTAAAGGCGATCCGGTCACAAAACACATCGCAAAACACTGCCAATCGTTGCCGCGCCACCTGCGGTATCATATCCTGTATGACCTTACGCACATAGGCTCGTCGCGTTGTTCCTGGAGGCACAGCGTGGACAAGGTAAGTAGGAACAATATCGAGGACCGAACGGGCCGCAAGTCGCCGGATCGCCCGCAGCATCTTTACCTCGCTTGCCATGGACATTCCATACCCGCTCTTGATCTCGATCGTGGTTGTCCCGTGCCGGGCAACCCGCGCCAGACGCGCCGCACCAATGCGGTACAGTTCGTCCTCTGATGACTTTGTGGTCATGCGTACGGAACGCTGAATACCACCCCCTGCTTTAGCGATCTCCTCATACGAAGCCCCGCGGACACGCAGGGCGAACTCGTCCTCCCTCGAACCGGCGAATACCAAATGGGTGTGGGAATCAACAAAACCAGGGAGCACGGTGCAGCCGGTCGCATCCAGAATCCTGGTGCGCCTGGGGTATTTCCGGATTCTGCCAATCTTCTGTATTATCCCGCGATCGATGAACAACGAACCACCACGCACCACGTTCCATCCATTTTTCATGGTCACGATCTCTGCTGCATTACGGATCAAAAGCGCCATAATCGCGTATTGTACTTCAAATACCCGGCAATGTCAACTGCCGTCCGGACGAAAGTCCACTTCTAATGATTTTAGTGGGAACGCGTTAAAAGCTCTGTGAAATCAAATGAAGAAACACCAGGGTATGCACCTTGGAAACCATCCAAATGTCAACTGAAACCTTACTACTTATGGTTAACGATCACTTCTAAATTTCGCGCGATATGCACGAACGCGCAACCGCCTTCATGCCAAAGCTGGCATTTTTCTCGATCACACTCCTTATTCTCTTCACCACTCTTGAACGGACACTTCAAGTGTATTGCCATTGCTCGTCAACCTCCTCTTGCTGCAAACCATCCATCCCTGTGCACATATCAATATATTAATACCTATTCACCTGACAGTGTTGGGAATTGTACACTGTATTGCGAATTTGTCAAGGGCACGAATAAAAACCCCGCTCGGTCAAGAGCGGGGTTTTGTGAAATCCTCGTGTGTGTTGTTCAATTCACAAGGACGGCTGTTTTGCTGATCGTTTTTCCATCCACGCGGATCGAAAAAACATAGGTCCCGCTACTCGCGTCTCTGCCCGAATTATCCTTTCCATCCCATGTGATGGCGTGCGTCCCCGCGCTCATGTATCGCTCAGCGAGAAGGCGTATACTCTGTCCGGCGATATCGCAGATCTGCAGCGTCACTTCCGCACTTCGGCTCAACGCGAAACTCACGTTCACCACACGGTAAGCAGGATTCGGGAATAATGAAATGGGACTAACCACTGCGTCACGCACTTCCTCCACGCCGATGGTCTGGGTCAGGTAATTCATGTACTGGGTCATGAGTTGAGCCTTGGTGTGCGTGCCGTTGCGCAGAGCGCCGAACACGCATGCCGCATGGATCGAACGGTACGAGCCGCTCGGACCGCTATAGCATATGATACGTCCGTAATTATCCTGCGACCGGAACAACAATGTGCCCCCATTTGACCCGATCTGGTCGATATAGTTGTCACACGGTTGCTGATACGGGAAATCAAATCCCATACCTGACACGAATGTGCCACTTTCCCCGGTCACATGGCTCACATTGCCTGTGGCATATCCGTTTCCATCACCAACATATGTGCATCCAAGCATCTGGTAGAGTGTGGTGCTGCTATGATAGTAGCCCAGGTCCCCGTTCTCGACATAGAGACCTTTTCCAGCATTCAGGAAATTCACAAGGGTCGTTTGCTCCGCCGGAGCAAGGTAACAGTCACTTCAGCAGCTGTACCAGCCGCACAGGGCAAACACAACGTCATAGGAATTAACATTCGAGGGCAGGACCGTATCGATCGTACAGGTATGGCCCTGGGACGTGAGAAGCGTCTGCACCCAGTAGAGGGTGTTAATTGTCATGCCAGCGTCCGGACAGTAGAACGTGTCTGCGGGATCATAGTGCCAGATAAACACGTTGGCGGCACTGAGGAGCAGCGGAAAAATCAAAATACATACGATCGCGGTACGCTTCATAAAACCTCCTTCTGTTACCATGCCCTACAGTAACATAAAAGTATATCAGCAATTAGTAGATTGTCAAGAAGGAACCCTCAACTTCTTGATCCTCGACCCGTGTCTTCATCCAGCTGTTCCTTGATCGTGGTCCATAGATCATCGATATCCGCAGCCATGATCACGAGATTATGTTTCTTCCCGTGAAGATCGACCGCTTTGTCTTTCAAAACCTTATCGGGTCGAAATCCAAGTTGTGTGAAAGCTTCGATCACATGTTCCTGATCTTCCACTACTTCTGCGACCAAACGGTTCATCTTGCGGCTTAACGCAAGAAAATAGATTTCACGCGCGAGTCTTGTTCCCAGACCGATCCTTCGAAAATCTTTGTCCGTTACTATACGAATTTCCCCGATGCTATGTGGGTCCTGAATCGTTTTTAAATGGAGGGTGGCATCGCCAATGATCTGATCGCCTTTTTCCGCAATGATCGGGGTCACATGTTCATAATTGATGTTCTCGACCCATCCATGCATGATAGCAGGATCCGTAACATCATGTTTCAGGTATAATCGGTCCTTTTCTGGCAGACGTTTGAAGAAATCAAGCAGCCGCTGTTCGTCCTCTTTGACCATAGGACGGAGAATAACAGTATCTCCGGTCTTGAGTTTAACTTCTTTGGGAAAATCTGTAAGCATAATAGACCATCCTTTCATTACAAATATATATAATTATAAAATTTTCTGCGCACCTGTCAAGACGTTCCACTGTAGGGCTTACTGAAACCACGACCCAAGGTCCATACGCGCACAAAACGACACCCACGCTTTTCCTCCAAATGGTTTGACATCAGTATCGGTACCTTATAATTCGTGTAAGGTTCAATGAGAAAATTGCCACTCTGTCTTATTAAGAAAATCCGTAATCTGGAACAATCTTTGATGCAAAAGTTGATCAAGCGATCCGTGGCAGTCTTATCGTGCGGTAACTGGTGCACGCTTTTTATTCAAGCGTAATGACCGTTCCCACACCGATATCAATAAAATCCTCTTTGTACGCTTCTTTGAAAAGCTCGATGCATTGATCGCCGCTGCAGTGGCATGGCCCTGCTTTCTGTACTCCCAGTGCTTGGAATTCAGCGATAATAGCGCGCACCTGCTTGTCACTCTTGTCCATTAAATGGAAGCCGCCAAACACCATATAGATATCTTTGTTGAACTTGTCCTTCACAAAACGCACCATGTCCAAGATCCCGGGATGCGCGCACCCGGTAATGACCACTAAACCTTTTTGCGTATCAATGACAAGCGCTTGTTCAGGAATCGCGCTGCCAAGACGACCCGTCGTGTACACCAGAGAACACAATTCCTGAAGCGTGTCGCTTTCGATCAATGTTGCCCCGGCATTAATAACAAAAGATCGCGTTTTTTCTGAGAAAGTCGATAGGACGTACACCTCAACCGATGGATTGAGTGCGAGGAACGATTGCAAGCCGCCATTATGATCCCAGTGATCGTGCGAGATCATAACTGCATCGATAGCATCAAACGGGATTTCGGAAGCAGTAAAATTATTCACGAAAATCTTCCCATCCCCTCCGGTATCGAAGAGAACGGTCTTCTCAGTTCCCTGGACCAGACACGCGAATCCCCATTCTGGCTTCATCGCTGGGTTGCCAGGGCGGTTATCGTACAAAATGGTAATGGTGATTATGACGCTCATGACTCACTCCTGTATAATGACACTGTGTTCCCTGTTTTCTAAATCGGTTAGTTTCAATTCCCGATAAAAAGAGCTGTAGAAAAAGATATATGCCAGGAATTGCAGGATTAGCAGGGGAACTAAAAAAATCCCGACCATACGATAGAGTTCGGGTTCGAAGATACCGCGGCTGACACCAAGATAGTTCATGGTCATTAACACGACCAGGAACATCTGTATAGCCGCACCAACAAGCCCGGCAAAGACAGGGGTCATCATGCGTCTGTTCTGCTGCCGCACCATATCCTTGCGCAGAATGATAAAGAAAACCGTGATCAGAAAAGTTCCGGCAAACGGGAACAGAACCTCGATGTACAGAGCACGGGTAAGAGCGTAAATATCATGGATCTGAAACACCAGACACAGATTCCGCAGATACAGGAACAAAAGAAGACAAGAACCAATAAAAGCACCCAGCGCAGCGTTCTTGAGCATGTAGTGGTCGTCATTGCAATAGACCTTAAAAAACAAACAGAAGAACACCACGTGGGTTGCACTGGCACAAAACGCTATAACCTGCGTGAGCTGCACTGCCAGGTATGAATCAAAGGTCTGCGCAACCACGGTGCCGTATGACCGGAGCAAAAACAAGTATATCGTCCCCAGAATGGCCGCGATCGTCGCATAGCGCAAGCGGTTGAATGATTTCTCCATCACGTTCCTTCTGTTATTTTATACTACATTCACGCAGAGTCAATGATATAAATAGAATTTTGATTATTATTATCGTTAAGTGCGTTTTACTTGTTGTCAGTCATCGGTCACTGACCATCAGCAGAGGCTTGTGTTGAGAATAACGCACTGACGGAGTAACCAATGACTAATGACTTCTGCGTAGCGGAAAGTAGCGTTTAGCACCCAGCATAACGTATTGTCATTCCGGACTTGCTGAAAGTCCTGAGTGATTTTTTCGAAGGGATCCGGAATCCAGCCCAATCGCCCTGGATTATCCGGTTAAACCGGATAATGACACGATTTTTCGCTCTATGCCCTACTCCTTACGCTTTACGGTTTTAGTTTTCTGGTTCCTAGTGTCTTCGGTTCGCGCTTTCTGTAGCCCTTGCAGTAACTGGCGCGCGCGCGTACTTTGCGGTATATTCCGCAAACACTCTATCCAGAGCGACTCGGCTTTGGCAAATTCTCTGAGTTCCTGATATACGAGCCCGGCATGGCAGTACGGGGTCTCGTAGTCCGGTTCAAGTTCTATCGCCCTGGCATACATGAACAGGGCGCTGTCCAATTCATTCGTTTCAAAATACACATTCCCAAGGTTGCTGTACGCGCGTGCTGCAAAGGGATCGAGCGAAATCGCCTTGATGTAGAGGTCTTTTGCGATTGCAAACTGCTTGCCCTGCGCATAGATATTGCCGAGATCATAGTACGCATCTGCATGGTCGGGATCGGTTTTGATCGATCGCTGGTAGCACTCTGC
>JAFGPO010000070.1 GCA_016936155.1 Caldifarciminota bacterium
GGATGGATCCGCGTGGTCGATCCAGAAGGCAGAGAATTCGCCAAGTTCAAGGTTCACGACTACCTCAACCACATTTCCGAAGGGGTCGAAGAATGGACGTACATCAAGTTCCCCTACCTGAAAAAGGTCGGCTGGAAAGGATTTGTTGACGGTAAGGACAGCGGTGTGTATCGGGTCGCTCCGCTCGCCCGTCTGAATGCGGCTGACGGCATGGCGACACCGATCGCTCAAGAATACTACGAAAAATACTTTGAGATCCTGGGCGGGAAACCCTCACACTTCACGCTCGCGACCCACTGGGCGCGTCTTATCGAGGCCTTACAGGCAGCCGAGGCAATGGTGGGAATGATCAATGATCCTGAGATTCTCGATCCGAACGTACGCAATATGGATTTCCAGACACCCAAACAAGGCATCGGCGTCATCGAAGCGCCGCGGGGTACGCTGTTCCATCACTACGAGACCGATGAGAACGGCCGGCTCACCAGGGCGAACCTCATTGTCGCGACCGTGAATAATTCGGCCGCGATCAATATGTCCGTGGAAAAGGCCGCGCGTGGATTGATTAAAAACGGTAAGGTCGATGACGGAATCCTGAATATGGTGGAAATGGCATTCCGCGCGTACGATCCGTGCTTTGCCTGCGCGACTCACACGATCGACGGCCGCGTGCCGCTCCAGCTCGATATCATTGATGCGGACGGCTCTATCGTACGAACGCTGAAAAACTAAATTATACGCTGTCATTAGTGTAGGAGAGGTTTCCTGACCTCGGTTATCGAGACTGGGAAGTCTCTCCTACATTTTTCTTGACTTCCCCCGTCCTTTCCTGTATAGTAGCCAAATGAAGAAAACGTTGATCTACGGCGTTGGCAATCCATACCGGTGCGACGACCGGATCGGTCTGGAGGTCGCGGATATTCTAAGCAAAGAAATTCAAAGTGAACACATCTTGGTGCGGTCCGGGAGTATTGAGGGCATGGCGATGCTCGATGAGATCATGGGGTTTGACCGGGTCATCTTCATCGATTCAATAAAAACAAAGGACGGGAAACCGGGTGACACGTACAAAATATCCATCGAACAGCTGCAGGAGAATCGATCCCTTGCCTCATCTCATGGAATCGATTTTGTCACCGCGGTGCGCCTTGGGAAGAAATTCGGCTACAAAATGCCGGACCGTATCATCGTGTATGCGATCGAGATCAAAGACAATGAATCATACGGGGAAGAATGCACGGAACAGGTGAAAATAAGCATCCCGGAGATCATTTCCAGGATCATGGCGGAGGTCAATCATGATTAGGGCGATCATTGACACCTCTTTCGTTGACTGGGATGGAAAGATCTCAACGGTCCTGTTCTTCGATGCGTGCAATTTCCGGTGCCCGTTCTGCCACAACTGGGAGCTCATCACGAAACCAGAAAAATTCGATCCGCTCGCATGGGATATGATCAAGGAGAAACTGCACCAAAAAAGAGGCTGGGTGGACGGCGTTGTTCTGACCGGCGGCGAGCCCCTCATGCATGAACAAGAGGTCGCTGATTTGTGCGAGAAGATCAATGATCTCGGTATCCAGGTAAAAATCGATACGAATGGCGCGTACCCTCATGTCATACAGTATCTCCTCGATCGAAATCTGGTGCATTTTTTTGCCATGGATGTCAAAGCGCCGCTCGATGAACGGTACAACCGCGCCACCGGAGCAAAACCTGATCTGAAGGCGATCCAGGCATCGATCACACTGATCATGCAGAGCATGCTTGACTATGAATTCCGCACCACGTGCGTTCCCGGGATCATTGATGAGCACGCAATCCACGATATCGGGGAGACGATTAAAGGAGCAAAAAAATGGGCTCTGCAGGCGCACGTGCCAAACAATGCCTTTAGGGAAGAGTGCCGCGTGCCTTTGAGCATTGAATATCCAAAATTCCTGCAGCAGTATCTCCTGGTTGCACAGCACTACGTGCCCAATACCATCCTGCGCGGAAAGCTCTGACCCCGATTATTCATACTTACTGGTTCCAATTCTCTTCAAATCCAGACTGGCTCTTGGTTTACGGCCTTTTTTGGCGGTTTCAATATCTCACATTCTATTTATCTTCTCAGTTGTTCTATCTCCGGATAGAGAGTCGTACATTAGATGTGCCAAAGTCCATAGTCCAACTATGAATAATCGGGGTCAACATAATTGACTTTCTGATCATTTTCACTATACTTGCCCATGAACTGGCATAGTCTCATGGCAAGGAGGAGGTAATTTTATGGCAACAAGCGCAGAAAAGCAACTGGAGATCATAAAAACCGCAACTGCGGAGATAATTTCGGAAGAGGAACTGCTTCATAAATTCAAAAAAAAGAAGCACCTGCGAATCAAGCTTGGCATCGATCCCTCAGGGCCGGAGATCCACCTTGGTTTCAGTGTTGTGCTCCGAAAACTGCGGCAGTTCCAGGACCTCGGGCACACCGCCGTGATCATTGTCGGTGATTTCACCGGCATGATCGGCGATCCGTCCGGAGTGTCGAAAACCCGCCCGAAACTCACCAAAGACCAGGTGAAAAAGAACATGGCAAAGTACAAAGACCAGATCTTCCGCATCCTCGATCCGAAAAAGACCGAATTCACTTACAACAGCAAATGGCTGGGCGCGCTCTCCATGTATCAATTCATCGAGCTCGCGGCAAAATACACGGTCGCCCGTATCCTGGAGCGCGATGATTTTGACCAGCGTTTGAAGAGTGGCCAGCCCGTGTATATGCACGAGATCATGTACCCCCTATGCCAGGGCTATGATTCTGTGTCCATCAAAGCTGATGTCGAACTCGGCGGCACGGATCAGAAATTTAACCTCCTTGTGGGACGTGAACTGATGCGGGAATTCAACATGGAACCGCAGGTCGTGATGATGCTGCCGATCCTCGAAGGACTGGATGGCGTGCGCAAGATGAGCAAGAGTTTTGACAACTATGTCGGCATTACCGAATCGCCCAAGAACATGTTCGGGAAACTCATGTCGATCCCGGATGAACTGATCGCAAAATACTTTGAACTCACGACCGACGCATTCCCGCATAAAGTTGAAGAATACAAGACTGCGCTCAAAGATGGATCAATGAATCCGAGGGACGCGAAGTTCGACCTCGCAAAGACCATCGTGCGCATGTACCATTCGCCTTCTGCCGCGCAGAAGGCAGCCGAGGAATTCGACAAAGTATTTGCCAAAAAGGAAATGCCTGAGGATATCAAGGTATACAAACTACGCCAGTCGCAGATCACGATTATCGATCTCCTCGTGGAAACCGGGCTCATGGGCTCGCGTAGCGAGGCAAAGCGTAAGGTGCGCGAGGGCGCGATCGACATCAACGGTAAACGCGTCGACGATATCGCCTATGTGGTGAAACTTGGCAAACCCGTGATTGTCAAGGCCGGCAAGCACAAATTCATAAAAGTCGTAAAAAAATAACGCCCGCCTTTACTACGCCGGTCATTATCCGATTTATTCGAATAATCCAGCTCTTTCTACGTCATAGTATGGTATCTTCTCATGTCATGCTGAATTCATTTCAGCATCTATACAAACATCATATGGTCCGGATATCCCGGCATTGAATAAAACTCCCGCAATCACGGCGCTTCTTTGTTTTTTCGCCCCGGAATTGAACAAATTGGGGCCTGTCCCCATTCTGTTCAATTGTTAATTATAATTATTGGGGTGTTTATTCTACTTGAACGCGATCACTTCAGTTTTATGACCTTCATTGTAGCGGCTTGATCACCCGATTCCAATGCGATGAAGTAGA
>JAFGPO010000071.1 GCA_016936155.1 Caldifarciminota bacterium
ACGGGCGGGTATGGTTCGTCGAGCGTGAGCGGGATCACTGTCATACCCACAACAGTCTTCTCATACTCATATTCCGCGGCATGACGATCGCTGCTGTGTATCTCCCAGGTAACGCCGCTGTCCTTTGCCGCACGCGCGCACTGTAATTCTGAAACATCATTGGTCATGCCTTCATGCACGATCTGGTCATTGATGATGAGCGTGGTTTCGTGCAGGGGATCCATGTGATATGCCGGGATGAAGATGCTGAATCGAGTGATGTTCTCGACCGAGACTTTGATGATATTCCCGTATTTCACTTCCGCGTGGATACTCCCCATGGCACCCCTGGTCTGCCAGCCCGTGATCGCGATCCAGTAGAAGTGACCGTCGCGGGGCAGTTCAGCCTCAGCATAGATCCTGTCCGGCATGCACTGCGCGATCTCGGTATACTCCTTTACCGGCTTGATCGCCTCGGAAACAAAGAGATTGCCGCTCTCCGTGCCGATGAAAAAGGTGTTGTCGATATATTCAAGCGAGCGTGGATCATCAATGATCGGAGGAAGGACGTAGTAGGTCCAGTCCTTCAGATCGCTGGTCTGGACCACGTAGTAGAGGTCATCGTTTTGAATGAGCAGAAACATATAATCGGCTTTCACGACCACATCCAGAATCCGGTCATAGGTGAGTTTGATCTCTTTGGTCCGGGAACCGTCAAACGCATAGAGCCGCTGTTCGACCTGGGGGATGAGGTGTTTTTTCTCATAGAGGTAATCAACGCACTCGCCGCTCAGGGCAGGCATGACCAGTTTGTCAGCGAACACGAACGGTTTGCTCACATAACAGAGGTTCTCGACCGGCAGGATATCCGTGTATTGCCAGCGCTCGCCGTTGAATGTGATGGCATCATTCGCGCCGAGAATATCATCCAGGATAATGAGATATTTATTTCCGGCATAGGGTTTTTCAGTAAGTCCCTTGTGGTAGTGTGCCGGGATCGCGGTTTTTTCCATGTCCGTGTACGCAAAGGGAAAGGCATAGAGTACGCCTTTATACGTGAGCAGTGCGGTAATGCGGAATATCGATTGGTCGTCGCTCGGTGTCGCATAGGCGAGATCCCATGTTTTCCCGGTATCAGCGGATGCGAAGATCGCGCCGAAGTAATGTTCGATGGCATCTCCGATATTCCCAAAGGTTCCGGTGCTCGCGTACAGGTTCTCGTTATATGCTTCAAGGTCATTGACATGGATGCCGTTCGGGATGGTGCGGTGTTTTATCCATGCACTGTCCCTGAGCACATAGATATTTCCGAAGTGCCAGTCGTCTGTCGCGTCGATGCCCGGGATCATGAGCGATCCATTAGTAACGCGGTATGCGTAAATGCCTTCTTCATCAACAGTGAATTCTCTGTTGAATGTCCCGTGTCCAAGGTCAAAGGCGATGACATCGGTCGGACCGGTATTAATGACCGCATCGCCGTATCCTATGTAGATTTTGTTGTCAAAGACCTGAAGATCATTGATGCGCACAGCAGCGTGCACGCTCCCGGTCGCTGGTAATCCCACTGACGTGAGTTCAATGAGATGACAGTTTTTTGGCAGGGAAGGACCGGCATGCGTCAGACAGACGAAAAATAATATGAAAAGAGTTGCCAAACGGATATTTTTCATGAAACCTCCTTGGTGAGTATACGTGAGAGGAGAGGCATGTCAATAAAGAAAAGCCCAGCATATGTGCGCCGGGCTTTTGATTACTCCTCGGGCAAGATTCGAACTTGCAACCCTCCGGTTACATTGACCTCCAGTTTTCACTGGAGAATGGACTATCTCATTCCCGATGCTGGTTGTCTCAGTATGACGGGATCGGGCGCTTCCTTTCCATGATCTAATGGAAAGTACTTCCTTACGGAATAGTCTCTGCACCTTCCCTATATAATAAGTATAGGGCTTGGCTCAGGATTACCATATCCTCCAATGAACATTAGGACTTAGGTTTCCCTGAATTCACCCGATTTTTCAACCACGATTTCTCGTGGAAGCTGCTTTTATTACAGCCGGATGCTCTACCATTGAGCTACCGAGGAATCGTTATCATTATATATATCATAATATCATTGTCAACATCGTACCATGTTATTGACTTAACCTCCCCTGCACGTATACTCACCAAGGAGGTTTCATGAAACGTTCTCGTTTGACAGTCCTTTCCATGATTATTTATGTTTGCCTAACGCAAGCTGATCCTTCCCTGCCAAAAAATTGTCATCTCATTGAACTCACGTCCGTGGGTTTCCCGGCGGCCGGATGCGAACACCCGGCAGTGAGGATCAACGATCTCCAGTTTTTCAATGGCAGACTGTACATCGGATATGGCGACGCGGTCATCAACACCGGTCCGACTGATATCCTTGCCTTCGACTTCAATGACGGAACATTCAAAAAAGAATTCACCGTCGATGAAGAAGGAATATATACGTATAAAATTGTCGACAGTCTCCTCATGATCCCGGGCATTGACGCGACAGATGACTGGCATTTTGGAAATATGTACGTGCTTGAGAACGGGGCATGGAAAAAACATCGCAGCATCCCGAACGGCATCCACGTCAATGATCTTGAATCATATAATGAGAAACTGTACGCGAGCACTGGAACCTTCGGGAATATCGGCGACAGTATCGAGTGCTATTTTGGCGCGCTCTTTGCGTCCGCTGACACCGGAAAGACCTGGGAACTTGCATACGCGACGCCGAGCGACAACCAATCGATCTTCCGTATCACCGCGCTCATTGCCTACAATGACATACTCTATGCATTCCCATTCGCGTACACGGGAATGGATACAACGACCATCCCGGAAAAATTCCATGTCGGGCTCACCACAAAACCTTTTGCCGAGGGCAAATATCTCATTGTCCTCGAGGATATTCTCGGCACGAATGATGTGGTTACTTTCGATGGCACGCGCTGGTCTTACCAGGATATTCTGCCCGTAAAGAACCTTTGTTATGTGAGCAAGCCGTTCGTATTTGACGGCAAATTGATACTGCCCACCCTCACCGGCGAATATATCGATTACCTTCAGGAGAACAAACACTGTGTTGCGCAAGCCGAGCAAAAACTTTATGCGTTTGACGGCTCTCAGACCAAAGAGATCAAGATCCACTATGACCGGATCCTGGATGTGGTTACGAAAACGGAATATATGTTCCTGCTCATTCAGAACAATGACCTGTACTATATCGTTCAGACCAGCGATATGAAAAAATGGACGTACTATGTACTGCCCCCGGTCATTGATGATCCGCGCTCGCTCGAGTATGTGGACAATACCTTCTTTGTCGGAACCGAGAGCGGCAACCTCTTCGCCTCACAGGAGATCATCCCGGTCAAGGACTTTTCCGAGATCGACCAGTGCGTTCCCGACAGGATACACGCCGAAGCCAAGTTGCCGAGCGACGGACACTATTACTGGATCACGATAACGGATTGCGCTGACCGTACCGATTTCGGGAGAGTAGACGCTGAAGTAAAATATGGGAATATCATTAAAATCACCACCGAGAATATCACGCGCTTCAGTATTCTCCTCCCCGCATATCATATGGATTTCTTGCACGAAACGACTCTCATTATCAATGACCAGGTGGTGTACGAGAGAATGACCGATTCTATATCTGAACTGGTATGCACGTTAACCGAACAGGAAAGTGAACATGTCTGGAAAATTGAACCAGGCATACGCGCCGCACCATAATAAAACAGGGAGTACTATAAAATGATCAAGAGAAACAATTCAACACCCGCCAGTTTGCTCATGTTATGTTTTTCGCTGGTTTTTGGTGGTTCCCTTGCTAAAAATTTAAAGATGATCAACAACGCAACACCTCTTGGGGTGAATGAAGTACCCCATCCCTTTGTAAAGGGAGGATCGATCGTACAGCCATCCCCCCCATTACAGCTGGCATTGTACCATGAAGAAGCGAATCTGATCGTGGATGAGGAAGATTGGTTTGACAGAAACGGCCTTTCTTATCCTGAAGCGATCGACGCGCATGTAGCAGGCATCCCGCCGAGCACGCGTTTCGGAGATTTAAAATTCCTACGCAGTCATACTAAGAGACATTACGCGATATATGAAACCGTGTTCCTGCTCAAAACGCCAAAGGACATCTACGACGAGGGACATCACTACGCACTCGTTGTCTTCGATACTGCACACGACACTCTGCAAGTCTTCATCCTCGATGCCCTGTTCCCGGATATTCTGGAAATGTGCTGGTTCGAAGCGATCGATGATCTCGTATACTTCAATGCGACCTACAACGGCTATGCGGATATCCGGGACAATAAGACCGGCTACCTCTATTGCCTTGATACTACAAACGGTGGGATCAAATGGGCGACGAAGAATCTCATATCAAGTTACTGCGGGTTCACAGCGTACAAAGATCATTTACTGACCGGTTACGGATTCACGGCGGAACCTGATTTCCTTTATATTGTTGACCGGTTCAACGGTGACGTGACCCAGACCATCCCGATCAAAACCGCGCACGAGCACATCATCATCAAGAACGAAAAGTGCTACGTGCGGACGTACAACATGAATTACATATTCACGATTGAAGAATGATCTGACGGATCCTGGGAAACACCCATCCGCCTTGTATGTAAAAAAGCAATAGCCAACACCGATTGTGTCAGTTCTTCTTGAGTTGCTTATTGATCGTCGTTACGAGTTTCGTCAAATTGAGTTTCTTGTATAGATCCAGCGCCTTCCGATAGTACTTTTTTCCCTCTTGTCTCTCTCTTGCAGAACCCTGCATCAACGCTTCCGCAAAATCAAAATAAGTATCGGCACACAGGCGCCGGTCGCTGGTGCTTTCGGCACGCGTGACCGCCTCCTGGAATATTTTTTTTGCTTGTCCAATAATCGGTTTACCGCTGCCGTGTAGCACGGCATGCGCCATATCGCGTAGAGCTCTGGTGTGCACATCGAGAGCGCTGGTTTCCCGGACCAGATCAATCGATGTCTGCGCGGCTATCTTTGCTTCTTGATATTTCCCCTGTTGCCCGCTGAAAAATGCATATGCTTCGTAGTAACCAGCCAGGGCAACCTTGTTACCGATCGCTTCAAACACTGTTTTCGCTTCTTTGAGAAATTTCTCCGCCTCTTTGAACAATCCCCTTCGTGTATAGACGATCGCCAGGTTCAATGAAGCGCTTCCATGGCTCGCTTTATCGCCCAGTTCCATGCTTATCGCCAGATACCGTTTCAAGAGCTCTTCGGCTTTTTCCATATTACCCTGACTCGCATAAACCTCGCCCATATTGCCGAACGCGATCCCCACTCCCCGCTTATCCCCTATTTCCTCCGCAATCACCAGCGCTTTTTCGAAAAACTCGATCGCTCGCTCATACTCACCGATATAGAAGTGAGCGATACCGAGATTCATGTTCGCCACTCCCATATTCTGCTTTTCCTCGACCTGCTCGACATTACGGAGGAACTGATTGAAAAGGTCGATCGCCTTATCAAATTCACCTTTGTTCTGGTAGGTATTTCCCAAATTACAATAAGCGATCCCGACACCACGCGTGTCGCCAAGCTGCTTGCTGATCTGCAATTTCTTGGACAGCGCATCGATCGCTTCATCAAACTTCCCCTGCTGACGGTAGATGGAACCCATGGTATTATATATGTTACCAAGCGTCTGCTGATTACCAAGGTCTTTGATCACGGTCAGATTCTGCTCGCAGAGCGCAAGGGCTTGATCATATTCTCCTTTGAACACGTGCACGATCGCAAGATGGTTGACCGCTGTGACGAGTGTCTTTTTGAGCTGACTGTTGCCCATCCACCCCTTCACATCATGGATCGCAGCGATCGCTTTCTTTCCTTTTCGTTCTGCATCTGCGATCTTCCCCTGCACCCGGTAGATCCAGCACTCAAGAGCATGATTGCGCCCCACGATATCCGCTTTCACGACCGGGTCGACTTTCCTTACCTGTTTTATCTCTTTCCATGATTGCTCGATCAATGTTAATGCCTCATCATACTTACCCTGTCGTTGCAGGACATTTGCCAGTGAATACCGGGCATTGCATCTCATGATAACGTTGTCGCCGCTGAGTTCGTGCATGGTCTCGAATGCCGTGTACGCTTTCCTTGAATCACCGATCAATTCATACACCCTGCCTAGTTTTTCACAGATACGAATCCTGCTTGCGCGATCCTCTTTGTCCATGAGTTCAAGCACCGTGGTAAATAATCCGATCGCCTGTGGATTCATGTACAATTCTGCTTTGCGGTCACCCGCTTTTTCGAGGTATTCGATCCTTTTTGCATCCTCTCCCGCCTCATAAAAATGAAGAGCCAGAGCATCGTAATATTCGTAAAGATGATCAGCATAGACGAGTTCGATCGCATACCCGATCTGCCGGTGGTACGCCTTCCTGGTCTGCTTGAGCAATGATTGGTATACTGCCTCACGCATCAGGGAGTGACTGAAGGAAAACTGCTCATCCTCCTGTGATCGACCACTGGAACTCAAAGGCTGGATCATTCCGTTCGTGATAAGTGACGCAAGAGCGCGGTTGAGATGCTCACCGAGCTCAAAGAGTGTATCAAGGAGGCGTTTGGAGAATTCATCGCCGATCACGGATGCAACATCGATGATCGCACGCAATTCACTGCCAAGGCGGTCCACTTTCGCCATGATCAGTTCATCGAGGGTTCGTGGTACTGCTGTTTCCATGCCTTCTTTTAACCGCGCAATATTGTTTTGAATGACGATAATATTGCTCCGAATAAGATTGTTCGTGAGCTCATGAACATAGAATGGTATCCTTCCGGATTTTTTCATGAGCAGATCAACCAGTGATCGTTCGATGTCGGAACAATGAAGCACTCCGATCAATAGCATGACCGTTTCTTCCTCTGATAACGGTCCCAGCAGGATCGGTGTGTAGTGTTTCAAACGCGGGACATCTGCACCAATATTAAATTCGGGACGATAGAGATTCACGATGAACAAGGGTTTATCATCGATCCGTGTTGCCAGCTGCCGCATGAAGTCAGCGGTTTCGCTATCGATCCAATGGCAATCTTCGAATACGAGCACAAGGGGTTCATGTTGTGCTATGATCAGAAAAAGCAAGACAAATGATTCATGGAGCAATCGCTGCCGATCCTGGGGCTTCATCGATTTAAAGCGGTTCACCTCATCCTCATCCATGGGAAGATCGAGGAAGTACACGATGAATGGTATGATCTGGGTGATCTCAGGATCCTTTATTGAACGTGCGAATTTGTTCACCGCACCCAGCGCACTCTTCGTGTTTTCATGAACGTCGAGATTCAGCGCCTGCCGCATCATTTCCTTGAGTACAAGGTATGGAGAATTTTGCAGGTATTCGATCCCCCGACCTTCGATGATACGGGCATTGACCTCTATCTGTTTCCGGAACTCGTAGGTGAGCTTTGACTTACCGATACCTGCCTCACCAACCAGTGAAACAACATGACCGCGTCCCGTACGCGCTTTGTCAAAGAGTGCGGACAGAATCTCCAATTCGTTGTGCCGACCGATGAGGGGAAGTTCCTGGATCTTGCGTAGAGAATAATGCCGTTTAATATCTACGGGATTGTAAACCGCAACCGGATCACGCTTCCCCTTGACCGTGATCTTCTTCAATTTTTTGTATGCTACTTCGTTCTGCGTCTGTTCAAACACCGCATCGCTGACGTAGATCATGCCCCGTGGCGCCGAATACTGCAGCCGCTGCGCAAGGTTGACCACATCACCCATGACCGTATACTCTCCTGGCCGTCCCAGATCGCCGGTCGCGACCAATCCGTAGTTGATCCCGATCGACAGGGCGAGGTCGAGCTTCTTTTCACGGTTGAATGCTTCTATTTCTTTTAGCTGATCAAGGGCGGCGATCACCGCACGCAGAGGATCATCCTCATGGGTGATCGGCGCGCCAAAGAGCGCCATGATGCAATCACCGATGAACTTGTCAATATACCCTTCATACCGGTAGATCACTGCGGCCAGGCGCTGCAAACACCCATCAATGAGATCGCGCACCTCTTCTGGATCAAGCGTCTCAGAGAGTTGCGTGAATCCAGAAATGTCCGAAAACATCACCGCGACCCGGCGACGCTGACCTTGCTCACGCCGCCGCGGCATTACCTGGAGCGCGGCACCGCACTGGTTGCAGAATTTTGCTTCTGCAGGATTGGAAGCGCGGCATTTCGGACACTTCATGGTGTTTTTCATGGTCCAAGCAGCTGGTATATCGTGTTCAATTCGCTCTGTAGCGTGTTCTTCTGAAATTCCTGGGCGGATCCTGTGACGCAGGGAATAACCTCGAGTATGGAACGAACGTATTCCAGCACGAGCATAGCTTCATCGACATGGGTCTTGCTGACGACTTTCTTCTTTGCCTGTGCGAGCATTGTCCCCAAATTTTCCCATGAGATCCGGGAAAGAAATCGTGGTGATGTACTCACTTCATACAGGTACAGCTCGCCGTTATTATCATCGATCGCCGCGTTATCATACAAACAGTACATACCCACCACCTTGAGCGAATCCGGCGTGTGAATGACCGCGACATACTTGCTTTGATCCCAGGTTGCGACAACCGTATCCCATGTGGTTGAGTGAAAACTGTAGCAGACCGCAACCTGCTGGGTCTCGATCGATGGCGAGACCTTCACCAATAGATCCGATGAGTTCTCAACGAAATAGAGTTCCACACCGGATATCAAGACTACTATCATGAACATATTCATGCTAACTCCTTTTCCATTACATAGGCGTCGTCCCCATCGATGTAATAGTGACTGCGCTTGTATGCAATCGCATAGCCAAGCCGTTTATACAACAGAATCGCCGGCTCATTGTTCGTCCGAACCTCAAGGTATGCATACGTGCACCCGTTTCCCACCGCGGTACGCTCAAGCAAGTTCATAAGCCGGGATGCGATCCCGTGGCGCTGATAGCGCACATCGACCGCGATATTGGTCACGTGGAACTTTCCGTCCATGCACGTCGCCATTGAATACGCGAGCACTTTTTCATGATCCTCTACCACGTACGCGATCGTACCGCGCCCGCGCAGATCAGCCGCAAAAAAGGCCTTGGGCCACGGATTGGGGAACAACTCGAGTTCCAATGCGTACACCGCATCGAGATCTCTACTGGACATCCTTCGAATCGTATAATCGTTCGGCATCGGTTTTCTTGATATAAAAAGGTTCCAGCAATTCCACGGCATCGAAATCACGCGTATAAATCCGGGGAAGAGCGCAGTGCACGATGTTTTCAGCAGTGGGAAAAAGCTCTTGAATATCATAATCCATTCCCGGATGCGGCGTTTCAGAACCACCCTGTTCTTTTAACAGAGGTATGCCCGGACCGATAACGAGCGCTGCCCTGGCAAGGAATGATGGAATTTCCTCAAGCCGCCTCAGCGTATGATCACTTCTGCGCGCACCTCGTTCATACAACGCACCATACATTTCCTTATGAAACGCATTAACGACAACACCCACTATTCCCGGATAGAAGGAAACTGCACGTCCCATCGCATCGAGGGTGTTCACGGCAACGACTGGCGTACCATGGGTACATGCAATCCCCTTAGCAAGACTCAAGCCGACACGGAGCGAGGTGAACATCCCCGGTCCGATGCTGATCGCGATCGCATTCAGGTCTTCAGGTTTCCAGGTTTCAAAGAGCGCCTGTGCTTCATCAAAAAACCGCGCATCGCGGCTCGATGGATCGTACGTGCGGTTTTTCATGATCTGCGCAACAAGGGTAGTATCATCCATGAGACAAAGTGAAAAACACGGTGATGATGTTTCAATGCCCAAGATTTTCAATTATAATCTCCCTGGTCGTCGGACCGATGACGGTGAATGTGACGCATATACATGCCTCGTCCTGTATGTTCAAACGCTCGGCCCATTCAACCATGGTCACGCCGCTTTTCATTATATATTCCTCCGGATGAAAATCGGCTGCGGCTCGCGCATCCAGGCGGTACAGATCGATGTGAGAGACCGGCATGCGTCCATAATATTCCGTGGCGATCACGAAGCTCGGGCTGGTCACTTCATCCTCAACGCCGAGGCCGCTGCATACGCCCTTGACAAATACGGTCTTGCCGCTTCCCAACTCGCCGTACAAGCATACGATCGTACCCGGTTCAAGAATCGCTCCCATGCGTCGGGCGATCTCCATGGTTTCATCCGGTGAACGTGACACGTGTTTCATGGGCTGTTCCGGACATGATTCATATACACCAGTAAAATGCCGTACAGCGTGAGCGAGCCGTCATAGCGATCGATCGAAGAACAACACCGGGTAACGATCCTGCCCCACCCTCCGGTGGCTACACACACGCAGGGCTTTTCAATTTCCCTGCGGAATGCAGAGACCATACCCTCGATCGCGTGGAGCGCACCAAAGTAAACGCCGGAACGCATGCATGACTCAGTACTATTCCCGATCAACCGGCGTGGTCGCTGATAGCGAATATTCTTCAACTGAACGGCATTCGCGGTCAGTGCGTTGAACATGATGTGCATACCCGGCATGATAACACCACCAGCATGGCAGTCAGGCTTTAGCCCGATATCTATGGTGATCGCGGTGCCGCAGTCGATTGCAATGACATTCTGATCGTAGCGGGCGAGTCCTCCTAAGACGTTCGCGATACGGTCCGCGCCCAGGGTTGCTGGTTTCTGATAGGTGAATCGAAGACCGGACGCAGTCCGGTGGGTCACCATGACCGGATTCAATCCGGTCATCGCTCGTATCCGTGCCTTTATCGATCGTGCCATGTGCGGCACGACCGAAGCAACTGCACAACCAGTAACGGATTTTGCCCGGAGCTTATCTGCGATCCTTTCGGCACATCGAGGATCACTGCCCGGGTATATACAGGACGAGCATAATCGCTTGCCCTGATACAACCCAAGGTGGACATTATGGTTCCCGATATCGATGACCCCTACCATACTAACCGCCGCACCTCCTGGCAGTATAATGTCCGGCTTACCCCGCTTTCGTCGCGCACAAGAAGCGACCAATCACTATTGACATCACAGATCGTGGCCGTAAAGGTGGCATTCCTGGTCACGACCTCGACCACTTCACCGATTCCCGTAATATAGTTTAACGCTTCGGCTACCTTCAATCCTCGTTCGAGCAGTTCCTGGTAAAGGGGATTGAAGATACGGATATAATACGTCAGCACTTCATCGAGGTCATAGGTCCTGCCGGTCTCTCTGATCATTGAGGTCGCGTTACCGAGATTGGGGGGAAGATCAATCGAATTGACGTTCAATCCGATACCGCAGATAACACTGTCTTTGTGCTGTTCACATATCACACCGCAGACTTTCTTATCATGTAACAGCACATCATTCGGCCAGTGTATCGCGATACCGGACAGAGCGTAGTGCTCAAGCAATCTGACCACGGAAAGCGAAGCAAGGAATGGTATCAACATCATTCGGTGCCCGGGGAAGAGAATGAGCGACAGGTACAGACCTCCGGTTGGGGATGACCACGCACGACCATGACGACCCCGTCCGCGGCGCTGGTGCTGGGCCACGATCGCCATCTCATGGTGACGGTGTATGAATCTCTTGGCGGTATCCTGGGTGGATGAAACGTCTTTAAAACGTACGACTTCCTGTATCATCAGGATTATTCATAGTATACGCGAAGTGCTGCCTGATCGAACGGTGTACCGCTGATCGTGCCGGTGTTTGTATCGAACCACGTCGTGCTTACGATATTAATCACCAAACTCATATCTTCGTTTTCCTCGATAACGATATCCGTGAAGGCGTTCGCATCGAATATATATGTAGTATCAATGAGTAACGTGGTCGAATCGCTCACGTAACAGACCGAATCTACGGTGATCCGAGCATGATCATAGGTTCCCGGTACGATCACGACCGGGCCGTCGGTGATACTCACAAAACCGCTGGCTTGTATAGGCACGGTAACACGCTTGCCAAGGTCCCAGACCGTCGTGTAGGTTCCGCCTTCAGGTACTTCGATACGTAATACCCTCATCGTAATATCACCTAAAGGAGCATCCAGGAGCACATCGTCGTTAGCACCAAATTCCACGAAAGATTCACTCGCACACCCAATGATTATGATCAGTGCCACGAGTATGGTAATGCCGTATTTCATAGTTCCTCCTTGCATTTAGTCTACACCAAATAGAGTCCGTGTCAAGACAGCGGTAGAACTGGGAGGAGTTGATTATGGCGCGCTCCTTTATCATTAGCACCGCTATGCAGCGGAAAGCACAGGCACTTCCTCTCGTACCACATTGGAAGACGACTATTTGTAGAGTCTTGAATACTATGGAATTCTACATATAATTATTCGACGTTGGTACGAAAGGCAGGTTTGAAAAATCACATATTATAAGAAAATTAAAAAGGAGTCAACAATGCAAGGATATTACAGGTTTCCCTCTATATATAAAGATACGGTGGTTTTTGTAAGCGAGGATGATCTCTGGAAGGTATCTTTACACGGTGGGACTGCCGCACGTTTGACCTCCAACCTCAGTCAGATCACCCATCCGGTCATTTCTCCGGACGGGAAGTATATCGCATTCACCGGGAGCGACGAAGGACATCCTGAAGTATATATCATGCCATTACGCGGCGGGACGCCACAACGCCTTACGT
>JAFGPO010000072.1 GCA_016936155.1 Caldifarciminota bacterium
AGTGTACCCTTGGCAAACGAACGGTCAAGCTCAATACGCACGTAATTGTCAGTGAGCCCGATGCACACGGGCGTCGACTGTACAACGATAACCTCAACGTCATGCCCGACAAGGTTCTGCCGGAAGCGCAGGTTCTTTTCCGCGACCAGGCGTTTCAATTCCCAGAGGCGCCTTTTTTTCTCACCGTACGACACCGGATCGCCGTACTCAAATGCCGCAGTGCCGGGACGCGGGGAATAAGGGAACACATGCGCATGGGTTATCGGCAGGTCATTCATCAAGTTCTTCGTATCCGAGAAACATATGTCGTCTTCATCAGGGAAGCCCACGATCACATCAACTCCGATCGCGGCATCAGGGAAAACCCGCGCGAGCGCGTTAATGCGTTCCCGGAGGTCATGATTGGTGTACGTACGTCCCATTCGAGCGAGCACCTTGTCATCGCCGCTCTGTACGGGTACGTGAAAATGTCGGCACATGGGCAGACTCTGCATCGCTGCGAGCACATCATCGGAAATGAACCGCGGTTCGATCGACGATAAACGGATCCGCGGAAGCTCGTGGATCTTCTGCAATTCAAACAGCAATCCGGCGAGCGAATTTCCGTTTTCTGCTCCATAAAGCCCGATATTGGCACCGACCAGTACGATCTCGCGAAAATCATGGGCGCGTGCCCACGCGATCTCATCCTTGATCCGGGCGACCGGTGTACTGGAAAGTTGGTGGCGAATGACTGACACGATACAATATGTACAGGGTTCTGTGCATCCGTCCTGGATCTTCAAGAAGTATCGTGACCGCGGCTGTTCTGGATAAATGCCGGCGATGAACCGGTTACGCTCGATCGTTCCCATGACCTGATGCGCCTGTGCATACTCTTCAGGATAAAGCGTGCACGCACAGCCGGTCGCAATGACCTTATGACCTGGATAGAGCCGTACAGCGCGGTGGAACTTTTTGCGCGATTTCTGGGCAGCTTCCGCAGTAACACAGCAGGTATTGACGATCACGATGTTATGATGCGTAGAGAGTTTTTTTTGAAGACAGTATCCCTCGTACTGATTCAGCTTACAGCCAAGATTGAACAATATGCACAAGACAAACGGCTACCTTTATGTCTTTATTCACCCGGTTCGATTTTGTTCTGGGAACCGAGGATATCGCCGATCGTGAATTTATCGACCGGCTTCGGCTTTGCAGTCTCCTTTTTCTTGGGTGGCTGCTTTTGAAGTTCTTTTTCGCTCAAAATGATCCGGCGGAGGCGGGGATTGATCTTGCGAATAATAACCTCAACCTCTTCGTTCAGTTGATAGAGATCTTTTGGTTTCTTGCCGCGGCGGGCAAGGTAATTCGCCGGGATGAATTCTTCGATACCGCCCTCGAGCATGAGCCGAATTCCTTTAGGCAGGATGTCACTCACTTTACCGGTGATCTTCGCGCCTTCTTCGTGGGATTCAGCGAATTTCGTGAACGGATCTTCCTTTGTATGTTTGATGCTCAGCGAGATCCTTCGGTTCTTCCGATCGATGGTTCGTATCACCGCTTCGATCTTCTGTCCCTTTTTCAGATAATCAGATGCTTTTTTCACCTTCTTGTCCCAGAAGAAATCATTGACATGAACGAGTCCTTCCACCCCTTCTATGAGCTGGACAAAGGCGCCAAAATCCTTGAGGTTGGTGACCTTGACGGTCGCTTGCTGGCCGACTTTGAATTCTTCGTCAACCGTCGACCAGGGATCGGGTTTTGTCTGCTTCATGCCGAGCGATATCCGCCGTTCTTCACGGGCAATGGAGAGTACGACTGCTTCCACCATATCGCCGACTTTCAGAAATTTACCCGGATCCTTGACATCCTTGGTCCAGGACATCTCCGAGATATGAACCAATCCTTCCACACCCTTTTCGATCTCGACGAAAGCGCCGTAGTCCACAACACTAGTCACCTTCCCCTTGATCTTGGTGCCGACTGGATAATTCTTCTCGATCTTTTCCCAGGGATGTGGTTTCAGCTGTTTCAAGCCGACGGCGATCCGTCCCGTGCTCTTATCCATAACCAGGACTTTGACCTGGACCTTGTCATTCACCTTAACGACTTCCGCCGGGTGCGTGATCTTGGACCAGGACAGATCCGTGATATGCAGTAGTGCATCAATGCCGCCGATATCGATGAATGCCCCGAAATCCGTTATGTTGCGGACAGTGCCCTCGATCACATCGTTCACTTTGATCTTGCCGAATATCTTCTTACGTGCCTTTGCCTGCTCTTCTTCAACCGCGAGTTTACGCGACACCACAATATTCTTGCGCATCATATTGATCTTAACGATCTTGACCGGCACTTTCGTGCCTGACGCGCTCTCGATATCCGACTGCCCCTTGAATTCGATCTGGGAACTTGGCAGAAAGGCCTCGACACCGATGATATCAACCGCAAACCCGCCCTTGATCCGCTTGCGGATCGTTGCCGTGGCTAATTCTCCGTTCTCGTAAAGATGCTTGATCTTATCCCAGGCAAGCTGGAAATCGGCTTTCTTTTTGGAAATAACCGGGAATCCATCGCGGTCCTCATACGCTTCGAGGTACACATAGACATCCTTGCCGATCTGGGCATCGTCCGGTGTCGGGAACTCTTCGAGGGGGAGGAATCCTTCGGCTTTCAAACCCAAATTCAACAATACGCCGTTCTCAGTCTGCTTGATAATCGTTGCCTTGACGATCTCCCCTTCGCGCGGGGTGACAAAGGATGTTTCCAATAACTTCTCCATCTCCTCATGCGAATAACTTTTCATGTATCAAAATCCCCCTTTGAACAGTTGTTCTGTTCGAGCTTTAATTATACCTATGATACCCTGGATTGTCAATATGGAGCCGCTGATCAATGTCATATAAGAATTAAACATGCACACTTTTTGACCGATTTAAAGTTTAAACATGCACACCAAAAATAGCTATAATTTCAGTATAAAAAGGAGTGAAATTATGGCTCAACAGATACATAAGAGATTCAGCGATGCTCAGATAAAAGAGCTGCTTGAGCGTTACCTGAAGGGAACGATCGAGCGAAGATATCTGCAGGAGATTTTAGGTATTAAGCGTCGTCGGTTTTGTATGTTGGTAAAGCAGTATCGTAAAAATCCAGCGGTATTTTCATTGCGCTACAAACGGCAAGGTAAAACGCGCTCAATACCTCAGGCTGTGGAAAAGAATATCATAGAAGAGCTAAAGATCGATAAACAGCTTATCGAGGATAAACGTGTGCCCTTAAAACGATATAACTACAGCTACGTTAAAACCCGTTTAGCAAACACCTATCACCAACATGTTTCTTTGCCCACGATTATCGACCGGGCCAAAAGGTATGGCTTTTATTTGAAAAAGAGAAAGAAGGAATCCGGTCATGATCGCGAGGTTTTGACCAACTATATCGGTGAGCTCATTCAGCATGACTCGTCATACCATCTCTGGTCGCCACCTGCCGGTGTAAAGTGGCATTTGATCACCTCGCTGGATGACTACAGTCGACTTTTGCTCTATGCCGAGCTATCAAAGCAGGAAACATCCTGGGCGCATATCAAAGCGGCACAGGCTGTGTTCTTGAAATATGGACTACCGTACTCCTACTATGTCGATTGCCACCGGATCTTTCGTTTTGTCCAAGGACGCGACTCAATATGGCGCCATCATCATCTCCTCACGGATGATGTTGATACACAATGGAAACAGATGATGGGCGACTGTGGCATTAAAGTGATCTATGCATTGTCGCCGGCCGCAAAAGGAAAAATCGAAAGACCGTATGGCTGGCTCCAGGATCGCCTCATCAGAACCTGTGTTCGGGAAAATGTTATTGACTTACGACATGCCCAGCGCATTCTCCGCTATGAAGTACACCGCTACAACTATCAGCAGATTCATTCCACGACCCAGGAAGTGCCGTACTATCGGTTCCAACGCGCTCAAAAAGAAAACCGGTCGCTCTTTCGAGATTTTACGGTACCCCCACCGTATACATCGATAAAAGATATATGCGCCATTAGGATGAATCGTATCATTGATCCTTATCGAAAAATATCGATCAAAAACTTCCACCTTAAAATCAATAATGCAATACCACGTGAGACCGTAAATCTGCGTATCTACCTGTTATCTAAGCGTCTCTGTGAAATAAGAGTGTGGTGTAGAAATAAACTTATTGATGTCCAAAAGGTAAAAACTACCGATCTGAAGCTTGTGCACTTTTAATTCTTAAAGTGTGCATGTTTAAAATTTAGCTAACATATGGAGCCGCTGATCAACAATGTATTTGACTTGGCGGTTTTTTTAAGTATCATTGCACTATGTCTGATAGTAAAAAACATATCCCAAGGAGGTTGCATGATAAAATATCTCTTTCTTCTATCTGCCGTGTGTGTGATCATATCTTGTGGCGGTCCCTCGGCAAAAACCGATCAGGTAACGCTACCCAAAGATAAAGGAACATTTATGGTGATCAATGTTAAGGATCTCGGGACGATTACGATAAAGCTCCATGAGGATAAAGCTCCTAAAAATGTCGCGAACATCATATCCCTGGTTAATAAAGGATTCTATAATGGTCTGACATTCCATCGTATTATTCCCGGGTTCGTGATCCAGGGTGGATGCCCGGTCGGCAATGGCACCGGAACTCCCGGGTACGAGATCGCCGACGAGATCAACCCGGATCTCAAACATCTGAAGGGAACCGTGGCAATGGCAAACCATGGACCGAATACAAACGGATGCCAGTTCTATGTCTGCCTGGCTCCCCTGCCCAAGCTTGATGGCGGGTATACGATATTCGGTCAGGTTATAGCCGGCATGGATGTGGTCGAAAAAATCGCGGCTGTAAAAACCGGATCCATGGATCAGCCGCTCACGCCGGTCGTTATGGAGAGTGTGACGATACAAGAAAACGAGTAAGGACGCTCCATCGCTATACGCTAAGCGCTAGACGCTACCAACGCACTAAGAACGAGGAACTTTCTGCGCTAAGCGCTACAGTTAAGCGCTACTTCGCTACACGCGAGACGCTAAGCGCCCGGTATTTCCCGGTTCGGGTCGGTGTTGACTTACTTCCTGCCCGCTTTATACTTCAGTAATGGTCAAGAAGAATAAAATACTATTCTACGCCTGTGTAATAGGATTTATCCTCAGGATTATATGCATTTTTTGGACAACGAGCTATATCGACCCTCCGGATTGGGAATATGGTGATATCGCGCGCAGCATGGTTGCCGGTCATGGTTTTGCACGGACAGCATATCCTTTAGAAAAAGTCGAACTCACTTCAAGCCATGCCCCGTTCTATCCCCATGTGCTTGCGATCGCTTATTCACTGTTCCCAAACCCGTGGTCATTCTTGATCGTCCAGATAATCCAGACGATCATTTCTGTCTTCATTATCATCATCATATTCCGGACCACGCAACTGCTTTTCAATATAAACGCCGCATGTGTCGCCGCTCTTGGTGTAGCCCTGTACCCGCCCCTTGTGTACTACAGCATGAGCATGACACCAACGAACTTTTCCCTTCTCTTCCTCAGCCTAACCGTATGGCTGCTCCTGGATATTCGCCACCGGACATGGATCCGATCCGTGTTCATGGGCCTTTCCTATGGATGCGCCCTGTTGTGCGATCCGATCACGTTCGTTCTTATCCCGGCAGCAGCATTCTGGTTCATCGTTTCACATAGAAGGGTCACAAGGTACGTACTCGGTGCGCTCGTGCTTACAATGCTGGTCGTTCTTCCCTGGTCAATCCGGAACCTGCGTGTGCACAGAGCGTGTGTACCGATCACCACGCAGTTCGGGGTGAATTTTTGGATCGGGAACAACCCGTATGCGACCGGCACGGATTACTACCGGGTGGTTGAAAACCGGCCTGATCATACTGTTTTCATGACCCATACACTGTCCCGGACCGAAAAGCAAAAATTGCGCATGATGTCCGAAATAAAACGCAGCCGCTATTTCACTAACAAAGCATTCAACTACATACTCGCAAAACCGTTTGATTTTGTGTGGCGGTTAGTAAAAAAGGCGTTCTACTACTGGTGGTTCTCTCCAAGCCTGATAAACGGATCACCGCTGGCGCTGCGCTATCGGGTTCCCTACGCTCTCCTGTATGTCCCACTACTTGTTCTTGCACTCTTCAATTTCGCCCTCTTCAAACTTGAACAGCACCCGATCGACCTTAATTTGATCCTTGCGATCATCATCATGATCAGCAGTGTTTACATTGTAACTCATGTCGGCCTTGCGCGCTATCGCATACCAGTAGAACTCTATCTTTTAGTCATGGCCGGTTCATCAATGAGCCGTCTTTACAGAGTTTTTCACGCCTGACCAGCAGTAATCCCGACCCCATCATATTGACATCAGGGTATCAATGATTAGTATACTATCATGACAATGAAATTTTGAAAGGAGATACTATGGCAACGATCCTCAGCGGCAAAGAATGTGCTGCTGCTATGCACGAAGAACTAAAAATAAAAGTCGATGAACTCAAGAACAAACATAACTTGACTCCACGATTGGCGGTGATCCTTGTGGGAGATGATCCTGGGTCAGTCTCATACGTCCGGGGTAAAGAGAAAGACTGCCTGCGCGTGGGAATCGAATTCCAACTCCATAAATTTGATACAGATTATTCGGAAGCCGACCTGCTCGCGCTTATCTTACAACTGAACGACGATCATGCGATTCATGGATTCATCGTGCAATTGCCGCTGCCGGGCCATATCAACGAAGAGAAAGTTCTCTATGCCATCGACCCGGAAAAAGATGTCGACGGATTCCACCCGGTCAATATCGGAAGAATGATGATCGGTGCTCAGTGTTTCTTGCCTGCGACCCCTCATGGAATTCAGCAGTTGCTTGTGAGGAACAATATTCCGATCGAAGGTCAGCATGTTGTCATTGTCGGACGAAGTAATATCGTTGGTAAGCCGCTGGCAATGATGCTCGTTCAGAAAAAACAACACGCGAATGCGACGGTCACGCTGTGCCATACAAGGACAAAAAATCTGGCTGATATCACACGCACCGCCGACATCCTTGTTGCCGCGGCCGGACGTCCCGATACGATCACCCGGGATATGGTTAAAGAGAATGCGGTGGTTATTGATGTGGGAGTGAACCGTATCAACGACCCGACCAAGAAACAAGGATACCGGCTCATCGGCGATGTCGACTTCACCACTGTATGCGAGATCGCATCGGCGATCACACCTGTCCCCGGTGGAGTAGGACCGATGACGCGGACTATGCTTTTGCATAACACGATACAGGCTGCACGCAACCATGCCGGGATCTCGTAGCAAACTGCCATTCACAACGATCGTCTTCGATCCACACAAGAATTCAATCACGGTCCTCGATCAAACACGGCTTCCCCGTGAGGAAACATACGTAACACTTGCTACCGTTGATGAGGTGTTCGATGCGATCCGCACTATGCAGGTACGCGGCGCGCCTCTCATCGGCATTATTGCAGCGTACGGGATCGCACTTGCGTCACAAAAAATGGGACGCAAGGATATCATCGCAGCGGCGGATCATCTTGCCGATGCCCGCCCGACCGCGGTCAATCTCCAGTGGGCGGTTGACCGGATGAAACGCGCGATCTCTACCTCATCAAACCTGCGCGGTGCACTTATCAAGGAAGCCCGGTCTATTGATAGAGAAGATCAAGCTGCATGCCGCCGGATCGGCAAGCACGGAGCGACGCTCATTACCGGCCGAGCAACACTCATGGTCCACTGCAATGCGGGGGCTCTTGCAACAAACGGCATTGGCACTGCGCTGGGTATTATATACACCGCGGAGCAGCAGGGTAAAGCGATCCGTGTTATTGCGACTGAAACACGACCGCTGTTACAGGGCGCACGGCTTACTGCCTGGGAATTGACTCGAAATAACATTGAAACATGTGTAATATGTGATTCCATGGCTGCCACCTACATGCCTTCGGTTGAGGCAGTTTTCGTCGGAGCGGACCGCATCGCCGCGAACGGTGATACCGCGAACAAGATCGGTACCGGTGGATTGGCGATCCTTGCTCATCATTACCACGTACCGTTCTATGTCGCGGCTCCGATCTCATCATTCGATCCCCGGTGTGTGACCGGGAACGCAATTCCAATTGAGAAACGTGACGAACAGGAGATACGTTCGTTCAATGGAGTGGAAATCGTTCCGCTTCAGGCATGTGTGGCGAATCCTTCTTTTGACATCACGCCCGCGGAATTGATAACCGCATTCATTACTGAGCGTGGGATCATTGAACCGCCTTTTTCAAAAACCATAATAAAAACGATCAACAAACACGCGGTTCAGGGTATCTAATGCTCTTACTATTGTTATTGGTATCATATGACAGTCTACCCCCTCTCCCCGATCTTTCCCAGATCACTTTTCCTGAACCACCGCTCTGGATACATGAATCCGACAACATCATACATGTGACCGGAGGTGCCGGGGAATTCGTTTTTGCAAACGGGGAGATCCGATTCCAGGATCTTGCCGCGTCCGGCGGATACACTGACCGGCTCAATTGGGGAAATGCGCGTTATGGCAAGGGCACTCTGTCCTATACGCACGGCTTTCCGCACCTGTGGATCCAGCCGGTACTGGATGGTTTTTCCATGAAACGCGATGATGAATATTTCTGTATCACTCCTGGTTTCAACTTTGCGACCACGAACCCATGGTCGGTCATGCGTGGGTTGTTCGGATACACGGTCTGGGATATCAACTCATTCCGGTTCATCGAAGCCTCCACCCGTTTTGATATTATTGTAGACCGCATCGTGAATAAACCTCATTTGTCGCTTCAGGGGATCTTCACGAACGACCGCTTTTACCAGCTGTTCGGCGGAGGAGTACATATCCGGGATTTCCATATCATGGCGATATCTCCAGTCACGGATTTTTTTCCTTCTCCCTGCGTTTCTATTGCTTCACTGCACCCCTCGTACCGGATCATCAGCGAGATTAGAACCGGGGCGGTTCTCAAACCCCTCAGCGACCGTTTCGATCCCTCTCTGCCGCTCCACTATACCAGTGCTGCACCAATTGAAAGCCTCCGGATCGCAGCGCATATTGGGATCTCGTTTGATCTGTACGACCACACCTTCGAAATGAGAGCGGACTACCGTAACTGGTACAACCGCAGTGTGCCCGCAGCCGATTTTCTCCTGAAAGAGACCCCCGACATTCAGGAAGTGAATGTCGGCCTCAGAGTACGTAACACGATCGACCAAACACATCTGCACATCAGGCATACGGTTTATGGTTGCTATTCGTGGAGCGACAGCATACTGCCGTTTCGCCCTCGCTATACGGTTCTCGACACCCTCGGTTTTGAATACCGCTTTATCTTCGCTGAAATTGCATTCGAATACCGGGCCGCGCACCGCGGCATTTCGACCGGCCTACCATCATCCCTGCTCGTTGATCCGCGGATCGGCGTCTGCTACCGTGTGGTAACGCTCTTTATTGCGGTTAAAAACAGCACTGGAACACAGCGCGAGTACTACGACGGCTATTGGACATCAGCGCGCGCGTTCACCGGCGGGGTACGGTTCAAGACAGCATTTTAAGAAAAAGCAAAACAAGGCGCCTAAAGGAATATAGAGCAATAACAAGGTATGATGAAATTTGGCGAATAGGGCTTTTCAAGGCAGTCTGATAAATCAGACAGTTACCAAAAACTGTAGATGCCCGATGCATCGGGTTCATTTGGTGTTTGGGATTAAAATTTGTTTAGAATTTCGTATTTGCTGCGCCAGAAGATTGCTTTATTGTTTTCACAATACACATTGCGCATTACGCACGTTCCTCGGCCTACGGCCTGGTGCTTACGGTCTGCGGTTTAAAATATCAATCATCTGTTCATGTATCATGCCGTTGGTTGCGAGTACCTGATCCCCATAGATCGAAAAGGGTTCACCGGCAAAATCGGTTATCATACCCCCGGCTTCTTTGACGATCAATGAACCGGCTGCCTGATCCCAGGGTGAGAGCTTGCGCTCCCAGTATCCGTCAAAGCGTCCGCATGCAGTATAACAAAGATCCAGAGCCGCGGAGCCAAGGCGTCGCACCGCTTGTGAACAGAGGGCGAACTTTCCGAAATGATCGAGGTTATTCATTGTGCTCTCCCGGATATCATAGGGAAAACCTGTAACGAGTAATGCCTTATCCAGGTCTGCTGTTGTCGATATCTTGATCAAAACTCCGTTCAGCCACGCACCCCTCCCCTGCTGCGCGGAAAAAAGCTCCTGTCGTGTCGGATCATAAACCACACCGACAATGACATCACCTTCCCTTTCCAGAGCTATCGACAATGACCATATGGGCAATCCGTGGGCAAAGTTTGTGGTGCCATCCAGAGGATCGATGATCCATTTCATGGGGTTCGCGCTGTCCTTCATGATATCTTCTTCGCTCAGGATGCCATGATCCGGGTAGCGCTGTTCAATATCCTTGACAATAAGATCCTGGGACTGCCGGTCAAACTGAGTGACCAGATCGACCGCACCTTTGTGCTCGATCAGTTTGGTGTTCTGGCAATCGCGGTAAAGAAGATCACCAACGTTTTGCGCGAGACGCTGCGTGAATACCAGAAATTCATCATACATGTATCACGATCCGTAAGACTGCTTATCATCAGTACTGGTGCACTTACCCATCGTCTTATCCGGTTCAGCAAGCGGTTCGATCTTCTTGAGTTCCTCCTCGGCCAGACGACCATATCGAGAGTCCTTATCAATCGTTATGGCTTTCTTAAAATAATTCACTGCATCCTTAAACTCATACCGTCTTACCTCGGATAAACCAAGGTAGTAGTACGCGACCTGAAGGTTCGGACCCATTTGCAGTGCCCGGGTGAAAAATTTTATCGCATCGGGGATCATTGACCGTTCGTAGTATACAAGTCCGAGGTAATAATTCGCATAGAGTGCAGCGGTACGGTCCTTGTTCTGGTTCGCTGCCTTGGCAAGGTGTTCGATCGCCTCACCCCAGATGCCCTTTTTGTAACAGATAAAACCGAGATTGTTGAGGGCGAACGGATTACCCGGATCCCGAACAAGCACCTTTTGCAAAAACAGCATCGCTTCGTCATAATGTTCCAGCTCAACGAGCACTAATCCCATGTAGCACAAACCTTTTATATTATCAGGGTCGATATCGAGAATATGTTTCAGGTTCTTCCGGGCTTCATCAAAGTCCTCCATCACGATGCAGTTCCACGCGCGATCGATAAGCGTTGCCAGATCGAGTTCCGCGGACGTCGTTGATTTAACAAATGAGTAGAACCTTCCCACGTCAGTCTGTGTGGCCTGGTGTTGCTTGAATTCCTGTGCAATCTCCCGGAGTGTTTCCTGAGCTTTTGACAGGGCACGTATCGAACCCGCCATGTCGACATACAATGCCCGAATCTCATCGCGGATACTCTGCATGTTGCGATGCTTTCCTTCTTTGATGCGTGCACGCAGTTCCCGGATCCGTTCCTGGTATGCGTCGAAATCCTTGCTCATATCTTTGTCGTTTTCACGAAATCGAAGATCTTATCCGGTATCTGCTGAAGCGGCAGTATATGGTCGACCCTATTGGTATTGATCGCGGATTGCGGCATACCACTGATAATAGCGTCGTTCGGATCCTGTACGATCACCGTTCCATGATGGTTTTTGATTTCAATAATACCACGTGCGCCGTCATGCCCCATCCCGGTCAGCACGATGCCGATCGCACGTTCGCCGTACACTTCTGCCATCGATGTAAACAGTACATCTGCTGAGGGCTTGACTCCGTGGAGAGGCGGATCATCGGTCAGTACGATCCTCTCACCGGTCGGATCGATCGTAGCGTGGAACCCGCCCTGGGCGATGAGCACTTCACCTTCGAGGATCGGATCCCTGTCCTGCGCTTCTTTGACGACCATGCTCGAACGTTCGTTGAGATGGAGCGCCAGGCTTGCCGTGAAGAATTTTGGCATGTGCTGAACAATGATCATCCGCAGCCCGCATTTTGCCGGGAATGAGGGAATAATATAATTGAGCGCCCGCACGCCCCCGGTCGATGCCGCGATACCAACATACAGTTCGCGGAAACTCGATTCTGATCTTGCTTTCTTGTGTGGATCTTTGCTCTTCTGAACCTGTGATCCGGATACCAATTTCAGTTTTTCAAGAAGTTCACTCCGGTAGTTGTAAAGGTCGATCGAAATAGGACCCGATGGTTTTGTGAAAAAATCAATGGCGCCCATATTAAGCGCCCGGATCGTCAATTCGGCTCCTTCTTTGGTGTGTGCGGACACCATCAATACCGGGATCGGTCGTTCGTCCATGATTTTTTTCAAAAGGACAAGTCCATTCTCGTGCGGCAATTCAAAGTCAAGGGTCACGATATCCGGTTTCAGCTTGTTGAATTTCGCCCAACCCTCAACCACATCGCGTGCGCATCCACAGACAGTGAATTCCACCGATGCATTTATGATGTCACTGATCACGCGTTGCATTAAAATCGAATCTTCAACAACAAGAACATTTTTTTTCATAATAAAGAACCCCTGTATCGCTGACACCGCGCAGGTATCTCTTCTATTATAAACAAGAAAAGGGTTAATACAAGCCGTATGTATGACATATTACAAGACCTTTGAACCATGCTTGAACGAACGGACAATTACTTCCCCGGTCTGTGCATTGCATGAGATGGTACGCCCCCAGTTTCCGAATACATCTTCAGCAATAATCGGTATGTTTATCCGGTCGCACTCTTTACGCGCCTCCAGAACATTACGCTTCCCGATCTGGTGTTTGGCAAACCCTTCGAACATCGTCGCGCCACCGATCACCTTGGCAACGATATCTGCATGTACTGCACCCTTTGCGATCATTTGCCGCAGCAGTTCTCCAATCGCGCCCCGCGGGTATTTAGTGCTGGTCGCGTCACCTTCAGGGAGCAGGCAATGTGCAAAACCGCATAATCTTTTTGCGGTATCGAACAACACGATGACAACGCATGATCCCACCCCATAGGCTGATAATATAATATCGCCCTGAGCGACCTTGACTTCGCCGATCCCCACGCGAACCTCATGCATAACCAATCCTATGCGACTTCATGATCCATTGCTTCGCTTCAATCAAAACATAGCACATAGAACGCCATATTAGCATATACGTAAATGACTTATCCGAGGATTGAATTACAAATTCCAATAGCAACTTGTAAAGAACCAGGATTCATATTACACATTCGAAACCTCGCAGGTTCTTAACTTCATAGCCTCGATTTTGTTGACCCGATCGAGCCTTCTCAAATCTTCAGTGCCCTCTCCGGCCTTCTTCTGCCATTAAAACCTTTTTTTATAGACATGCTCAGCGCGGTTAACGATCTCAAACAGCTTCACTTCCGGGATTCCAATGAGCAATTCGACCTTGCCGATTACAAGGTACCCATCAGGCTGCAGCTGCTCGTAGAAATTCTTCAGAATCGCTGATTGAGCTGGACGGTCAAGATAAATAAGCACGTTCCGGCACATAATCAGGTCGCACCCACCAAAGGGTGGCTTATCAAACAGGTCCGCGTAGCAGAATCTAACCCGCTCTTTGATCACCGACATGATCCGGTACTTGCTGTCTTGTTTTTTAAAATACGTATCAAGAATGTGACGAGGCGTATATTGGAAAGCAAATGTATCATATAGACCCTCCTGAGCAACACCCAGGGCTTTATGATCGATATCCGTTGCATAAATGATCATACGGTCCAGTACCCCGCTCTGTGCAGCGCTGATCGCAAGTGAATAAGGTTCCTCGCCATGGGCACATCCGGCACTCCAGACGACCAAACGCTTATGAGTTCCACTCATTGCTTTGAACAGGGTATCACGGATATAATCGAACGTTTCCAGATTACGGAAAAAATATGACAGATTGATCGTCAGGGTCTCTAAGAGAACTTCCATTTCTTCCGGGTTATCGATCAGATAACGCATATACTGGTCATATTCATCAAGATGAAGCGCCCGCATGCGCACGCGAATGCGCCGGGAGAGCGGTTTTTCTTTGTAGTATTGGCAGTGAAATGATGACTTTCGTTGTATGTAATCGAGCAACGAATGGAATTTATTTTCCACTAGATTTTTGAAGGACTTCTATGTTCCTGGCAATGATCTGCTCTGAAGGATTGAGCCTCTGTGCCTGTTCCCAGAACATCAGTGTTTTTTCGGCATCTCCCTGACGTAACGAAATATTCCCCAACTTGAAATATACTTCCCATCCTCTTTTATCCTCAGGGATCTTCTCATAGAGTTCCTTAGCCGCGCCGAGAATCTGCGCCTCGTAATAGAAGTCAGCAAGATTACGGCTGACCTGTTCATTTTGCGGATCGACTTCAAGCGCTTGTCGGTACAGTTTTTCCGCTTCCTCTGGTTTATCCATACCCTCGTAGATCACGGCAAGATTGTTCTTGAACACGGTGAACCGCGGGAACCGGTCAATCGCATCCTTAAGCAGTGCTACAGTCGAATCCATCGCATTGGTTTTATAGTATGACATAGCAAGATAGATATACGGCGTGATGATCTCCGGTGAGTTTTCGATGATGCGGGCGAATATCGTGATCGCATCCTGGAACGCACCTTTCATGTACAACGCGATGCCGAGATTGCTCAACACTTTGTTATTATCAGGTTCTGCTTCCTTGGCCTGTTGGAGAAATTCGATCGCCTCATCATAAGAGCCCATACGCAGGGCGATATACCCGAGGTTTATCAGTGTCGCGGCCTTTTTTTCCGTATTATATGACGTCATTAGACGCTGTCGCGCCCCATCCAGATTACCTCTCATCAGTTCTATGAGACCAAGATAAAAATGAGCCTCGGCATTCTGCTCTTCGATCTCAAGGATCTTGTTATACTCCCGTTCGGCCTCATCGTACATATCGGTCTTGTAGAATGCGATACCGAGGTTCTTATACTCGGTGATATCCGTAGTTGTTTTTTTCCGCTCAAGAGGTTTTTCAGGCTTAACGAGAAGCCCGGCCGACAACAATCCGTAGATCGTACGGCAGGTCTCAAAGAAATCGAAATCCGACAGTTTCAAAAGATCGTCGATACTGCGCGTTCCATCTATGAGATCGATGATCTTGGTTTCTTCGGTGGTCAAAGGGATGTCATCGACCTCGCCTTTACGGATCAGCACGGTCTCGAAGGGCGGGATCTTATTCTCGATCTTACGCCACTCATCGATCCGGCGCGCCCCTTCAAGGAGCAATTCCTGCGCCGAAAGCTGTACGGTGTATTCCTCGGCTGAAGGCAGTAGATCGGCTTCGAAATTAAAATAACCGGTCTCCCACGTCAGCATAGTAAAGATCGTTTGCTCGATCTGTTCCTTAAGCTCATGTTCGAGTGTTGTCCCGTCAAGGGCACCGATTTCGATAAGAATTTCGCCCAGGCGCTTCTTTTTATTCTTTTTTTGTATCTCGAGGGCGCGGGACAGCGTCTCGTTGTCAATCGCCTGTTTGACGACCAGGATGTCACCCAGACGCTGCTTACGGTTCAAAATAGTCGCATAGATGATTTTACCTTCTTTAATAAAAATATTCCCGAAGTTTTTGCCATCAGTAACTGATAAGCATCCGGACTTCCCGGAATAGGCAAGCAACTGGATCACATCCGGTAATGATGCCTCTGCTAATGATCCTTTGATCGCCATACTCTACCCTTGCTTCATTTCGGGAAATTCGGAATCATAAATTCTAAGTCCGAAACAATATCTAAATATCAATTTCCAATGAACCAAACGCACGTAACGCTGTTTAGAATTTAATATTTTAGTAATTGGAATTTGTTTAGGATTCAGCATCTCGAATTTAGTATTTGTGCAGGAATGGCTTCTATTCCTGCACAAGGAATCAGTAATTATCTTCAATCATTTCTCCCGCGATCTCGTGAATTATAAATCTTTCTTCATGTATCGCTTTCAATGGCTCTGAAACGCCTTGGACCTCCGGTCCCTCTACCTTTTCAGGTTGCTCTGCACCTGGTACTGAGATTTTCGCGGCTGATCCTGAATGCTCTTCACCAGGCAGACCCAGAGCGATTACGCTGCTTGGCCCATCGGTTTCGCTTTCCTGGACTTCTGCTGATTCCTCCTGAGCTGGTTCCCCGGGAAGTCCCAGGGCAACAACGTCCTCATGTTCTTGCCGAGATTCCTCCGGGGCGATCTCCTCACCGGGTAATCCAAGGGACACGGGTACTGCCCCGGCGATCTCCTCCTTCTCTTGCGACCCGGATCCAACTGCCGGCATTGTGCGCTCACCTTCAGCAACCGCTTCCAAAGGTACAATCTCTTGTGGAGCCCCTGTTAGCGAGGAAATATATGCATCGATATCACCAAACGATGCGAAATGCGGCACGCCCTGACTCATAGCCTGCTCGTACTGCATCGGAGTGAAACGCGGCTCGATATACTGCATCGCAGTTCCAGGATCAGGAGACAAGATCTCGACCTCGATACCCATGTCGAATAAAGATCGTACAGCGGATCCCCATTCTGAATCACCCGTGACACGCACGCTGCTTAGGATCACTGCCTTGTTGTGTTTGATCGCTTGATCGAACATTTCGAACATCGCAGCGCGCACCGGCTCTGGCGCCTTGATGATCATATGGAAATTGTCAAAGACAATAACATCGTACGGTTTCACGGTTTCCCAGTCGCACCCTTTATCACCGCTCGTACAATCGTGGTAATATACTTTCTTGCCCCGTTCCTCCAGATCGAGAAACACGGCTTCGAGAAATCTCGTTTTTCCAACGCCTGGATCACCGAAAACGACGAAAGGATTGTACCGTTCCCCAAGGTTTTCCCGCACCTGTTTCTGATAGATCTCAACCGCTCGCTCATTGCATGAACCGTTGATATAACTGGCAAATGATCTGGACGGATCGATCGCAACCGGCTTCCGGGCGAATTGTTTGATACAGGCCTCGATATCATCGGCCTTGTCCGGGGAAAACAGCATAGACTCGATCTGCATCGCTTCGTCCGGATAATCGTGGAGGTCCAGTGCACCATACTGTTTCTGGAGATCGATCAGCCGTTCTACTTTAGCAATAAACGTCTCATATTCACGCTTCAAAACTTCGACATCACCATCAAGCAACATTGTGAGCGATGAAGTGTCGAATCCTTTCATCTGCCATACATATATCTTTTCCCGGTATTCCTCACGTATGTCGAGTTTGGTGGAAACATCCTGGAGAACTTCGCTCGCGTTCTTTTTCAATTCTTCGAGCAATGATGAAACCGGGCTGTAGATTCCCTTTGGATAGAATTCTTTGAGGATCATATGCACGGTATTGACATCGAGCGTTACGTTACCCAGCGATGAATACGCCACAAGACGATTGATCATACCTTCGATCGTACGGATCGAACCAGTGGATATCTGGGCAAGTTCCAACGCGATCTCATCGACTAACAGGATGCCGGCTTCGCCTGATTTCTGCTTGATCAACTCGATGAGCGCCATTTCTTTTGGAGGTTGGATATCACACACGAGACCGCCTTCAAGCCGGGAAAGCAGTTTATCATCGAAGTTGGTGAGATCGCGCGGTGCCGCATTTCCGGTGAAACACAACTGTGTACTGTTGGTCAAATAGCGGTCAATGATACTCAGTAACTTTGCATGGCACGAAACATCGATTGCATGGATGTCGTCGACGATCAGTGGGCCCTCAACCGGATTGTTCTGAAGCAGATGCTGCTCGAAATCTTTGGCCGTGAAAAAATTGACTGCTCCCTTTGCTGACATCGCATTGTGGAGCGCCCACGTGATATGCGTTTTCCCGATGCCCGTGCTCCCATGGATATACAGCGGATTAAAAAGCTCGCCCGGGAATTCAATGATCTTTTGAGCAGCAAGGAACGCCACCTTATTGCCTTCATAGACGTAAAAATTATCGAAATTCATTTCCCGTTTCATATTCCATTCCCCATAACCCGTGCTACGCTCTTGGAAAAAACCTCGCTCGCCACCTTGACCACTCCAGCGAGTGTGCGGTCGTCAAACAGCGAAACGAGTACGTAATCGGTATCAACGCCAACATAAAACACGCTGTACTTCTCCCCTTCTTGCAGGAACTGGGAGAATTTATCCTCTCCGACGATCCGGGCGAGCTCCATGGTCGAATTGAACACACCGCAGGCGAGCGCAGAGATTGCGAGGACATCGAACGAATACACAAAGCCCCGCTGGGCAAGCAGCTGACCAGTGGCAGTGGTTAGGATCGCCCACACCGTATTCGCACGAGCACAAAAATCAGCCAAAAGTCTCTCTAATTCATGGACTTTTTCTTTAGAAATACTCTGTGCTGTGCTGCTTCTCATACAGAAAATTATACAGGAGAACATCAGCAAAGTCAAGAGTTGAACGCCGGGTTATCTCTAAGAAATGCTATACTTGCGGTAGGGTCTCCATCTGCTTGCGGACGGTTTGTTGGCAAATGGACTTCAGGGTATCAAAAACGCCGATCCCGCGGATCGCAACACTCTCGAAATAGGTATACCCTCCAGTGTTGATATGAAGCTGAAGATCGCTGATCGGCATGATGTTGGGAAGGTCACGCTTGTTGTACTGGATGACAATGGGGATGTCCTTGATGCTCAAATTATAACTTTTCAGGTTATCTTCGAGATTGTTCCAGCTCTCGATATTTTCGTCCATACGTTCTTCCTGAGAATCAACAACGAATACCACACCATCAACGTTCTTTAACACCAGTTTCCGCGATACATTATAATAGATCTGTCCGGGCACTGTATAGAGGTGGTGACGGAGTTTCCAGCCCTTGACGCTCCCCAGATCGACCGGGAGGAAATCAAAAAAAAGGGTCTGGTCAAGCTCGGTCGCCAGACTCATCATCTTCCCCCTGCGGTCCGGGGTCATCGCTGAAAATATGACGCGCAGATTCGTTGTCTTGCCGCACAGACCTGTACCATAGTACACGATCTTAAGGTTCAGTTCTTTCTTTGCAAAGTTCAAGTTCGCCATAGTGATCCTGTTTTCTTAAACGTTCTTCCATTGTATTGAGTAATGCACGGTCTGTCAAGAGAATTAAAGCAGAGCATAAGGTTTTTACTCCTGTCATTCCGGACGCGATCCAGAATCCAGGTCTTTGTCCTGGATTAAGAGTCCCCTGCATACTCCGTTCTACAGAACAGACAAGCCGGATAATGACACATGACAGGACGGTCTCAAGCCGAAGGAAGCAATCACCAGAAAGACGTATAAAACAGGAAAGTCATTGTCTGACTTGATCAGACAATCCAGGACTATTCCCCGGATTATCCGGTCGAGCCGGATAATGACAAATGGAACTCAGGGATGAACTCTCTTCCGCCCTCTTCCAACAGACTCGAAATTCTTTTCACAAAATGTTTGGTATTTGAATTTAGAACTTGAGATTTGTTTCGGATTTAGAATTTCGTGTTTCGGATTTTGCCGGTGTTTCCTCGGCTGGTTCTTCTATTTTCTCCCGCAGCATGGTGATGATCTCCTCGTGGTCCCGGGGCAAAAAGAGGAATACGCCCCGAAAGCGGTTCAAGAACGTCTTGTGCCGGAAAGGAGTGAGCAGCACACCGTTCTTACCCGGAAGGACCTTCTTGAATTCTTTTAGCGAACGCCGCTGCGTGGTGAAAATACTCTTAATAACAACCTGCTCATCAGTCACTTCATAGTGGGTTGGAAAGTAGAATGAATACGCTGACAAAAAGAGGACGATCAGGCCGAACATGCCCCAGAATGCCCCGAAAAAAATACTTATATACACTACAAAACAGATGACAAACAATCCGACCACGATCGCCTTGGTGGTATTTTGCTTTGCTGGATGAACCGACCACTTCATGGGCAAAAAGGCATGCCAAATACTAAATTAGAAATCCTACATCCTGGACAAATCGGAAATATCAATTTCAAAATACTCAAAGCCAAAACATGATCTGGAATGGTATATTTCATGATTATGTTAGTATATTGAGAAAAAAAATGAAGTCAATCATAGAGACGGACCAGGAGAGAAATAAGTTTGGAATTTGGAATTTAGAAATTGGGATTTGTTTACCCCGTTAAATAGGGCGAAAATCAAGGACCGGTTTTATGTATTTTCTACGAACTGTCATATTTGATTGAAAACCTATATTAAGTCCTTTTTAACGGGGTTTAAAATTTCGGATTTAGATATTCGAATTTATCTTTTAAAGAGTGGGCCCGGAGGGACTTGAACCCCCGACCCGCTGATTATGAGAAATGAAACACATAACCTCTGTTTCGCCAAATCCTTTATTATCAACGCTTTGCACGTTGCACCTCGGTTCTTTTGACATCTTATGCCACCTTTGTGCCAAGTAAATCGAGCTTGTTCACTGCGTTCTGCTTATGTGCAACCGAAAGATGGCTGTACCGCATGTGTAGATTCTCACCAAAATTGACCCCGTCCCCGCCAATTGACATCAATATAAACTCTCGTATAATACACTACAAAACTATGGAATTTTTCGACACAATCAACAGAACGGCAATAATGGTGATCCCGCAACAACTATTCTATGATTGGTTGAACAGCATCGAACCTGGTACAGGGGACGATGAAATGGCGAACAAGGAAAAGGATTCATACAATCTACCTCCTGCCCGATTTTGAAGATCCGTCGCAGCTCGATACATATATTAAGGAAATGTCGAAAACCATCTTTAAGAACGAACTCACTGCCTGGTATACGGACGAATCATTATGGCCCAAGAATTTGACCTGGGACATGTTCACAGCATGGTTCGAAATCAGGATCAGCACGGTCATCTACGATACGGTCGATGAAGAAATAGAGAAAGATTGATTGGATATAATTATTAAGTCTCCTATATATGGACCTGTCCAAAAGAAAAACCCCTCGGCTCGCTCGGGACACTGAATTTTTTAACCACATCATAGATATGGGAAAAATTCGTGACTGCCATTATCTTCTATGGGTGATTTTTTGAATATTGACGCACCATTATTTCCGTGTATAATCCTGTCGTGACAGCAAGTTGATAAGATGAAAGTACGCGATGCTATTAAGCTGATAGAACAGGATGGTTGGTATCTTGTAGTTACTAAGGGCAGCCATCGTCAGTACAAGCATCCAACCAAACCCGGACGCGTGACAATCGCTGGTCATTTGAGTCATGATTTGGCACCCGGAACGTTGAATAGCATATTGAAACAAGCACAATTGAAGAAGGAGGAAATATAATATGTACCGTTTTTTAATAGTAATAGAAAAGGCTGATGGCAACTATTCTGCGTATTCCCCTGATTTGCCCGGGTGCGTGGCGACAGGGAAAACCAGAGAAGATGCCGAGAAGAATATGCACGATGCTATTACTATGCATATCCGAGGACTAATCGAAGACAAGCTTCCTGTTCCTACTTCACATTCCTTTGCGGAATATGTTGCGGTAGAATAACAGCGGGTCGATAAAAAAG
>JAFGPO010000073.1 GCA_016936155.1 Caldifarciminota bacterium
ATCCGACGGCGGTTCATGTACCGCGTGAAAAATCTCGTAGCACTTGCGCCCGATGATCTCCTTTACGCCCTTTCCCAGGCGCTGGAAGGTCTTCAAATTTGCCCGCAGGATATTGTAGTCGAAATCGGTCACGAAGATCGGATCCTCGATCGCATCAACGGTCGCTTCCCATTCTTTTTTCGCCGCGGTCACGGTCAGAAGCAGCCGCCGATTCTCGCGCGCGAGTTCACCCTGGAGCAAGGCACGTTTGGTCACGGTCCTTATCTTATCCGCAGTCAACGGCTGGATCAGATACCCATGGATATCCATGGTCTCGGTCTTCGCCATGCTCTCGGGAAATGCATATGACGTGATAAGTACGACCTGGGTGTCCGAGCACTCGCGATTGATCGCCTTAATGAGTTTGACGTACAGGGCATCGCCAACATGGGCATCGATGAATATCAGATCGGCATTCTCGTCCTTGCACTTTTTTATTGCCGCATCCGGGAAGTCGCATGCAATGACCTTATGCCCTTCTCCTTCGAGCGTACTGCTCATGAGTGAAACGACATCCGAATTTTGACTGACGATAATGATCTTTGCCTTCAAATCCACACCTCCTCACCATCTGATTACGAAACAAACTTTAGCGATTCAATGTACCGCTCCCCACCACATCCGATACGGTATGATCAATTACGATCTCTATACATTATAGTCGACCACCAAACACTGTCAATCACGCCGCGCGATCACTCATCTTCCAGGACGCGAGAGAGCCGGTTGATTAAAGCGAATGACTTCTCATCGTCCAATTTCTGGTGTATCCATATCCTCTCTTCCTGCAGAAATTTCTTGAAATCCGCCTCAGCGTGCAGCCGGATGTAACTATCAGGATACCGCTTCATGATATCGATGAACAACAGGCTGACCGCCGGATAGAGGTCCCAGTACCCTTCCCAGAGCCCGGCCGTGCTCTTCAACACGGCAATACTCACATAATCGTTGATATCATCGCTGTAATCGAAATCCATGAATATCGGTCCCGTCGTATACGTCTTACGCGGCGCATGGCAATTCAATATACAGCATAAGAGACAAACAGTGATTATGAACCTCACTACACCATAATAATCACAAATCACATTATTGTCAACAAAAATATTTCTTGCATTTTATCCATCGCTGTGTATACTTGTGCGGAGGTTATGTGATCGAACTTAGAAGCTATGTCAACGATATAAAACCGTACAAACCCGGCAAACCGATAGATGAGGTGGTGCGGGAATTGGGGATCACGGGGGATGTGATCAAACTTGCGAGCAATGAGAACCCGCTCGGTCCATCACCAAAAGCGGTCCAGGCGATCGGAAAACGCATCAATACGATCAACCTTTACCCGGATGATAATTGTTTTTACCTGAAAAAAGCAATAAGCGCGAAATTCAACATGCCCGGCGATCAGGTAATCGTTGGCAGCGGGTCGGTTGAGCTCATCGAACTCATTTTCAAAGCATATGTCAATCCCGGGGATGAGGTCATCATGAGTGATCCTTCCTTTATTATGTATAAGATCGCCTGTCAGATCTATGGAGGAAAACGCATCGCCATTCCCCTTCAGGAATACCATCACGATATTGACAGCATCGCGCGTGCGATCACCGAGAAGACAAAAATCCTGATCCTTGATAATCCCATCAATCCGACGGGAACGATCATTGACGAGGCGCGTTTCCATCGCTTTGTAGAACAGGTCCCCGATGACATCATTCTGGTTGCCGATGAAGCATACCGCGAATACATTGAGAACGCCGATTATCCCAAGACAATGGATTACCTTAAACAGAAAAACAATGTTGTTATTCTCTATACCTTCTCCAAGATCTATGGTCTTGCCGGGCTCCGCGTGGGATATGGATTCGCCAGCCCTGATATCATCAGCGCGCTCATGAAGGTGCGTTTACCGTTCAATGTAAACAGCATCGCCCAGATCGGCGCAGCGGCGGCTCTTGATGACACGGCATTCGTACAGCAAAGCCAGAAGAATAACGAAGCAGGAAAAGAGTACCTGTACAAAGAATTACCGCGTATCGGGCTTGCTTTCACGCCAACCTATGGTAATTTCATACTCGTGCATTTCCAGACCGAAGCGCGGGACATTTTTGAAAAACTGCAGGCCCGGGGGGTTATCACCCGTACGGTCATGGAATATGGTCTTCCAAATGCACTCCGGATCACGATCGGCACCCCGCATCAAAACGAACAGCTCATCCGGTGCCTGACTGAGATCGTGTAAGTGAGATCGTTCAGAGAACTCATCGACTCCGCAAAAAGATCAGGAAAGAAAGAATGTATTGTCGTCTGCGCGCACGATGAAGCCGTACTCGAAGGTGTGCGTATGGCACAACAGGTCGATCTCATTCACCCTGTGCTCGTGGGCAAAAAAGCCGTGATCGAACAGCTTGCCGCCGCAGTAAAACTCGACCTGAAGCACGCCGAGGTCATTGATTCGCCGGATGATGAACACGCGCTCGAAACCTCGATGGCGATCGTCAAAGAAAAGGGTGATTTCGTGATGAAAGGAATGCTCTCCACGTCGTTGTTCCTCAAGGGCATCCTGAATAAGACTTATGGGCTGAGAAAGGGCACTATCTTAAGCCATATCGCCGTGCTGGAGATCCCGGGGTACCACAAGCTCATCTTCATGTCGGACGGCGGGATGAATCCTAAGTTGAGTTTAAAGACCCGTATCGACATCATTTCGAACGGTATCGATACTCTGCACGCGCTCGGGATCGAAAATCCCAAGATCGCCCTGATCGCCGCGAGTGAGACGGTCAACCCGGACATGCCCGAGACCACGGACGCGGTTCAGATCGTGGAGATGCACCGTAACGGTGAATTTCCCGGGTGCGTGATCGACGGGCCGTTTGGATTCGATGTTGCGGTATCCAGGAAAGCGGCCGAGCATAAAAAACTCCAGAGCGCTCTTGCTGGCGATACCGACTTCCTGCTCATGCCTAATATCTCAGCCGCGAACATCTGGGCAAAAGGATTGATCTATTTTGCAAAAACGAAGGCAGCAGGCATGGTCGCGGGAGCCCAAAAACCGGTGATTATGCTGTCGCGTGCTGACGAACCTGAGACAAAACTCCACTCAATCGCGCTCGGCGTGATGATCTCCAGACCACTATCGGCATAATCCGCACGTTCTTTTGCACCGTCAAAAATAAATGAATATCCCGGACATATTCAATAGAGCAACGATCATCGACCGCATCCGCAAGGACGGACACATCACGGTGAGCGGGCTGGCCGGATCGTCTGATGCCCTCTTCATCACTGCTTTGTGCCATGCGATAGAATGTATCCATGTGATCGCACCGGATGACCGGTATGAACGCATCTACCATGACATAGCACAGATAGAACCGGATGCCCTGCTCATCGACAGCACCCACCTGCACTATCTGCCCGCACCGATCATCGTTACCACTGAGCAGAATCTGGATACGCGCGTCCATGAAGTACAGAACATGACACTCCATCGCGGTCAAGAACTGCCGATCCAGGATCTCATTAATGCACTTGAACGTACCGGTTATGTACGTGAAGATATTGTTGAAGACGAAAATGAATACGCGATGCGGGGCGGGATCATAGACCTCTATCCAATGCACGGTGAAGCGCTGCGCCTTGAATTCTACGGAGATACGCTGTATTCAATACGGAAATTCAGTACCCAGAACCAGCGATCCTTCGAAGAGACCGAAACAACGGACGTCGTGCTTGCCCTCTCCGATCGAACCAAAACACTTCGTTCCCAGCAGGACGCACACGTATGGACAATCGCGTTCACAGAGAACGTTAAGCCGCAACCTACGATAGCGGTTCGATCCGAAGGAACCATACGTTTCGATATGGTGCCTTCGCCCAAGTACTACGGCGATTTGAAAAGGCTCAGATCGGATATCGACCGCGGCTCGTATACATACTACTTCTACCTTTCTTCAAACAGTCTCATCGAACGGATCCGGTCAGTGCTCGGCGATATTTCCGCATACCCGGTGTCCTTGTCGCAGGGATTCATCGACGAACAGAACAAAACCTTCCATATAACGGATACTGAACTCTTTGGCGCGCCGATAAAACGAAAACAGGCATTCAAGGGACTGTTCATTGACGATCTGCTTGCCCTGAAGGAGAACGACTTTGTCGTGCATGCGGACTACGGGATCGGTCAGTTCAAGGGGTTGACGTTCATTGAGATCGATGGACGTTCATACGAGTGCCTGCGCATCGACTATGCAGGTACGGATAAGGTGTACGTACCGATCGAACGTATCAATCTCATTGAACGTTATGTCGCAGCGCATGATTGCCCGCCGGTCCTCTCGCGCCTGGGAAGTGACGCGTGGATAAAAACGCGCAAGAGAATCAAAAAGGCGACCGAACGGCTCGCAAT
>JAFGPO010000074.1 GCA_016936155.1 Caldifarciminota bacterium
ATATTTCGGCTATGGTTTTTATGATGATTACCGGATCAAGGCATGATCGGTCTGTATTCCCTCGTGTCGTACCTGATCATGGGTCCGAAGCGAAGCCCGTTGTCGGGCACCAGGTAGATGGGTTACGGTTCTGCTTGTGCCGAGGTTTAGCAAGATACTGAGACGTTCTCGCCTGCACCGTCCTGGTGCATCCGGATATTCTCAATAACAATGAAATTATAATAGCGAGCATTGACTATGAACAAAAAAATGCACTATAACGCGATCGGGATATGGTCTCTGACCGCGATCGGCATCGGCGGTATGATCGGTGCTGGGATCTTTTCGATCCTGGGTATAGCAACACAGATCGCAGGTAGTGCAACCTATATCTCCTTCTTGATCGCTGGTGCCGTAGCGCTTCTCTGCGCCTACTCGTATGCGCGGTTGAGTGCTACGTACCCGTCCGCGGGCGGACCGGTTGAATTCCTTGTCAGGGGATTCGGCAACAATATCCTGAGCGGTGGAGTGAGCGTTATGTTGTGGATCGGATACGTGTTTGCCCTGGCATTGTACGCGAAGGCGTTCGGCGGCTATGCGGCTACCTTTCTATCTGATTCCGCATCCCCGGTCTGGAACAAGATTTTCGCGACGTCGATCGTACTTGTTTTCACTGCGATAAATTACATCGGCGCGAAGGCGGTCGGCAAATCGGAATTTGCGATCGTCATCATCAAGGTTGGTGTACTTATCCTATTCGCCGTACTCGGCATAGTGTTCGCAAAGCCGGTTCTGCTTTTCGCCACAGACGGCTGGCACGCGCAAAATATTCTTTTCTGTGCGGGGATAGTCTTCCTGGCGTACGAAGGATTCGGGTTGATCACAAACGCAGGTGAGGATGCTCGTGATCCGAAAAAAACCCTGCCGCGCGCTTTGTATTTAAGCGTAGCCATAACGATATGTATCTACATAGCGGTTACGCTGGCGGTCATTGGCAATGTAACGATCACTCAAATCGTTAATGCGAAAGACTATGCGCTTGCCGAAGCCGCCAGGCCTTTTCTCGGAATGATCGGATTCAAGATAATCGCTGTAGCCGCTCTGTTTTCGACTGCCTCGGCGATCAATGCTACGCTCTATGGCGGTGCAAATGCGAGTTATATCATTGCCAAAGAAGGTGATCTACCGCAGTTCTTTGAACGGAAGGTATGGGGGAAGAGTAGTGAAGGGCTTTTTATCACGAGCGGGCTGGTCATCGTGGCAGCCAATTTGCTCAACCTCGAAGGCGTTACGATGCTCGGCAGCGCTTCGTTCCTTCTTATCTACGCCGCGGTCCATTTCGCCCACCTGCGGTTGTACAAACAGACCAGGGCACAGCCGTTGCTGATTTGGCTTGCGATCAGTGGGTGTGTAGGGACGTTCTTTGTCCTTATGTACTATGAAATAGGCAGGTCGCTTGTGACGCCTATCATCCTGGCGGTTGTCATCCTCGCATCATTGGCTGTCGAATCCATATACAGAGTCCTTTTCGGGAGGAGGTTGAGAGTACGCAATGACGACGTGCGATAAGACGTGTGCGGTATACGTAAGTGCCCGTACTCTGCGGGTGGCGGATTTTAAGCACGCACAACAGAACTCATGCATGTGTGCAGAATCGAGGTTTTCATGAAGAGAGTGAAAGATATAATGTTCAAAGATGTGAAGGCTGTGACCAGATCGACCACATTGAAAGAAATACTCACGGAATTCATGGCATTCCACACGTATCCACTGGTTCCCGTGCTCGAAGAGCAGGGGCGATTGAGCGGTTTGATTTCAATAGACAATATCGTCGATCTCTTGCGATCCAGGGAGCCTGCCATAATAAAAACGATACCGTTCATTGACGAGCGGCCCGTCGAGGTCGACCTGTCGACCAAGACCCCGGAAATGGGTTATTTGATCGTGGCGGAGGATATTATGGATACGGAGGTTCTGACTGTCGAGGGGGATATGCCTATAGAGGAGGTGCTGTCTCTCATGCAGCGTCTCAAGAAAAATCATTTTGCGGTCACGGATAAAGACCGAACCTTTCTGGGAGTAATTGGAATATTTGATATCATCATCAATATTTTCATTGAATCGGGGATCATAGAAGATGTTTGATACTGTATTGCGCCTCGGCATAGTCATTCTTTCGAGCATCGTTCTTGCTATGATATTGAACCGCCTGCGTTTCCCTCAGTAACCGCATACATGCTCTGCGGGATCGCGCTTGGCCCCCACCTTCTGAATATTGTCACGCCTGATCTGTTGCAGTCTTCTACCTTTGTGTCCAACATTGCGCTCAGCCTCGTAGCCTTCAGTCTTGGTCAGAACTTCACTCTTTCGAAGTTGCGGAATATAGGGAGATCGGTGTTTGCAATATCGGTCGGTGAAGTGCTCGGCGCGTTCCTCCTTGTCTCGGTGTTTGTGCTCTTGTTCGGACATCAATCATGGCCCATTGTATTGATCCTCGGCGCGATCGCCCCGGCAACGGCACCTGCAGCGGTTGTCATGGTGACGAGAGAATATCGAGCAAAGGGCCGGTTTACTGATACACTCCTGGGTGTGGTGGCGATTGACGACGCGTGGAGTATCATATTATTCGCTTTCTGTATTGCAATCGCCAAGAGCCTCACGGGTATGCACGGGGGGATACTCGCTCATATATTCACTGATATCGTCCACGCATTGTGGGAAATATTTGGGAGTATGGTTCTCGGGGTCATCGCGGGAATGATACTCGCGTATCTGGTTCGGTTCATGAAGACACGGGCAAACCTTCTTCTCTACATGCTCGGTATGATACTCTTAACCACCGGACTGTCATACCTGTTGAATTTCTCGCTGCTCCTGACGAACATGGTGCTCGGCGCTACCGTTGCCAATCGTCTCGCACACGAGGATGTTTTCGACATACTCCGGGATTTCGATCCGCCGATCTATCTCTTATTCTTCGTTCTCGCCGGCGCCAATCTTGAGATCGCGAGCATCTCTTCACTTGGTCTGCTTGCCGTACTTTACATAGTGACGCGCTTGCCCGGAGAAATGCTGGGTGCCTTTATCGGCGCGCACCTGGCGAAAGCCGAACAGAACGTAAAAAAGTATCTTGGCCTCGGCCTCGCGCCGCAGGCCGGCGTCGCGATCGGCCTGGCGCTGTTTGCGAAAAATCAGTTCCCCGGTGAAATTGGTGATATCATTCTGTCCACGATCATCGTAACGACGATTCTCTACGAACTGTTCGGACCGGTGCTCGTGCGCATAGCACTGGAAAAAGCCGGTGATATCAAGACCCCTGACCGGAGCGGCGACATCGGTTCAAAGAAGGCTTGATATGAAAGCACGCACCAGGAAGAGCTCGATCTCCATAAAGAGGATCATGTGTCCTGTCGATTTCAGTGAGTCATCCTTGAAAGCCCTGCACAGCGCATATGGACTTACCCGCTATTTCAAAGCGGAGCTGTTCGTCATCCATGTGATTCAACCGGTATCCACGATCGGCGAAGAGTCACAGTACAACCTGTATGATTTTGATACTCCCCGATATGAAGACAAGGTACTGAGAAATACCAGGAAGCGCCTCAGAATAACAATTGAACAGGAAATAGGCCGCACGTCCAGGGTGCATATACAGGTTCGAGCGGGTGAGGCGTCACGGGTGATAATCAGGACAGCGGCAAAAAAGCAAATCGATCTCATCGTTATGTCACCCCATGGCGCGGGATGGATCAAGCATTTGCTCTTCGGGTCTGTTGCCGAGAAAGTGATCCGCACCGCACCGTGCCCTGTCCTGGTGGTACGGGGGCCTGAGGAACAGGAGGACCCATGAAATCACGTGCCGCAAAGCAGCGCGCATTGAGCCGGGCAACGCTCCGGCCCTTTAAGAAGATTCTCTGCCATATCGACTTCAGCACGACATCGATAGAGATACTGCGGATCGCCTGCGATCTGGCGAAGCGGTCTGGCGGAGAGCTGTTTGTACTGCACATCGTGAAGCGTATTAGCGCACTGACCATGGATGCGTCTGTGTCGAAAGTACTTATGCACGAAGCCGGGATAGAGATCGCAAAGATTTTGGATACCTACGTTCCCCGCGGGTTGAAGCACCGCGGCATTGTCATCTATAACGATCCCGTTAATGAGATCATTCGAATTATAAAGAGACGCAAAATAGATGTATTTGTCGTATCCGCCCACGGAACAGGCGGCTTCCATTCGATCAAGAACAGAGTGATGAAGCTGATCGATTGTCCGGTGCTCCTGATTCCGGTTTCCAAAAAGAGAACCGCGGAATAGCCCATGGACAAAAGAATATTGAACATACGAGATATCGAAAAAACCGACGTAACAAGGATACTCCAGGATCTTTCGACGAGCAAGGACGGGTTATCTTCGCAAGAAGCCGAAAAACGGCTGGGTGTTTATGGCCCCAACGAGATCATCGAAAAGAAGGTGAACCCTGTTTTGAAATTCCTCGGATATTTCTGGGGACCGATTTCATGGATGATCGAGATCGCCGCTGTGCTCTCATTGATAATCCGCCACATGGAGGATTTTTACATTATTACCGTCCTCCTCTTGCTTAATGCGGTTGTTGCGTTCTGGCAGGAACATAAAGCAGATAACGCGATCGAAGCTCTGAAAAAAAGACTGGCGTTACGCTCCAGAGTGCTGCGCGACAATAAATGGATTGAGGTGGCGGCCCGGGATCTCGTGCCC
>JAFGPO010000075.1 GCA_016936155.1 Caldifarciminota bacterium
CGAACATCTTGATATAATCTTTCTTGACCAGTTCCCGGCGGTTGATGATAATATAATATATGACGTACGCGAGAACGAACAGGAGATTGTAGTACGTTATTTGAAAATGCCCGTCATAGAATGTAAACACCGTGGCAAGCGCAAAAAGCAAAAAATACAATGGTTTGCGGGTCGCCACGCCGCGGTGTATGAAGAACATCAAAAGCGGCAGCATGCCGATGCTCAGAGCACGACCTGCATGCCCGGCATACGGTGTCGTTGCAAGGTTGCCGATGAACTGAAACATGACCGCGCCGATCGCCGCCGTAAAACGCGACAGGCCGAGCGTTTTCAAATAAAGGTACATACCCAGTCCCGCTAAAAAGAACACCGTGATGAAGGTCAGCACGAGCACGATATGCGGGGGTATGATCTCCTTGAGCTGCGCAAGCGGCGCAAGCGGCCCGCCCTGGGGTGATCCAAGCACCGGGATCCCGCTGAATATGTGCGGGTACCAGAGCGGTATTGCGTCCTGTTCCGCAACCCATTTCTCGAACGGCAGGCCGCCGAGCAGATAGTCAGAGCCCGCGATCATTTTATCGTTCGTCAGAAATCCTGAAAAATAGATGAACGGTATGACAAACAGCAGGACAATGACGATCTTATCCCAGTGGTTATTGATGAAATCAGGTGTCGTGTGAACCGGCAATGCGGTCGCTTGTTTCTGCTTCTGCTTTTTCTTCTTTTTGCCCATAACCTGTTTCTTAGTATAGGGATATCGATCGTCTAGTCAAGACGATCGGCAGACGACATATCTTGTTCTTTCCTCGTAATTTTTCGCACGAGCAGGCCGACAAAGAATACTATGATCTCGAACAGGGTCATCCACACCCGTGTAATCAAACTGACCGCGATTGCCAACGGCGTCGTGAGAGCCGGGGACAAAAGCAGAGTCATAACCCCTTCGCGGACACCGAGGCCACTAGGCGCGAAGAGTATTATGAAACCTGTTATCCACGATAATGTATATGCCGCCATGAACGTCGGCAGCATTGAAGGATCAACAGGATAGATCGCCATGATGAGAAAATAGAATCCGATGATCTGAGTACACCATAATGCAAAGAAAAAAATCGAAACGCGCAGAATCTGACCGTACGACATAGAGATTGTCACGGGTTTGCGTCGGAGTATTTTCAGCAACACATTTACCAGCCATGACAAAACCCGAGGGTGGATAACAATCAATGCCACAATAGTAAGCAAAATTCCGAACAACAGATAGATCATCTGAAAAACACCGACAAAAAGATTTGCATATAAAAAGAGAACCCCGCTCGTGATGATTAGAAGGCACGTCTCGAAAATCATGCTAATAAAAAGGAGATTGCTATCAAAACGTTCCTTCTTACCAATGTATACTCTCCCCACTATGGACCAGACACGTCCTGGAAGGTATTTGGCAATCTGTGTTGTCGCAATAATCCAAAGTGACTGAGTGAATTTTATCTCGTACCCGAGCGCGCGCATGATCTCCTGCCAGCTCTTTGTGTAACAGGCAAAGTAAAATACTAACAAGACATACGAGAGACCGACATACCACCCGTTGAAATGTAATTCCCCGAATGGAATTTTCCCCCAGTTGAGCACAAGGGTGCGTATCAAAAAAAAGAAAATGAGAAGTACGACTAAAACGGATAAAATTCTTTTAAGATATTTCATTGCACCACGGCTTTAGCAGCAAATGTGTACTGATGAATCCACCGGAATGCCGGCGGCCTGAGATGCCAGCAGGGTGTCACACGGTTATCTGCAAACGGTAATTTCCCACTCATAGGATTCACGCTCTCTATTTCTACCCATTATAGGAGTAAATGCATAAAAGTCAATATTTGAGCGGATTTACACGACCGCACACTCTTGACAGCCGTACACGAGAATGTTATAATAATTCGAACTATATGTAGATAAAAGGAGGACAGGGTGAAGCGCTTGATCTGTGTATTTGTTACAGGTTTCATCACCGCAATTTTTGCTCAAACCTATTGGATAGAGACCACGCAAGAGGATTTCTGTGATGGAAGTTATGAAAGGAATTTGTATGCGTCCCACTATGACGGCGGCACAATAGAATTCACATCAAGGTTCGATCTTAATAACGATGGTTTTATTGACCTTCTTACGGCAGATGTCGAGGGACCATATGTCAGGATTTACTGGGGCAGTTCAAGCGGTTACTCGTCTTCACTTGTTACACTTTTCCCGACTAATGGAGGATCGAATTGTGATGCGGCAGATATTAATAATGATGGGTATGCGGATTTCTTGGTCTCCCATCAATACAATCAGCGTGTTACGGTTTACTGGGGAACTGCCGCAGGTCCGAATTCCGGTTATTACCAGGATTTCGCGTCACTGGAACCGAGTCCCCAAGGAGTATGCGCAGCTGATCCAAATAAGGACGGCTACCTTGATATCATAACGACACACGAGTATACTCCCGGTCACGGTGCGATCATATGGGGCGATTCAACAGGCTATAATATCAATAACCGAACCGACCTGCCCATGTCATGGGGGATTACGAATATCGAAGTCGCGGACCTGAACCTGGATGGATGGTATGACATCCTTTTCGTCGACTATCATGTAACCGCTCCGGGCGTAATTCGAATATACTGGGGAAGCAGTACCGGATATAATCCGGGTAATGTGGCACTTCTTGATGCACCGTGCGGCGCTCACGGAATCTCCATCGCTGAATTGAACGGCGATACCTACCTGGATCTTGTATTCCAGGGCTGGTATGATGTGGCGTCGTATGTCTATTGGGGAAGCGATCAAGGGTACTCACCGAGCAATATGCAGACCCTTCACCCGGGATACTGTTACGGTGGAAGTTCAATAGAATACATCGATGATGATCAATATCTTGATATTGTCTACCACCGCGGTGGCAATGGCATTGCCCAACAACGAATTTACTGGGGGAGTGCAACAGGCTATTCAGATGCTAACGTGACACTGGTGGGTGTTGCGCTTGAAACAACCGGGGGGCTTGTTGCTGATTTGAATTATGACGGTAACCTGGATATTTTCTGCAATACAATCATTCCAGGTTCTCAAAGTTACATCTTTTGGGGACCTTCATTCACGTCATACCAGACTTTGCCTGTGAATGGCGATCATAAAGCCATGTTTCGGGAGATCGGCAATGTATACAATCGTTTGTATCAAGAGGACTATCTCTCCTCAATTTACGACGCCGGACAGGAAACGGATTGGGGAGTCATTGAGTGGGACGACAGCCTGCCTCCGGAGAGTAATGTGCTCATGTATGTTCGCACCGGCACGACCGCGACGCCGGATTCAACGTGGAGCGGCTGGGATTCGGTTGGTAACGGCGAAGACATCCCGGACAGCCTCATGTCCCGGTATATCCAGTACCGTGCGCGCCTGACTTATGGCAATCCCGCGTACCTGCCGTTCCTGTATGAAGTACGCATTGAACTGGGTCCGGTAAACATGATCATTCTTGAGCCGGACCAGGCTGACAGCACGCTGCCCGGTCAGAGCATTGCGTATCCGGTTGATGTCATTAACATCAATGTCGGCGATGATACGATCGACCTTGATTACGCGCAAACACTGTCGTGGCAGGTCGGTTTCTTTGACTCGACCGGGGTAATCCCGCTGGTTGATAATAACGGCAATGGATTTATCGATGTTATCGTCGACAACAATGATACTGTGGGCATCATCGTTACGGTCATGCCCCCGGATACAGCGCAGGGTGGTGATATCGACTCGCTCACCGTTATCGGCACGTCGACAATCATGCCGTCGCTGAACGACACAGTATACCTCATTACAACGATACGCAGTCTGGTTGCCATCCTCGTTGAACCGGACCAGACAGACTCTACTCTTGCCGGCAATCCCATAACGTATGATATGCGGGTGATCAACAACGGGACTCATAATGACACAGTCGACCTTTTCTATACACATAACCAGGCATGGGGAATTTCTCTGCTTGACAGCACCGGGACCACGCCCCTTACCGACCATAACAGCAACGGCATTCCGGATGTCCTGGTCCCCAGTTTTGACTCAGCGCATATCTGTGTCCGGGAATTCCCCCCTGCCTCAGCGCTGCCCGGTGAGACAGACACGCTTGTCCTGACCGGACGATCATCGGTTGATCCAGCGGTCTCAGACAACGCAACATTGATAACAATTATACGCAACCTGGTTGCTATACTCGTTGAACCAGACCAGACAGACTCTACTCTTGCCGGCAATCCCATAATGTACGACATGCAGGTGATCAATAGTGGCACATGTCATGACACGGTCGATCTTTTCTATGTTCATAACCAGACTTGGAGCATCTCATTGCTTGACAGCACCGGGACCACGCCCCTTATTGACCATAACAGTAACGGCATCCCGGATGTCCTGGTCCCCAGTTTTGACTCAGCGCATATCTGTGTCCGGGAATTCCCCCCTGCCTCAGCACTCCCCGGTGAGACAGACACCCTGGTTTTAACCGGACGATCATCGGTTGATCCAGCGGTCTCTGATGATGCTACTCTGATGACCATTATACAGGGTTTGGTGAGTCTTCTGGTTGAACCGGATCAAACCGGTCACGCGCTTCCCGGGATCGAACACCGGTACAGCGTGTGGGCGATCAATAACGGCACGTATACGGATACGATCGACCTGACATACAGGCATGATGCCCTGTGGCCGGTTATCCTGTACCAGGCAAACGGTATCGACACGCTCATCGATCACAATGGAAACAACATACCCGACGTTATCACCCCGTCGTGTGATTCAACCGGTATCCTGCTGTCGATCACTCCGGCGGATTCAGCACTGGCCGGCGAAACCGATTCGCTCATACTGACCGGGACATCCGGTATCGATACGCAGATCACGGATTCCGCCCTGATCATCACGATCATTGACCCCGCGGGAACGATCATTGTATTCCCGGATCAAACTGGAAACGGACAACCGGATTCATGGGTGCATTTTGATCTTGCCTGCCGCAACACCCAGAATTTCATTGATACCGTAGACCTCGCATTTTTTGATGAACAGGGATGGTCATACAATCTCCTGAATTCACTGGGTAATCCCCTGATCGATAATAACGGCAACGGCATGGTCGACATTCCCGCCATTGCACCACTCGGCGGAGAGATCGGCTTTGCCGCGCAAATATTTATTCCGGCAGGCACGCCGGGCAGCACGATCGATTCCGCCTTCCTGTTCGGGTACTCGGGAAAGGACACCACGGTGCGCGACAGCTCCATCCTCGTCATAACCGTGGGAACCTACGCGCTCATTGTCATGGAGCCGGACCAGGCAGACTCAGGAACGTACAACAGCACGATCGATTATTTTCTCGCGGTGCAGAATCTGGGAAATTACACGGACACGATCGACATCGCAGTGATCAGCGGATCCTTTATCTATTCACTGCGTGACAAATACGGCAACCTGCTCCAGGACACGAACAACAACGGAATGGTGGATATAGGCACGCTCGCGCCGCTTGCACAAGAAAGCCTCATGGTCAGGGTGCAGGTGACCGGAACCCAGCCCGGGTATATTGACACCGCGATCATCCGCGCCTACTCAAATATCAACAACACAGTGTACGACGATGCCCGGCTCTATACGCGCGTTGCCGGCAGTATCTGGGGTCTGACTATTGATCCGGATCAAGAAACGCAGGTAGAGATCGGACAGACAGCAGTGTTCTATTTGGAAGCCCTGCTTGAAGGCAGTATTGCGGATGTCGTTGACCTGACTTATGATGAAGTTCTCGGCGACTGGGTAATCACCCTTGCCGATTCCAACGGCACACCGCTGATCGATACTGACGCGGACGGCCGGGTCGACCTCGGTACTGTTACGCCCTCTATTCAACGCCGATTCCAGGTTCTGGTCAGGTCACCGCAGTATTTCGATTTGATCGGGCAGGTCGATTCCCTTGCTGCCTGCGCATTCTACGTGCGCGGGCGCTGCAGCCTCCTTGAAAACGTCACTGACAGTGCCCGCCTGGAACTGCAGCTCGTACCGCCCTTTGATGTCCATAATTTCCGCAACCCATTCCGCGCGCAAACCCAGTTCATCTTCAGCCTGCCCAAAGACGGCCGGGTCGTGCTCGAGATTTACAACCGGGTCGGCGAGCTGGTACGCCTGCTTATCAATAACCAGAACTATTCCTTTGGTATCCACTACTTTCCTTGGGATGGTTGCAATTCACGGGGTGAGCGGCTCAAACCTGGGACATATATCTACATACTTGATTTCACGGCGTATGACGGCGATCACCGGATTGCGAAAAAGAAAGCCGTGATCCTCGAATAACATGATCCTGCTGTTATACCTGACTCTATTCCTCTCAAAGAATGACGTTGGTACGACCATGTATCCGCTCCTTAAGATCAGTGCAGGACCGCGTGCAGTGGCGCTTGGCGAAACGTATGTTGCGCTTGCCAATGACATTACCGCATCATACTGGAACCCGGCGGGTCTGGCACACTGCAACGAATTGCTGTTCTTTGCCTCGCACCACGAGTGGTTTCTCGATATCCGTGATGAATACGTCTCGATCGGTATGCCGGGCCTGGGCGGCTACTTCTCGCTCAACGGTGTGTATTCGTTGATCAAGGATGTCGAGATATGGGACGATGACAATATGCCGCTCGGCGTGCAGAACATCTGGAGCGGCGTGTTCGGCATCAGCCATGGTCGTTTTGTCAATGAACGGCTGGCGCTTGGCTTCGGGCTCAAGGTCGCCCACGAGGACCTGTACGAAGAACAGCTCACTGATGTATGCGCGGATCTCGGCGCGCAAATCCGTATCAACGACCATTTCGCGATCGGCGGGGCCCTGCGTAACCTGAGTTACAGCCTCGATATACCCATGGACATGAAACTCGGGGCGTGCTACGCGGACCTTCAAAACTTCAATATCGTGTTCGATCTGACCCTGCCCAGCGATAATATCCTCCACGTGAGCACGGGCGTGGAATACAATTTCAACGAATATCTCAGTCTCCGGGGTGGATGGCGCAGCGGGCCGTACGACATTTCCACTCTCGGATGGACTTCCGGCTTCACGACCGGCATCGGGATCCATTTCAGCGGACTCACGCTGGACTACGCATTCGTGCCGTACGGGAAACTCGGTCTCACGCACCGCATCGGCCTTATCGGCGGGCTGCGTATGGTCCAGGGTGCGAATTCCCTGCGCATTACTGTCATGGACGGTGACACGCATGATCCGCTTGCAGCGTCCCTTGCGTTGCGCGGCGCGAAGCAGGGCACGTTCGAAACGACCAGTACGGGGACAGTTGAGCTGAAGAACATCCCTGCGGGCTGGGTATTCATCAATACCTTTGTTGCTGGATACCCGGAGAAATATGATTCGGTGTACATCCAGGAAACCGGAAAACATGAAAAGAACATTCTGCTTTACAGCGTGAAACCCGGTATGTTCCGCGGTATTATCTATGACGCAGCGACCAAAAAGCCGATCAGGGCCCGCGTCATGTACAAGGGGCCGGCGTACGGAACGATCGATAACGACCCGATCGCGGGCAG
>JAFGPO010000076.1 GCA_016936155.1 Caldifarciminota bacterium
ACCATCAGACAATATCCGTGCCTGATCTTCTGATGTGCCGGTATACTCTTCATGCGGATATCCTGATCTGCTGGTATGCTTGTGCATAATGCATGAGGGTACTCTCCTGCATCCACCGCTATCAACCATTATCCATTAATCAGTATTCCGGTTCCGGCAATTGCCACTCGTTTTCATATACGGCCTCGACCTTGCCGTTTCTGATCACGAAATATCCGCCATGCGGTTCCTCGGGGATCGATTCCAGGAAACCATATTCAACGAGTTCCTCGAGTGAAACCGGAGCCCGCCCGTGACAATCCATGAAACGTTCGATCTGCTCTGACAAAGTCCTTATCGCTTTTTGCATCTGTATATCTTTGATATAGAGCTCCGCGACCCTCTTTTCCTCTGGATTTGTTGTGTTATTGTACAGGTCGAGCCACAACTCAAGCGCCGTGTCGAGATCGCCCTTTTTCTTGTACGTGACATAGGCTTCCCATCGTTTTGGCATGTCCGGCGCACCGGGTTTTCGGGCGGCGAAGCGGAAAAAGACCTGCGCGGTTTCGTAATCCCCGAGAAAGACAAAGTGCAGGAATCCATAATAAAACGGCAGGGTCCATGCGTCTGGATTGCGTATCATCCCTTTTTTCAACAACGCCTTAGCCTGATCAGGCCGCTGTGCATCGTGCGTGAGCAGCATGCTCCCCAGCTGGTATGCCTTGAGGAATGCCGGATTATAGGTTGTCAGGATATCGAGGATATGGTACATGTGATCGTACTTCCGGTCAGTAAGCCGGTGTTTGCCATAGTACTGCACGAACCATATCCAGACCGCGTCGGCAAGCACGGCGCAATGGCCGAATGATACCCGCTGCAGTCCATACCCGGACGGGAAATACATCATTTCATCGCAAGGGGCAGGCCTGGCCGCGTGCGTGTCGAGACGATATGCAAGGAGGATCATCAGCGTGAACATCAGAACAAGCAGGGCACAGTATTTGAACATGGCGGTTCAGTCAGGGTGCATGTTACGGGTATTGGCGCTTCCTGAATAACAGCGCCGAAGCGATGATGAGCACGAGCACATAGGCGATCCCGTAGCAGAGGGAGAAGAGCATTCGATCAAAAGACAAGGGCATTCTGTGAACGATCTCCATCCGGATATTGAAATGTTCAAGATTGGGGATAACGAAATAGAGGATATGGGCTACTGTACCTGATATGCCGGCATTTGGCTGGGTCGCGAATGCTTTGATATCAAAGGCTGCATGTCCTAACAGGTAGCACATGATCCCCATCCCCGTGCCCATAACGGGCGTTGAAAAGGAAGAAAACAAGAAGACGACTCCCAGAATAATATACGTTTCCAGCAAGGCATAAGGGAGTGTAACCAGGAGAGCAGGAGAGAAAGCGCCTTCAATGAGAAGAAGCATGAACTGGAGGATGAGGTGCAGGGCACACTCGATATAAAAGAGGATAATGGCAATGCCAAGGAATTTGCCGATCACGATCTCTCCGGTGGTCGCGGGCCTGGTCAACAGGCAATATAGTGCCTTCTTTTTTATATCGCGATACAGGAGCCGGGAACCGAGCACGAGCGCCATGATGATACTTGTGAGCGTGATCGCCGCCAGTCCGACATCGCGTACGATCTTCGATGTTTCACCAAGGGTAAAGGGAGCGATAAACCATGAACCGACGATCAGCCCTGCTGCGAACAGAAGCACCAGGAGAATAACAGATTTCCGGAAATACTCCCGTATCGTGCTCTGGAGGATCGGTTGCATTATCTTCATGATCGTTTCGTTATGCTCCTGACCCACTGTTCCATGGTGATCTCATCCGGATTTATTTTTTTATCCAGCAATGCCCCCGGATCCCCTGTTTTTATCAGCAGTCCATCCTGAATAATGCCGACACGGTCGCATAGTCCCGCGATATCCGGCAGAATACATGATGTGAGGAATATTGTCTTCCCTTTCTTTTTTGCATCGAGCATATGCTGTTTCATCTCTCTGCGATGGAGCGGATCGAGACCGTCAAACGGCTGGTCAAGTATCAGCAGGTCAGGATCACTGATACATGCCTGGGCATACCCGATGCGTTGGAGCATATCCCGGGAATAATTGTCTAAGGGAACATCAGTTGATTCTTTCAACCCCATCCGGGTGAGAAGTTCATATGCGTACACGCGGTCATTGCGCTGTCCGCTCAGGTGTTCATGGAGTCGTAAGAACTCATATCCGGTCAGGTGTTTATAAAAATATGGCGTTTCAGGCAGGAACCCGATGCGTTTTTTCACGGCGCGTTCATGGACGTCCATACCAAAAATACGCACCTGTCCGGATTCCGGTCGCAAAAGCCCGGTTATGATTTTGATAATCGTGGTTTTCCCGGCGCCGTTTTGACCGACAAGACCGAATACCTCTCCTTTCATAGTAACAAGGGATATACCTCTGAGCGCCTTTTGAGGTCTTTGCCAGAAATGCTTTTGAAAAGAACAATGGATGTCGTTGAGTTCGATCGCGGGATCCATATATGTGGTATTATAACGAATTTGCATGTATTGTAAAGGTATGGGTTGACAAATACCCCATAAATATATACAATTCAGTTCTATTATAAGGAGGAATCTATGGATTTACTGCTTATACTGCTAATGGGTTTACCCCAGGATTATGTTACTACCGTGCTCGAACACGAGTACGAAGAAGCACTGACCTATTGTGAACAGATGGTTGCACAGGGGAAGAATACGTATGAGTGGACTCTGGAAACAGGAGATCTTTATCTTGATAAGCTGAATGATTTTGAGAAGGCCGTATCCATTTATCAGGGTCTTGTTGACCAGTATCCAAAAAAAGATGGATGGCTGCGCTACCGCCTGGCGGTCGCCCTTGAAATGTCGGAGGAATATCTGAACTCGGCTAAAGCCTACGAAATCGTTGCCACTCAATATAGAAAACCTCCGCTCGATTCTTTCGCGCTGAGCGGCGTGGAACGTTGTTTTAAAAAGAATTACCAGGATCCAGTGGCGGTGATCAACGGACAAACCGTGACCCGATTGGAATTTGACGAGTTCATGGCAAAAATGTCGCCATTCGCGAAAAAGGATCCGCATGCTGTGCTCGACCAGATGATCCTTCAGATTCTGATTTATCAAAGCGCGTGTGAGCACGGGATCGATGGCACGGAGAATTTCAAACGGTTCATTGGCGAGGCGCGAAACGCCCAGCTCCTTGACGAGGTGTATGCAGTCGAAGTGCTCGCGCGGGCGACGCCGGCGGAAAAAGAGATAAAGAAATATTACAAGAAAAACAAAGAGAATTATCTTGTACGTGAGCAGATACGCGCCAAAGAGATCATTGTTGAATCTGACAGCCTCGCACGGATACTTCTCGATTCCCTGCACAAGGATATTGCAAACTTTGACACGCTCGCTAAGCAGTACTCCACTGCGAGCAGTGCCCAGGGCGGCGGGTACACGGGTATCATATACAAGGATGTTCGTCCTGAACCGATCGACAAAGCACTGTTTAAAGCGGACGTGAATACGCTCATTGACATCATTGAGTATGACGGGAAATACGGGATCTATACGGTTACTGAACACCGCCCAGCGCGGTATCGCGAACTCGAAGAAGTCCAGACTCAGATCGAGAGTACTCTTAAGGCGGAGAACCTTGCAAATACCGAAGCAAAATTCATGAAAGATCTGCGGAAAAAGGCATCCATTGATATGTTCGAGGGTGTGATCCAGGATACTACCCTGCAGAGTATGGAAAAAGTCGTTGCCAAGGTCAACGGACGGGAAATTCTCAAGAAAGATGTTATCGCGAGGAATGAAATACAGCCGCAGTTCGGGAAAATCCAGATCGACCAGCCGGAAGCATTTAAAGAATTGCTTTCCATTATGATCGATGAAGACCTGAAGCTGGAGTATGGCGAGCGGAACAAGTACTTTTTGAATGACGGGTATATCGCGAAGATGCTCGAACAGCGCACCAGGTTTTTGGAAAATGGACTCTATAATAAGGTCGTTGTCGAAGGAGTGACCGTCGATTCCGCCGAAGTCCGCGCTTACTACGACGATCATAGGGAAGAATTTCTTATTCCGGAAAGCGTTACGGCTAAAGAGATCGTCGTGCACGTGAAACAATTGGCTGAGGATTTGCGCAAACAATTGCTTGCTGATCCTGCACTCTTTGATTCACTGGCACAAGTGCACTCGAAGGCGATCAACGCGAATCGCGGTGGTTTGACCGGCGCGTTGCGCCGCGGCATGAGGCCCAAAGTTTTCGATGATATCGCGTTCGCGATAAAGATCAATACGATAAGCAAGGTATTCGCGACCGATGACACGACCTTCAATATCATCACGGTGATTGAACGCACCCCCTCTACGTACCGATCGTTTGAAGAGGTGCAACCGAGTATCGAAATGAACATTCTACGCCGCGATCAACGCGCTATTGCCGATGCGTTCCTCAATGACCTGAAAGAGAATGCAGAGATCGAGATAATGCTCGAAAGGGAAGAAGAGGGTTCCGAAGCATTGCCGGAAGACCTGCCGCCTGATCTGAACGACGCAGATAAATAAACGATGCCGGAACTCAGAAAAGACCCGGTACTCGGGCGCTGGGTGATCATCTCAACCGAACGGGCAAAGCGGCCCAAAGATTTCAAATCGGCTCCAGAAAAAAAGGTTGTTTCCCCAAAGGCGTGTCCCTTCTGTCCGGATAATGAAGGAGCAACGCCGCCCGAGATAATGGCATATCGTGATCCATCCACGCAGCCGAATACGCGCGGATGGACGTTGAGGGTGATACCCAACAAATTCCCGGCGTTATTGATCGAAGGTGAGATCAACCGCCGGGGTGAAGGTATCTACGACCGGATGAACGGTATCGGCGCTCATGAGGTCATCATCGAAACGAATGAACATGAAAAGGACCTGTCGGATCTGGAAATCGAGCATTTTCGCAATGTTATCTACGCGTACCAGGAACGTACCCTCGATCTTAAAAAAGATCAGCGGCTGCGGTATGTCATGATATTCAAGAATTTCGGCGCTGCGGCCGGTGCTTCGCTTGAGCATAATCATTCGCAACTTATCGCCACCCCGATCATTCCGAAACGGGTTATTGAAGAAATGGATGGCGCGCGCCGTTACTTTGATTATCGTGAACGCTGTATTTTCTGCGATATCGTTGTTCAGGAGACCAAGGACCGGAAGCGTTTGATAACAGAAAATAATTCATTCATATCTATTTGCCCATTCGCTCCCCGGTTCCCGTTCGAGATATGGATCCTGCCGCGCCGGCACGCATCGAATTTCGAGGAGGCAAGCCGCGAAGAACTCGATGATCTGGCAGCGATCCTTAAGGATTGTCTGATCCGTCTAAAAAAAGCGCTCAATACACCACCCTATAATTACGTCATCCACACCACACCGCTTACGTTAAAGGGTATTGATTTTTACCACTACCACATTGAGATCATACCGGTCCTTACGCATATCGCCGGATTTGAATGGGGAACAGGATTCTATATCAATCCCACTGGACCGGAGGAATCCGCCGCATATTTAAAAAACATTCTGTGAAAGTAGCGTTCGCCGCATCGGAAGCGGTTCCTTATGCGAAGACCGGCGGTCTGGCGGACGTTATTGGAACATTACCGCAGCACCTTATCGCCCAGGGGATTGAGGTCGCGGTATTCCTGCCGCGCTACAAGGGGATAACAAGCGGTTCCCGGATATCTACCCTGTCAATCCGCATGGGGGATGTTAAAAAGGTCGCTGTGTACAAAGATAGAAATTTCTACTTTGTTGACTATCCTGCATTCTATGATCGCGATGGCCTCTATGGTACATTGCAGGGTGATTATCCGGATAACTGTGCACGGTTCACGCTTTTTTGTAAGGCAGTATGCGCATTCTGCGAAAAAAATAATTTTGACCTTATCCATTGCCATGATTGGCAGACCGGTTTGATCCCTTTGTTGCTCCGCGATCAACACAGTTCCTGCAAGAACGTGTTTACCATCCACAATCTCGGGTATCAAGGACGTTTCCCCAGGGAGAACTTGGACCTGTTCGGACTGTCTGGATCTTATTTCACTCCTGATGGTATTGAGTACTATGGTGATATCAATCTTTTAAAATCCGGCATCGTATATAGTGACATCCTGACCACCGTATCTGAGAACTATGCCGACGAGATCCAGACGCCCGAGCTGGGATTCGGACTTGATGGTATCCTGCGCACGCGCCGCGACCGCCTTGTAGGGATCATCAATGGCATCGATTATAAGGAATGGGATCCAGCCTATGATCCTCATCTTTATGAACCGTTCACGGACCAAAGCGGTAAACATAAGAATAAAAGACATCTGTTACACATGTGCGGTTTGCGGGAAGGTATGCCGGTCATCGGCATGGTGTCGCGCATCGCGAGTCAGAAGGGTTTTGATATCTTGATGAAAGGGTTCGATGATATTATGGAACAAAACGTGGTACTCGTGATCCTCGGCCTTGGCGATGAGGCATACCATAGAAAACTCATGAAATATGAAAAGCTTTTTCCCAGGCGCGTGTCAGTACAACTCAAATTCGATAACGAGCTCGCGCACCGGATCTATGCGGGAAGCGATTTCTTTCTTATGCCGTCCCTGTATGAACCCTGTGGTCTTGGTCAGCTTATCAGCCTGCGGTATGGCACCGTACCGATCGTCCGGTTCACCGGCGGATTAAAGGATACCATTACCGAATATGACCCGGAGACCGGACAGGGCAACGGATTCGGGTTTACTGAGTATACAAGCAAGGAACTCATTGCGGCGATCCATCGGGCACTCCGTGCATACGAAGATGAGCAAAAATTCGCATTGCTTTCGGAGAAATGTATGACATTGAACTATTCCTGGGCAGAATCGGCAAAGAAATATAAGAAATTGTATGAAACTCTTTTAAAAAAATAAACAATTGGATTAAACCATTTGACCGTACTGTCGCGTCCAATACAAATGAAAGGCGATGAAGATGAGATCCTGGTTGCCGCATTCAAGCAAGGCGATGAAAAAGCATTTGACCGGTTATTCGAGAAATACCGGCTCCCGGTTTATTCAGTGTGCTACCGGTTTCTCAGGAGCGATGCTGATACCCAGGAAGTGGTGCTGGATATCTTCACAAAGATCTTTCATAATATACAAAAATTCAACGAAAAATCGAAATTTTTTACCTGGATGTATCGCATTGCCGTCAATACAAGCCTGTCGTTCAAGCGGTCCCACAAAGCAAGAGCGATCACCAGTGATCCAATTACAATATCGAGGTCACTCGAAGAGCGGATCCATATGAAAGTTGCGATCAATGATGCGCTTAATAATCTGCCAGAACGCCAGCGCATGTGTTTTATCCTTCGTTATTACGAAGGATATACATACCGTGAAATCGGGGATATCATGCGGATCACATCAGGCGCAGTTAAGGCCCATCACCACCATGCCGTGAAGAAATTGCGCCATTTATTGAAGGGATGGTTATGAAAGGATGTTCGTGGGTAAAAAAGCGGCTCATTGACCGGGTGGAAGGGGAGTTGAACGCAGCAGAAACCCGCGTTTTTGACAACCATATCAAAGAATGCCCAGCATGCAAAAAGGAGTATGAAACAACGCGCCGGCTCTATAACAGCCTGAAGGATGATGTCCGGTTCCCTGATACTGCGTATTGGGATTCCCTGCCCCGGCGTATTCGTCAGAATCCTGTTCCCTTGCGCCGGCAGGGGTTCTGGTTTAAAAAACTCATACCCGTTTTGATCCCGGTCATTGCCGCATGCATGGTGATAGTGCTGCTGTCCCGCCGACCCGCTCCGACCATTGAGATGACGGTTCCGGTATCGGCATTGCTCGAGGATGAGGATATCGCGATGCTCGCACTACAGACGATAGTGCATGACGACATGCTTCAAGATCTCATGGTCATTGAGGAGTTTCTTCCTCTGGACATCGATGAAATGATCCGGGAGATGACCTTACAAGAGCGGCAATTATTCATTGAATTGATAGTGAAAGAACATGAACACAGCAGTAAGTATGGTAAAAAGCGTCAGGAGGTATCATGAGAAAATTATGGGTGGTTGGAGTGATTTTGATCGCGACTGCAGTATATGCGGCGGATGATGATCCCAGAACGATCATCGAGAATGTCCGTATCTATAGGATGACAAAAGAGCTCGATCTTTCATCCGAGCAGGCGATCGAATTCTTCCCAAAACTGAAGGAACTTCAGAAAGTGGAACAACAGTTTACCGAAGAAAAAAACCGTATTCTCAACGAACTGCGCGGCCATATTTCCCGGGGCAGTGCCGACCAGGAGATACTGTCCCTGCTCGATGAATTTGAGAGCGCGCATTGCAGGCGACTGGAGAACCTCGTCACCAAGACGAAAGAGATGTTCGAGATCCTCACGCCTACTCAGCGCGCGAAGTTCTTGGTCTTTCAGGACGATTTCAACCGGGAGATCAGGGAATTAATAAAAAAGGTTAAACAGCACAGGGAATTGAATCCCTGAGACGGGAATCAGGGCCGGATCATTCCTCCTGAAGTTTTTCCAGCAATGCCCGGAAATCATTGTTCAAAAAATCAACAAGCTTGGTCTCTTCCGTGGCATCATTGCTTTTTTTGTCGATCTCTGTATTCGTCGCAACGTCTTTAAGTGACATCGTATAGTTGATACGGTTGCCGAATTTTGTTACCGTTCCGATGAAAAAATAGTCGCATTGAAGGGCGCGTGCGATCGTGAACGCCTGGGTTTCCTCCAAATTGATCCCGTAGCCCCGATTGACGATCTCGAATGAGATCTTGTTCTTCAAAACGATCTCATATTGTTTGGTGAAGTTAGCGAGCGCTCTATACACCTGGTCCTGCATCCATTCCCCGGAGTTGTCCGAAGCGGCTTCGGTGTTTTCCTCACGAAACGGGAATACCGCGATAGTCTTCTTCTCCTCAACGCCGGGGATTGTTTGTGGCCCATACTCAAGGTTCAATTCATTGATCACCATTTCAGTCAGGTCAAGGTCGTTGTTCGCGTAATATACCCCCTCTGAAAGATCGAGGACGATCGTGAAGCCTTCTTGTTCCGCTGTCTTTTTCACCGCATCGTTGACCTTTTTCAAAAGAGGGGTCATGAGCTCGTCGTTCTTCTGATCGACCTTACCGCCGGTGCCGAACACTGATTCCAGGAAAAGCCCATATGCAGTTTGCAGCTGTTCTATCTCGTCGAGTTTACGCAGCCGGGCCTCCTCAGAAAGAACGAGCTTCTCCGCCTCTAATTCTGATTTGATATTTTCGATATTCTGCCGTAGAACCGATGCGGAATCACGGTAAGATTGCACGAATTCATTGAAATCAACCTTTGCGGCAGCCGTGGCCTGGTACTGTTCCATGATGCGCCTGGAATCCACAAATCCTATCTTCTCGTCCTTCGTGAACCCAAGAATCGTCAACAGAATGAGCATGCCGAATATTTTTTTCATTGTTCCCCCGCACATGAGCATTAAAACATACCAAATGGATTGATCTGGAAATGAGGTTCGAATCCCGGGCTTTCGCTGTCAAACCCATAGCCGAGATCGAAACCGAGTACGCCCATCATCGGGACTTCGATCCTTACCCCGGCTCCGGCACCCCGGTACAGACCGTGCAGATTAATATCCCGGTAAGTTTCGAACGTATTACCCACATCGTAAAAAAGAAGAAAGGCGAGACTTTGTGATAATTTCAATTTCAGTTCGATATTATTCACGAGTATCGCATTCCCACCGATCCGCCGTCCGTCCTCGACCGGGGACAATGATCGGTCTGCATAACCACGCACTCCATCATCGCCGACACCGCCGGCGTAAAAGCGCTTATACAGAGGGACTTCATCGATACTGGTAACAATACCCGCCTTGGTCCGAAGCATAAGCACGAATTTCCAGAATACCGGGTAGTACGTGCGTGCTTCAAAGGTGAGACGGTTGTAGTCGATATTAGCGAACAGGAATTTTTTGGCGATCTCAGCACGGAGCGCGATATAGGTTCCACTTGAGGGATTAAAAATAAAATCGCGTGAATCGCGTGCGATGGCGAATGAGTTTGAGATCGTCCATTTTGGGATCGTATCGTCAAAAAGGCTGTACCCGGTTTCTGGTGGTACATAAGAGGAGGCGATATCGAATATTTCAGTACGCTCGGTCCGTAGCGTATATGCGAGTTGACTGTAATCCAGATAAAAGGGGAGGGTCAGCCGGCCGGCGATACCGATATCCCTTTTTGTATAAAAATCCCAGAACCGGTTTGTGTAGTAAATATCCCCGCCCGCGCTGATCCTTCGATCAAAAAGCCATGGTTCAGTAAATCCCAGCTGGACGTTGGTGAGACGGCCTCCGATCTCGAACTTGGTGTAGAGACGCTGTCCTCGCCCAAAAAGATTCGGGTGAGACAGTTCGAAATATCCTGTAAGACGGTCTTGCGCAGAATAAGCGATGCCGGCACCGACTGTTGCTACACCATCTTTTTCAGTGATATGGTAAATGAGGTCGATGTTGCCTTCCTGGTCAGGGGTTCCATAGTTGGGTTCAACGTTCTCGAAAAACCCAAGATTGAATATTTCGCGCGCACTGCGGATGATATCCGACCGCCGGAAACGGCTGCCGGGAAGCGATACGATCTCGCGACGGATGACCTTTTCCTGTGTTGAGTAGTTGCCGGTGATTATGACGCGGTTGATGTTCGCTGGTTCGGATTCTTTTACTTGGTAGGTGATATCGATGATGCTGTCATCGCGCACCTCTTCGTCCCGGACGATATTGCAGTAAATGTACCCTTCGTCCCCATACGCCGCTCCGAAATTCATGTCCGTTTCCTGGATCGCGGTCAGGTTGTAGATAGTACCTGGTTCATACGTCATAAGTTCTTCAAGCCGCTCAATGCTGAATACTTCGTTCCCCTCAAAGGCGACCGTGCCCGTATAATACTGCCGGTTTTCGGTTACCATTATAGTTATGACGAACCGGTCACCAACAACTTCGATCCGGGGTTGGTCAACACGTACTTCGAGGTATCCGTTCTCTTTGTAGAAGCCTTCTATCTTCAGGAGGTCAAGCGATAATTCTTCCCGATCGAGTTTACCGCTGCGCAGGAATCCTTTAGGTTTGTTCTTCATCAGTTTACGTATCCTGGTATCGGTAAACGCTGTGTTCCCCTCGATGACGATCTCACCGATCCGTGGTTTGGATCCCTCGGTGATCCGGAAGATCAATTCCACTTGATTGTCGATCGCTTCAGTAACACTATCCTGAACCTCGGTTCCATAAAAGGTTTTTTCTTCGTAATACGCAAGGATTGCGTGTTTTGCATCAAAAACATGACGGTCGGTCAATACCTGTCCGGCGCGCAATTCGACCTTTTTTGTAAGATCCTTGCTCTTTATTTTGGAATTTCCAATGAATTGTGGCGGGGATTTCAGGAACGGGGCTTCTTCAACACGGATCGTAACGAATACGCCGTCACTTATGATGCTCGTATCGATCGCGATATGATTGAAGAGGTGTAGACGTGAAAGATTATGAATGACCTTCTGGATATCCGCGGGCCGGAGTTCTTCGCCGATACTGATCCCTGAGGTTTCGAGGATAAGGGCGGGGTCCACACGGCTGGCCTGGATATCTATATCCGCGATCGTGTATGAGAGGAGAAACGCCAGGAGTATCACTTCTGTTTGAATTCTATCTTGTCGCCGGCCCGTACCAGGGAGATGCGTTTGCCGTTCTTGATATTGCCCTTAAGGATCTCTTCGGACAAAGGGTCCTCGATCAAACGCCGGATCGTACGTTTGATCGGACGGGCGCCGAATTCAGGATCGAACCCTTCTTCAACGAGCAGTTCTTTGCTTGTTTCGTCGAGTTCTATAATCATTTTCTTTTCGCTCAGCCTTTCTTCGACCTCGGTGATAAGGATATCGACGATACTTTTCATGTCTTCTTTGGTCAACTGGCGGAATACGATGATCTCGTCGATGCGATTTAAAAATTCCGGCGAGAACATCTTTTTGACCTGTTCAAGGAGCATCGTTTTCATTTTATCATAGGTCATCTCCGCAGTGGGTTTTGAAAAACCAAGACCATCGCTGCGTTTTATCTCGGCGGTACCGATGTTCGAAGTCATAATGATGACCGTGTTCTTGAAATCGACTTTCCGCCCATAGGCATCGGTCAGCTGACCGTCCTCGAGTATTTGCAGCAGGATGTTGAAGATATCAGGGTGTGCCTTTTCAATCTCGTCGAAGAGCACGACCGAGTAGGGCTTCCGTTTGACCTTTTCGGTGAGTTGACCGCCTTCTTCGTATCCCACATACCCGGGCGGTGCACCGATAAGACGCGATACGTTGAATTTCTCCATGTATTCCGACATGTCGAGGGTCACGAGGCTGTTCGTATCGCCGAACATGAATTCAGAAAGACGGCGCGCAAGTTCAGTCTTACCAACGCCGGTCGGTCCCAGAAAGATAAAGGATCCGATCGGACGCCGGGGATCCTTAACCCCGGCACGACTCCGCCTGACCGCCTTGGCGATCGCTGATATCGCTTCGTTCTGGCCCACGATCTTCTTTGTCAATTCGTCTTCCATGCGCAATAAACGCTTGGATTCCTTTTCTTCGATCTTTGATACCGGGATCCCGGTCCAGCGGGATACGACAAAAGCGATATCCTCTTCCTGGACGGTGGGGCAGGGTGCATTGGCATTTTTGTATACTGCATCCAGTTGCGCGGTCATTTTCTTATGCTCGTCACGGAGCTTTGCTGCTTCTTCGAATTTCTGGTCAGTGACCGCTTTATCCTTCCTTACTTTCAATTCTTTGATAGCCGTTTCGAGTTCGATCTGTTCGTCGCTCTTTGTCACCTTGGATAACTTCACCTTCGCGCCCGCTTCATCGATTACGTCGATCGCTTTATCCGGAAGAAAACGGTCTGTGATGTAACGGTTTGACAGCCGTGCCGCGGCTTCCAGTGAAGCATCCGTATAGGTGATATGGTGGTGTTCTTCGTATTTCTTTTTCAATCCTTGGAGAATATTGATCGTTTCTTCAACGGTCGGTGGGTTTACGATGATCGGCTGGAATCTTCGTTCCAGGGCACCGTTCTTTTCGATGTATCGGCGGTAGTCCTCAAGCGTGGTCGCACCCACGCATTGTAACTCGCCGCGGGCAAGCGCCGGTTTGAGCATGTTTGATGCATCGATCGCTCCCTCGGCCGCCCCCGCGCCGACGATCGTGTGAAGTTCGTCGATAAAAACGATTATGTCGTCGGTTTTGCTGACTTCGTTAATGACCGCTTTGAGGCGTTCCTCGAATTGTCCCCGGTATTTGGTCCCGGCCACGATCGATGCCATATCGAGCGCAACGACACGCTTGGATTTCAGGCAATCCGGGACATTCCCCGCGATAATATCCTGGGCCAGGCCTTCCACGATCGCGGTCTTGCCGACGCCCGCTTCACCAACGAGCACTGGATTGTTCTTTTTGCGACGCGACAGCACCTGGATCACCCGTTCGATCTCGTTCTCGCGTCCGATGATCGGATCGAGCTTGTCTTCGCGTGCCATTTGCGTTAGATCCCGGGAAAAGAGCTCAAGCGCTGATCCGCGCTGCTTGTTTTTAGTTTTGCCGGTCATCACGCCTTCAGGGCGGAGCAGTTGGATGATCTCGCTCTTGACCGTATCATAATCCATGCCAACGGATTCCAGGATCTGGGAACCAAGACTGCCCTGGGTCCGGATAATACCAAGGAGCAGGTGTTCGGTTCCCACATAAGAGTGGCCGAAGTTTTTGGCTTCCTCCATTGCATAATTAAGGCATAAACGCGCCTCATTGCTCAGCGGGATATCGATTTTACCTCCGACGCCGCTATTTATCGAATTTTCGATACTTTTCCTCAATTCATTCAATTCCAATCCAAGGTTGATCAGCACCATAGCACCGACGCCTTCGCCTTCTTTGATCATGGCAAGAAGCAGGTGCTCGGTTCCGATGAAATTCTGTTTGAACCGTGCGGCCTCGTCTCGCGCGAGGTGCAGGATTTTTCTGACTCGTTCAGTGAAACGTTCTTGCACATAACCTCCTTAACTGATATCCCATAATGTCCGTTATATTGTACTCACTTTAAAAAATCTGTCAAGCATTACATCAATTTCACGTATTTATTGGACATACCTTCATAGCGATTCGTATAGTTGCAGTTATTCTTGCAGTCGCAATCTTAAAATCCCGATGTCTCGAACATGTTTACATATGGACTTATTTGCCGTTTGTTATTGGTTATTGAACCAAAATCCCCTCTCCCTGTACAGGGAGAGGGTCAGGGTGAGGGTGCTCTCAAGTTAGCACACTCCAAAACCATATTTCATCCTTTAAAAACCCTCTTCCATTCTATATTTTCTTAAACCGCACGAGAAAATCATGGAATTCCGCGGGCTCGTTCACGGCTTTGAGTCGGATCATGGGTTTGTTGTACGCCTTTCCGACGGCCTGTGCGACGTATTGCAAATGTGCCAGGGAATATACACGGCGGGGAAGAGCAAGGCGGTACTGGCCATTGAACACACCACCCCTGACACCGGACATATGATAAACGGTTGCGGCAAGAGCGAATGCAGCGTGCGGAACGTCCTGTTTCAAAGGAATCGTGATCGCATGACCGCCGATCGGCTTGATGATCGGAACATTGTTTTTTTCCAGAGCCCTGCCCAGGCCGCGGAGCAGTTCCCAATGGGCATGAAGATACGATCCGTCGACCGCTTCACGCAAGCCAATATTCATTGCCGCGAGATCCCGGGCGGCAAGACCACCGGATGTCGGGTATGATTCCTGCTGCAGCACAGCGACTTTTAATTTCTCGAACAAAACCTTGCTGCGCAGGGCGATGCAGCCGCCGACATTGACCATGACGCTTTTCTTGCAGCTGAGGTATAGCATGTCTGCGAATTGAAACATCCGGGCGCAGATCTCGGGGATAGTCGATTTTGTCCGGGTGATTTCTTGTATAAGGTAGGCGTTATCCGAGAAACGGCTTGCATCATATATGAGGGGCATGTGATGGCGCTGGCATATTCGTTTGATGCGCCGCATATTCTCCACGGAAACAGGCTGGCCGCCTCGTATGTTATTCGTGATCGAAAGGACGATCATACGGACGGGTGTGGAACGTAAGAGGGCGGTAAGTCTTTTTACATTCAAATTACCGCAGTATGGTCGTCGTTGTTCAGGCAGATCGATCGCGCGTCCGCCGATCGATTCGATATTACTGCGCGTAGTTTCAAAATGCGTATTGGAAACGACACAATCGGCAGGTTTGAGCAGAAGCCGGAATAAGAGGTTTTCAGCAACACGTCCCTGGTGTACAGGTTGAATATACGGCATGGAGAACAAGCGGCGCGCGGTTGCCACAAAATCACGGTATGCTGTTTGGCCGGAAAAATCCTCGGACGCGCTGATAAGTGCTTGCCATTGCAAGACGCTCATCGCACCGGTGCCTGAATCCGATATCAGATCGATGATTACCTGGTCAGCCGGTATCTGGAAAGGATTGAATCCCGCCTTGCGCAGCGTACGCATACGCGACCGTCTATCCGGCATGGGGAGTTTTTCTGTTGTTTTGGTGCGAAATGGCGGGTACATGTCAGTCGTGTTTCAGTTTTTCCAGTTTCTGTTGCAGTGTCCTGCTGTCCGGAGCCATGTTCAGGGCACGCAAGTATGCAGTGCGTGCTTTTTCCTTTTGAGACAATTGCATGTACGCGTCGCCAAGGTGTTCCAGGATCACGGCATCATCCGTAATGTCCGCGGCGCGCTGGAGTTCAAAAAGCGCATCTTCGTAGCGGCCCATTTTGAAGAATACCCACCCGCGCGAATCGATAAAGAAAGCGTTGTGGGCGTCCAATTGCAGGGCGCGGTCGATCAATTCCAGGGCATACTCAAGACTATCGCTCCGTTCAGCAAGCATGTATCCGACGTAGTTCATAGCGGTCGCGTTCGTGGAATCAAGTTCAATGATCCTTGTGAAGATACGGAATGCATCTTCCTTCCGGTCAACGCGCTCTAAGAGGTGCGCAAGGGCATCAAGACTCGGGATATCCTCCGGGGCTTCCGTCAATGCTTTCCGGTAATAGCGGTGCGCCTCAGTTTCATTCCCCTGCATTTCATGGGTCACACCCAGCAGGTAGTAGAGCTGTATAAGATCACCACCGCGGTGAGCGGCTTCATGGAATGCCGTGCGTGCGAGATCATAGTCACGTGTATCGATCGCGACAAAGCCGAGATATACCCAGAGTTCAATGAAGTCAGGATTGATTGCAAGCGCTTCGCTGATCTCGGTTAGCGCATTCTTACATTTTCGATTTTCAAGGTAGATGCGGCCGATGTAAAACCGCGAATAAACGTCGTCCGGGTGCATGCGCGATGCGAGCATGAATTCCTGGAGCGCGGAGTCAAGAGAACCGGTCTTGTATAGAGCAAAACCAAGGCTGCGCCTGACATACCCATCCTCGGGATCGAGACTGAGGATCTTATGCGCGATCGCGATCAACTCCGGATACGCGTCAACATCTGCATAGAGATCAACAAGCCGTCGTCCGACTGTGCTGAGAAGCGTGTCGTCGAATAATGATCGTTCATAGTAATAGATGGCAGAGTCCTTTACATTGATGATATCAAAACCGGTACCAAGCCCGACGAGCACGGTCGAGTTGAGCGCGTCAAGCGCAAAGCCTTTTCGGTAGTATCCGATCGCCGTGCCGTGATCCTTGGCTTTGCCTGCAAGCAAACCGAGTTGGACATAGGTGTCCGCAATCTTCAGGGTATCCGGGATATCGAGCAGGACTTGCTGGGCGGTCTTCAAATCCTTGATGCTTTCATAGAGGATCGACAGAGTCTCGTAGTGCTCGATGCACTCAGGACACTGATCTTGAAGATCCCGGTATGCTTTGATCGCACGCATCAGATCGCCCTTTCCAAGATACCCGATCGCAATGATCTCGAGTAAATTCAGGTCAAGCGGGGCAACATTCAATCCGGCTCGTCCAATTGCGATGCCCTGGTCGAACTGCCGGACCTGGTAAAAAGCGTTTGCTAGCGACACATATATATCCGGTTCGTAGGGATCTTTTTTGAGCGCTTCTTTGTAATACTCTATCGCCGTCACAATATTACCAGCCATTTCATTTTGAAGACCGATACTGTACAATTCGTATGCAGTTTCGCCGGATGAGAAGATCAGCGATTGGATCAGAATGCCACAAACAGTGATAATAGCCATAATTTATCAGGGTCCTTGATTGGATCATTGTTCCAGATATTATAGGTGAGTTCAGTGCCGATCCGCTTACCATTATTGGTGAGATATACCTGGAGTCCAGCCGTATGCTGGTGATACCAGGTTGAATCACCCTTTGTTATGTGCACACAGGGCTGTACTGCAACGCTGATTTGTGAATGCCTGAAGCATTCCCATTGTATCGTTGCGATACCTTCATACTCATAATCGGCGCCCGCATTGATGTCCCATCCATGATACTTCCAGTGGGGGTAAAGGCCTAGCTCGACATTCCATAAGAAACGATCGTTTTCATGATACCGGTTCCCAGGGTAATAGTTAATATCCGCACACTGGATGCGGAACCGATTAAAAACCGGCGTGCCCTCTACATTATAATCGATATCATGCACGCAGTCATGGACAAAGTACAATGCAGTGAAGACGGCTGAAAAAACCCGATCAAATCCTCCGGTGATATAGTAGTGGGCATACCGCGGATCGAGCGAAACGCCACCGGTCTGTTCCGCCATATCAAGATCATCGCGATAAAGGACGAAAAAAGACAAGCGGTTGTGGCGCAGTAATGTGCAATATACACTGATCGACGCATCCATGTTATAACGGACAGTATCACTATTCAAGTATTTCCCCAGAAAGCCGCCGGCGTGAAAATCAAGCGGTACCTCAAGTCCATTGCTTGCTCGAATGATGCACAGGAGCATCATGAAGGCGATTGGAACAAAGGGGCGTGTAATTTTATCCATTATCAATAACCTCACCATAGAGGTGTTGATCGTCCAGTTGAGCAATGCGGATCTGGTAAAATCGTCCCAGATCGAGGTCATGGTTGCATATTATGATTGGATCATCGATCTGAGGACAGGAATACTCACTATGGCCGCAATAAAACCCATTCTGATCATGCACCATGACCTTACGGGTTTTGCCGAGTTCAGACCGGTAGTGTTCATGTAACAGGACAGCTTGAAGATCCATGAGTTGTTGCACTCGTTCCTGAACACATACCGGGTCGATCTGAGTTAACCGCGATGCCGGCGTTCCGGGCTCGCACGAGTACTTGAATACGCCTAACCAGGTTACCGGTGCATTCTTGATGAAGTTCATTAACTCCATAAAATCATCATCGGTTTCACCCGGGAATCCAACGATTACCGTGGTGCGGAGAGAAAGACCTTTAATTGATTCGATTTTTTTGAACAAGGTTTCGATCCCCTTGCGCGAAATACCGCGGTTCATCGCAGCAAGCAGCCGGTCGCTGCTATGCTGGATCGGAACATCAAGGTACGTGCATATCCGGTCGTTTTCCGCTATTTCCCGGAGTAATTCATCAGTAACGCCCCGGGGATGAGCATAGAGGAGCCGCACCCAGGCGATACCTGGTATCTGGGTGCATTTGCGCAGGAGTTGGGCAAGGGATGTTTTACTATCAGGCAGATCTTCCCCGTAACGTGTCGTGTCTTGCGCCACAACGATCAATTCCTTGATGCCGAGCGCGGCGAGTTCCCGCGCCTGCTCAAGAATGGCCTTTTCTGGCAGGCTTCGGAATGGACCCCGGATACTGGGGATCGTACAGTATGCGCAGTGATTTGAACAACCATCCGCGATCTTAAGATACGCGTATCCGGGCGTGGTGATTAACCGGCTTGCCTGTTTTGCCGGCTCATGCAGAATAGCCTCGAGCATATCCTGCCGTTGCGGAATCCGGAACCAATTCTGAATAGAAGGGAATTCCCTGCGTAATTCATCCTGTGCGCGTTCCACCGCGCACCCGTAAACGTACACCCGGGCACCGTTTTTTTTCGCGATCGATACCGTCGCATGGATTTCCTGACGCGTTTCCTCGAGTGCCGGAGCAATGAACCCGCAGGTGTTGATAATCACAACGTCCGCATCTTCAGGAAATGCTGCGATCGAACACCCGGCCGCGCCGAGCGTGCCGATGATTTCCTCGGATTCTACAAGGTTCTTTGGACATCCCAGGGAGAGGATAGTGCACTTCATAAAGGTTCAAGTCCCTACTGAATCTTCAACAGTTTTGCGTGCGCGTAGGCATACAGGAGTTTTTGCTCATCGAGTATCTCAGCGTAGGCAAAAACCAATCGATGATAGGCTTTTATGACTGATCCGTTCGCACTATACGGGATTTTGATATGCATGGGATTTTTAATACGTACGATGAGTTCTCCGGTCACACATTTATGTCCTGCATGATATGCGGCCCATACTGCCAGTTCATCGAGGATCGTGGATATAATACCGCCGTGGACGGTTTTTTCATATCCCTGGCACCATGCCGGCGCCCGGAACAATGCGGTTACTCCTTGATCGGTTTTTTTAATATCGAGGTGCAGACCGTTGTCATTATCCCTGCCGCAGGCAAAACAGCATGCATCCATGAAAAGGTCAGTATTCATCCACCTGCGTACCTCCCGGCGGCTCGAACTGGAATTTTTTCTTTGAGATCTTCTTATTGATTTCGATTTTATTGAAGTGAAAAGTGTTCTCTGACCCTGCCTGGTCGCAGATCGTTATCGCGGTAATTTTATGATCCTGCTTTGTGATGACGATCATAATGTGATCATAGATATCGGTTTCCCGCTTCGGATTCAGCAGGATTTCATAGCTGTCATTATTTTCATTCGAGATCGCGGCAATGAACCGGTCACTATAATTCAGCAGAAAGTGATCGGGATTGATCTGAAAAGGGACTTCTCCCAGGCTTTGCCGGATCGCATGTTTTTTCTCCGGCAGGTAGATCCATAGCGATACGCTGTCGCCAACATAGACCTGCCTGGGGTCGTCCATTTCCATGCGAAAAAAATTTGGCTTCAAAAAATAGATCTTGCCGGTGTATGTGCAGCAAATCCCCTGAACTTCATCACACATTGTTTGCTCGAATTCCGCGTAGAAACTCTCCATGTTCTGATAGTGCGCCAAGGTTTTTTCTATCACCTGGTCAACATCCTGGGCATTGATGCTGCCCGCGGCCGAGAGCAATAAAAATATAAAAGTGATGGTTTTCATGATACTCCTTTTTGTAATAGTATTCAGAAAACACGAGCTGTCAACTGACAGCACGCCGATTTGCAATGCCGCTTGTGTCCACGTGTCATCCTCTTGACTTTGTCATGTGTTCTGTTTATCATTCACTCGTTATGAGAGTACAGGAAAAGAGCACTATAAAACGTATCCCGATAAAAGACTTGCCGGCGTTCGTCGACATCATCGCCGATGCATACCCGGGTATGAAGATTTCCGCGCCCGAAGAAAAGAAAAAGACAGTGGCGCGGCTGAAACAGGCGGCACGTGATCCATTGACAGATTACTATGGTTTATACCGCTCCCATCAGTTACTCGGGGGAATGGCGCTCTATGACTTCACCATGAATTACCACTCGATCGATTTGCCGATCCCGGGCGTGGGTCTGGTCGCGGTGGATCTGCTGCATAAGAAGGAACACGTATGCAAGGAGCTCATTCAGTTCTTCCATACGTTCTGCCGCAAGAAAAAGGTGCCGATGACCGCCCTCTATCCGTTTCGACCGGATTTTTACAAAAAAATGGGGTACGGGTACGGCACGAAAGTAAACCAGTATTATTTCAAGCCCTCGGACTTACCAGTGCGCGGTTTCAAGGAGCATGTCCGATACATGGAACCTGGAGATCACCGCGCTATCAAGGCCTGCTACGAACGATTCCGTACCAAGCACCACGGCATGTTTACGGAACGAGCGATGAAATGGACATTTCTGTTCGCATCATCCGGAAGGAGGGTGCTTGTCTATCAGAAAGAACATATAATACTGGGCTACCTTGTTTACTCCTTCAAGAAAGTGCAGGAAGCAAATTGGATAAAGAATGATATTATCGTCCATGAATTTATTTATGAAACGCGCGAGGCGTTGAGCGGGCTCCTGTGTTTCCTGCATACGCAGCTTGACCAGATACACCGTGTCGTATATGCCACCCAGGACGACAATTTTCATCATATGCTCCATGATCCACGCGATGGGACTGATACGATGTTCGTGCCCCTTGCCCATCAGGTCAACCGGCAGGGCGTTGGGATCATGTACCGCGTGATCGACACGGGGCGTTTATTCACGGTTCTTCACCAGCACGATTTCGGCGGTATGACCTGTACAATCAAGATGTCCGTTATCGATGATTTTCTGCCTGATAATGACGGCAGCATCGTTATTCGGTTCGACAGGGGAATACCGGAAGTTCTGAAAACCGGTAAAGTCGATGTGGAGATCCGCATGGATGTCGCTGATTTCTCTTCCCTCATCATGGGAGTGGTCGGCTTTCAGGATCTGTACCTGTACGGGCTGATCGAAATTTCCAAACCGCCATACCTTGACACCCTGAACCGGCTCTTCCACTCGATTGCAGAACCGATCACGACAACGCAGTTCTGATACCATAGAATAGGGCATAAGAAGGCTATTCCGCCGAAGGTGTGATCGCATTGGGCATGCATCATCGGGTATCTGCATGCTGCTATTCTGATCCGCTGATAATCTCCATTGATAAGGCATAGAGGACAGACCAATGTGTATCCTCAGCGAAGCGTGACTTCAGGCGCGCAGCGCCGTGTCTTCAATCCACTGCAAGTGGATGTGTTTTCAGATGCGAAGCAGCGTGTCGTGCTCCGAAGCGTTATTGTCGCTTGACAAACATATAAAATTAGACACAATTATCCATGGCAGGAAAGAGGTCGACGCACAAGAAAACGTTACCAGGAAAAGTGAAAAAGACGGCTCACATAAAAGCAAGTTCATACACCCGAGCAGACCCGGGAAAGAGCAGTGAGGTAAAGATCGCGGTGTTCCAGGTCGGGATTGAGATGTATGCTTTCCCCATGGAGAGCATCATGGAGACGCTCTATTCATTCACGGTGACACACGTCGAACATTTACCCGAGGTCTTTACCGGGATTATGAATCTCCGCGGCAGATCCCTGCCTGTCGTTTCATTACATACACTCCTTAACGTGGAAGAATGCAAAGATCCGACACCGGTGTGCGTGATCGTGAAAATGAACGGTGATCATATGGGGTTCCTCGTTGATTCTGATATCGAGATCATACCGGAACATATGGGTTCTCGGCATGCTCTGCCGGATTGTTTTACCGCTGAAGAGGGAGAGTTCCTTGAGGGGATATTTTGGTTCGAGCAAAGGTTCGTTGGCATATTGAACCCGCGCCGGATGATGGAAATGCTCGCAGGGTGGAGGAGCGGGGATGAAAAAAAATAGGATTTTTGTCGTACTTGGCGGTTTTGTGGCAACGATTCTGTTATTTGCGCTTGTGACCGGGAAACTCGCGTACTGGGAACAGGTACGCTGGAATTTTATCATCATCTTGTTCATTGCCTATGTACACCATGGGATTAATCAACGGATGAGTATGCGGACACTGAGTATCGCGACGATATGCGGTACCTCTTTTGCGGCAGTTTTCTCCGGTATTCTTGCTGGATCTGCCGGCCTGGATGTTGTATGGCTATTGATCGCCGGGATCGCGGTCGGCGTGCTTGCTGCAATGATCCAGTACTTTGTCATCCGTGCATTGCCGAAGAGTGATAAAGATCATGGATTTACGTTCGCCCAGGAGATCGCGCTCAGCTTCTTTGCATGCGCTCTCTATCCGGTCATGGTGCTGCTCCCGGTCAGGTTCACTGCCATCCTGGGATATTCGGTCGTTACTGCTTTGATCGCAATACTGTTTGCGGCGGTCCTTTCTTCGGTTTTAAAACGGACCATCCGCGATCTTTCACGGGATATCGAAACATGGCGCGATCGTGATGCATTACCCCATGCACCGGTTTCACTGCTGACGCCAATAGAGCGCGCTCTTGGAACGGTCATAACCCAGGTCAAAAATTCAGCGAGCTCGCTTCAGCATATGGGCGGCGAGATCAAGACCTCATCGGAGGACCTTTCTTCAGTATCGGAACAGATGAATGCATCTTTGGAAGAGGTGAGCTCGACGATACAGCAGATCTCAAAGGGTGCTCAGGATCAGTCGGCCTCGATCTCAACGATCGCGCATGCCATTGAACACCTGAACAGCCTGACTACGTCGATCTCATCGCAGGTAAAGATGGCATCTGTTTCGTCGCGCCGCACTGCAACATCAGCACAGCAGGGCATGGGGCTTTCGAAGCACGAGGCAACCCTTTCAAGAGAAATATTTGAACAGACCAAATTCAGCGAGGAAAAGATGATCCGTTTACGTGACCAGGCGACTGAGATCAAAAAGATCCTCGATATCATCGGTGGCATTACCGAACAAACCGACCTCCTCGCTTTAAATGCAGCTATCGAGGCTGCCCGCGTCGGTGAACAGGGCAAAGGATTCGCCGTGGTCGCGGATGAGATCCGTAATTTAGCGAACGAAACACAGCGGTCATCGTCGATCGTTGAATCTTTGATCCTTGAGATCAATAATACGATCCAGGAATTGAACGACCTGCTGACCTCGGAGCGCGAAAAGATGACGGAGTCAAAGGAACTCGCGATTCAGACCGAAGAACAATTTACCGGTATTGCGAAGGCGGTCGACCTTATCACCGACATGATATCGCGCATCAATGATGCGGCATCGAATCAATCGAGCAATACCAAGGAACTTGTCAAACAGGTCGAGCAGATCGCGCAGGTAGCCGCGGATACCGCGGCAGCGACCGAAGAGGTATCGGCATCGGTCCAGGAACAAACCGCTTCGATGCAGGAATTCACATCGACCGCTCAACTGCTCGCGGAATTCGCAATGAAGCTTGCAGAACTTATTTCCAAGTTCCGATAATGCAGTACTATCTTTCATTCGTGATCAATGATGTATCGCTTGCAGTACCTATCGAGGAGGTTCAGGAGATCGCCCGTCCAAAGAGCATACTTATGAAACAAAAGACCGGCACCAGGAATCTTATTGGATTTTTCACTTTGCGGGGACTGCGTATACCGCTCTATGATCTCCCCGGTCATCTGTCCCTCGAATGCAGTGATAAGAACGAAGTGATCATTATTCATTACCAGGAGACAATGATCGGTATGCTTGTCGATAAAGTACTCGGAATCGTAAACGCACATGAGATCATAGCCTATCCAGATTGTATCCCGCGCCAGACATTTCTTGTCGGTATCGTACCCCAGACCGATTCGCTTCTCCAGGTGATATCTCTGGCAAAACTTTTCACCCGTCAGCGGATGGCGCGGATCCAGAAATTCATGGCTCAACAAACCGTATGAGCATTCTCTATGCAAATATCCATGGCAATGCGCATGAGCGCACGGTCATGTAATACGCCGATCGAACAAGAAGACACCACGACAAAGGAGGTACTATGGTGCGAGCAGTGTTGATCGTCTGTCTCTGCAGTGCGGCATTTGCCCAGAATCTTCTCTTGAACCCGGGATTTGAAGCGTGGGTAGCAGGATCGCCCGAATACTGGATTGGCGATGATAGTATCGTTCTCTATCAGGAAGATGTCATTGCCCACGGTGGGAATTTCAGCGTACGGGAAAGTCTTTTCACGCAGACACAGGCAAGCGCTGATCTTTCACAGGGGAATTTTTCGGTTCAGCCGAATATGCAGTATGCATACACAGTATGGGTGTATGATAATGATCCGGCGGGACGGGTGCGCCAGGGGATATACTGGTACCCGTCAGGATCTGCCTGGTCGGCTGATTATTCGGCTGATTCGACTGGCTGGCAGTACTTATCGTATACCGTGACATCCCCGTCTGACGCTGAATCCGCGTTTGTCATGGTCCGGGCGTATGATATTTCCGCTCAGTGGGACGGCGATGCCATATTTTTTATCGATGATGCTGGGTTCAGCGCCCCGTCAACTCAACCCCCGGTTATTGTCCGGGTGTGGCATACCCCGATCAATCCGCCGGCGTCGATCGATGTTGATGTCTATGGACATGTCACGGATGATGGTTCGATCGATTGGGATACACTCTATTACGGGATCAACGGGCTTGGCAGTCCGGTCCCCCTGATGCACGTGTCAATCGTGAACGATACATTCATGTATACGATTCCGGGGCAGATTGCCGGGGATACGGTCTTTTACTACGCTGTTTTCGTGGACAATGACGGACTGTCGACGGGATCAGATACCCATGCACTATTCATCGGTGATATCGACCTCGCGATCAACGAGGTGCTCTACGATACACCGGGAACGGATTCAGCGTGTTTCATTGAACTCTATGGGAGCAGCGGCGGTATGAGCCTCGATAATTATTCGCTTGTCGGCGTGAATGGATATGACGGCAGTGAATATGTGGTGATCGATTTGAGCGGGTTTTCGCTGCCCGGGGATGGATTCTTTGTCGTTGCCCAGGATTCAGGTGTCGCCAACCATGACCTTATGTCGAGTACGGCGGATCTGCAAAACGGTCCGGACAATATCGAACTGCGCATGAATAACATAACGATCGATGCGCTTGGCTACGGTGCGATCGATGGGTGGGTGTTCACAGGAGAGTGGTTGCCAGCGCCTGATGTTGACTACGATCATTCACTTGGCCGTTATCCAGATGGTGACGATACTGATAATAATTATGTTGATTTTCACGACTATACGACACACACCCCGGGTGAACCGAATCCTTATGTAAGTATTGCCGAGTTTGCAACACCAGCAGTTCCGGTCAATGCAGCCGTCAATCCGGTACGCGCCGGGATCCGGTTTTCAATGTTGATC
>JAFGPO010000077.1 GCA_016936155.1 Caldifarciminota bacterium
CCGGATGTTCTGCTGCTCGACGAGCCGACCAATCATCTGGATATTGAATCCATTGAATGGCTGGAAAATTACCTTGATACCTTCGAGGGAGCGCTCGTGGTCGTTTCCCATGACCGGTATTTTCTTGACAAGGTTTTGAAGACGAAACAGGGCACCAGCGGTATCATTGAGCTGGACGCAGGAACGTGCCGGAAGTACCGGACCGATTACTCGGGGTATGTGCGCGAATCCATTCAGCGCAAAGAGCGGCTGCTCCATATGGCGGCAGTGCAGGACAAAAGGATCGCCGAGATCAAGGATTTTATTGCCCGGAACAAAGCGAACAAAAAGAAAGCCCGTTTGGTCCGGAGCCGGGAAAAGTATTTGGAGCGGCTTGAGCGGGTGCAGGTTGAGAGAAACCGCAAGAGCATTCGGGTGCAATTTCCGGTCGAGGAGGTGCATAGCAAACGGCTCGTGGAATTGAAGGGCATTGAGCATGCGTACGGCAAAAACAGGGTGTTCAGGAATGTATCTTTAACGATCCAGCGGGGTGATCGTATCGCCCTGGTGGGTAAGAATGGCGCTGGAAAATCCACGCTCTGCCGGATCATCGCCGGATTCGAGCGGCCTTTGCACGGCGAACGCATCGTGAGCGAACGTATGCATGTGGCTGCGTTCTCGCACGACCTGTTGCTCAAACTCGATTCTGAAATGACCGTGCTCGATTCCATCATGCAGGACACCCAGTTATCGGTTGTTCAGAATGCGCGCGCTTTTTTAGGGTTGTTCCTTTTCTCGGGTGATGATGTGTTCAAGACCGTATCTGTTCTCAGCGGGGGTGAAAAAACGCGCCTTGTCGTATTGAAGGCGATGTGCCAGCCGTCAAACATCTTGATCCTCGATGAGCCGACCTACCACCTGGATCGGGATTCGGTTGAAGCGATCAAACAGGCGATCGAAAGGTATGAAGGTACAACAATCCTGGTTACGCACAACCGGGACCTCATCGCGGATTTTGCCAACCGCATCATTGAGATCAAAAACGGCAATCTCCATGATTATCCGGGTGATTACACATATTACGTATGGAAAAAAGCACGGCCTGCTGTGGTGAGACATGAAAAAAAGAAGGGCAAGAAAAAGGAGAAAGAAGCACCTGAACAGCGGATCCGGCGCCAGATCGCAGAAAAGGAAGCGCGGCGCGACAAATTACGGCAAGCATTCTCACGCAATACCGGCCATGATAATCCCCGTAAATCCCGAAAACTATTCGAAGAATACCAGCGCCTGGCGGATGAGATCGCGGAACTGGAAAAGCAATTAGACTCTCTGTCAAATTTGCATGAAGTATAAATATATCATACAAGAACACAGGGCAGACCCGGTGGTTGTCGGAGCGAAAGCATGGAATTTATGGCAAATCAAGGACCAGGTGAGGGTGCCAGAGTTTGTGGTGGTTTCCGTTGGCGCCTTTCAATATTTCAAAGAACATGGGAGTATTCCCGAAGGACTGGGACAAGAAGTAGTCAGTGTTTTTAATGAGATTTTCAGCAATAAGCCAATTGCCGTGCGGTCATCAGGCACTGCTGAAGATACCAAAGACCGGTCATATGCTGGCATGTATGCTACCACTCTCAATGTCTCAGGGGTCGAGGCGACGATCAAGGCGATTAAAACGGTATGGGAATCCAATGATACCCGGCGTGTGCAATCATACCGAAAGGCACACAAATTAGTGCCCGGAGAAATGGCAGTCATACTGCAGCAGCAGATCGATGCGGATGTCAGTGGCGTGATGACTACTTCTGGCAAACAACATGGGGGAGAAGTAATCATCGAGTGCTGCGAAGGATTGGGCGACAAACTCGTATCCGGTCAGATAACGCCAACACGGTACCTCATGAAAGCAAAAAAGATACTTGAACATACTGGAAAAGATCTTTTATCACACAGACAGCGGTTCGAACTCTACAAGACAGGACAACTGCTACAAAGAGTCCTCGGCGCGCCCCAGGATATTGAATGGGCATACCAGGATAACCGTCTCTATATTCTGCAGGCTCGAGCACTTACTGCTGCAGTCCAGACTACACGAAAACCCGTGACTGTATGGTGTAATGCCAACCTTCGTGAAACGATACCCGATCCGATCTCGCCAATGGGATATTCGTTCTTCAATGAGATATGGCTTCCGGATATCATCATCAATGTGTTTGGGTTTCCCTTGACCCGCGATCAATACCACGAGTATCCGCCGGTTGAGCGGGTATTGGGCCGGATGTACTGGAACCTCAATAACACCGCGGCATACGGCAGATCGATCGCGCCAATTTTGAATTTCATGAAAGGCGGGGCGGCGGTCGATCCGCAGTTCGGCGCGGCGATGGAAAGCATTGATATTCAATATATCCCGCAGCTGGTTCCAGCGTTCACCATGATCCGTTTTACAATCAACGCGATGGTCCGCATGCCGTTTTTCCTGTTCAAAACATATTGGCGATTCAGGGCCGCCGCACAATCGATCGAGCGGGCTTTTTTAAAGGTTGACCAGCATGCGAAGAGGATGGCGCCGGCGCACGATCTTCAATCCGGCATCAATAACGTCAGGGAGTGGGTTCAGGCGATAAGCGATCCCGAAGGGAAGCGCTATTTTTCCGGTCTTTTGATCAGTGTTTTCTATCTGGCATTACTGATAAAACTCCTCGGCTGGCGTATGGGTAAGAAGGGCGAGGCGATCGCACGTATGACAACGTATGGTCTTATTGACAAAACCGGGGAGATGGTCAGAGCGATGCAGGATCTTTCGTCCAAGGCTCAGCAAAAGCTGGATTCGCTTTCCGGGAAGGCACTGGCTGTGCTCTACGAACAAGATCCAGCGTTTCACAAGCAATTCGATGCGTTCCTTGATGAATTCGGGCATCGTGGTCCTGCTGAATTCGATGCGGCAAGTATCAACTGGCGGGAAGATCCCGGTCAGGTTTTGAGGATTATCAAAAATATGCCCTCAACCAGGCACACCGAGTCACGCGAGAGCTACATCCGTAGACTACTGCAAAACCTGCCTCCTTGTGCCCGGTTTATTGTGAAAGGATTCCTGCCGCGGATTGAACATCTCGTTCCGATCCGCGAAACCGGAAAGCATTATCTTTTCAAGATACTGGGAAGGGTCAAGGAGCAACTATCCCTGCTCGATCATGATCTGCGGCGTCGTGGCTGGATCAAAGAGAAACGGGATATCTATTTTTTGAGTCTTATCGACCTCAAGGCGATACGGGATGGAAACATGAGCGGCGATACCGTTACTCGTTTGATCGCCCAGAACAAGAAGGAGTGGGATGAATACCGGAACTGTGCGGCGCCGGATATCGTGTATGAGGACGGCAGGCGTACGGGTATGTGTGCACTGGTTAAAGGAAATCTTAGCGGTACGCCGATCTCGTTCGGACGGGTGCAGGGCAGGGCCCGCATAATCAGGAGTTTCAAAGAATCTCAAAATTTAAACCAGGGTGAGATCATGATCACCCATCATACGGATCCAGGCTGGACCCCTTTGTTTTCGATCGCGGGCGGCGTGGTGATCGAGGTAGGGGGGGTGATCTGCCACGCGGCAATGGTCGCGCGCGAACTCGGCTTGCCCGCGATCGTGCTGCCCGGGGCTACATCCTCGATCCCGGATGGCGCGCAGATCGAACTGGATGCGGATACGGGGCGAGTAAGGATCATAGAGAATAAGAGGGCTTCAAGAGGGCGTGAGAAGGCTTAAGAGGGCAGAAGAGGGCATGAGAGGGCTTAAGAGGGCTGCGAGAGGAGGAAAGAGGGCTTTATGAGTTATATAAGTCATATAAGTCCTATACGACATATTACTATCGTAATTACCTCCGGCACAGCCGGAAGTAGCGTTTAGCGCATAGCGAGGTAGTGTTTAGCGTACGATCCTTCTGCCTACGGTTCGCCGTTTTATCAGTTCTTAGTAGGTACTATCATATCCCTTGGTTTACGGTCTACTGCCTACGGTTCGCCGTCTTTTTAAGGTACTTTTCCGCTGCCTTTTGCTCCGCGTCTTTCTTGGATCTTCCGATCCCCACTGTTTTTTTCTTATCATCGATGAACAGGTGGACGCGGAATGTGCGCTGGTGGGGAGGACCGGTTTCCTTTGCAATGTGATACATTACATGCTTATGGTGTTTCATTGCCCATTGATTAAGCAGGGATTTGTGATCCTTGGACGCAATGCGCTTGCGCTGTAATAGGATCCGTGTAATGAACTTCCTTGTATATGGTAATCCGCGGTCGATGTAGAGCGCTCCGATCAGCGCTTCCAGTGTGCCGGCAATGATTGATGGGCGGGTTTGCCCTCCGGATGCACGTTCACCTTTGCTCATGAATATGTATCTGCCTATGCCGAGGCGGCGACCAGCATGGTACAGCGCTTCCGTGCTCGTATAGTTCTTTTTATGCTCACTGAGTTCTCCTTCGCGCGCCGCCGGAGATTTTTCCCACAGGTACTCCCGGGTAACGAGCTCAAGTACTGCGTCACCAAGAAATTCCAGAACTTCATTTGATGATCCATACTTTAATGAATACGAAGAGTGGGTAAGGGCTTTTTTTAGCACGGTTCGCCGCGTGAACCGTATTTTCAGTTTTTGTTCAATTTCCTTATAATCGTGCGATCGCATCTATTTCAACCAGAGCATTTTTGGGGAGTGATTGGACAAAGACCGCAGACCGTGCAGGCGGGTTATCAGTAAAATACTTCATATATATTTCGTTCATGGGTTTAAAATGATCGGGTGCGGTGAGGTAGACCGTGGTCTTTACTACATGCGCGAGATCGGTTCCTGCTGCCTTGAGCACTTCGTTCAGGTTATCGAGTACCTGTTTGGTTTGACCGGTTACATCCCGGGCAGTGAATTCCCCGGTTTGCGGCGAGAGGGCGATCTGCCCGGCGGTAAATATCAGATTACCTGCAATGACCGCTTGCGAATACGGTCCGATCGCAGCTGGTGCCTGATCAGTAACAACAATCTTCTTCATTGTTCACTCCTTGTTATTGTACCGTCCGCTAAAATGAACTTTTCATGGCCCACAAAGAATTCAACATATTCATCGATGGCGGTCTTCCCCTGCAGGGAAAGCCACCCATTCAGATGCAGGGCATCGGCGATAAAAACTCCCATTTGTTTGTCAGAGAAGCCTCCCAATTTCACGCGATAGATGTCCGCGCTATCAATAAATACCGGCAGTGTCTGGCTCCGATATGCTTTGTGCATTTGAAGAGCGTTATCGATATTCGAAAATGCCCCGAACTGCAGATACCAGAGCGAATCATGTTTTACCGGCGTGGTGTGCGGAATGATTTCCGCGGTAATGGATTCATGCTGGATGCGGGGTTGAATGCTCAGGGTGCCGGTATGAATGAAGTGAAAGCGGCGGTCTTTATCCATACCGATAATGAATGAAGGATGATCGATATGGAACAAACGGGTGATGCCAGCAATATTCAAAGCCACGCTCTGTGCCCGGAGCGTGAGGGAATCAAGGCGTACGATCTCCTGTTCGGTCACGATGACAAAATCGTCAAACGAGCGCTCAATGCTGTTGATCACAGGTTGAAAATCAACGATCGTTCCCTTATCCGTGATAAGATATATTCCCGAATGAGTACGTATCCAGAATCCGGTTGCCTGAAATTGGAACCGTTCGATGGTAAACGGTGCCTTGGTCATTGCGATCTTTTTGAGATTCAAATTATAGGTAGTAATATGATCCTGTACATCGAGTGTTGTAAAAGTGCTCGTTTTTGCATCGTACGTGTACCAGGTTATCTTCGGAATTTTGAGTGCTTTTTTGACGCTTCCGGACGTGAGATCGAGTATTTTCAGGATCGAATTCGATCCTTGATCCTCGGCCACGTACAGGGACGTTTCATCAGGGGCAATAGTGCGGCCCTGGGCTGAAACCAGGGGCCGTATATCGCTGTACACCATGCCGATCCCGGTTTCATACGCGAGGTGGGACTTTGCCAGGATCACAATCTCGCCCGCGGCGATCAGGAGAACCTTGGTCTTATTAGTACACATTGATGTATAGGTCTGGGGAAGAAGCGTGCGATCAACAATAAAGAGGTCATCCGGATTCAGTTTGTAGAGATACCGTCTGGTCAAAACATACAGAAAATCGTCGATACAGTAATCAATGATAGTGCCGTGAACAGTCTGCTCTCGTATCGCGGTTTTGTTGATATCCACGGCGTAGACCGTCGAATCGATTGCAAAAGGGCTGTAGAGCGATACCAGCGTACTGAGTATGCCAATCAGGGGCATTATGCAATAATAATATGAAAAATAAGGGAAAAATCAAGGGTGCTGGGATTGTGTTTTCTGTTGACTTTCACGTCAATATAAGTAAAATTGGGCTAAGGAGGTACAATGAGAAGATTCCTTATGGTGGGCGTTATCGCTTTGATACTATATACGGCATGCCCGCCCGTAGCACTCAATACTGCACGGATTGCATATTTCAATGACCAGGATTACGTTCATGCCCGAGAAGCCTGTCTGCAAGGGATCGAGACTGACCCCAGCAATTTCGAGTTATATACGATCCTTGGGGGCAGTGAAATCGGTTTGGGCAATTGGGATGCCGCTGCCGAAGCTTTGACCCGGGCGTTTGAGATCGATTCCACCAAGACCATTGCCTGGATCGCGACCCAGGATGGCTGGCAATATTACTATCAACCGTTCTACTACGCGGCACGAGACCTCTCAGACGGAGAAAACTATGAAAAAGCTCTTTCGCACTTACACTATGCTGAACGATTGGATCCAACGGATGGGAGAACGTATACCCTGCGCGGTGTCATATATCAACAGCAAGGTGAAGTTGATAAATCGCGCATGGAGTTCGAAAAGGCGCTGAAGAATGATCCGAAGAATCCGGATGTTCATTTTTTGATCGGCAAGACGTGGTTTGACAGTAAAGAATATGATAGCAGTGCCGTATATTTCGGCAATGCGATCGAACATTATAAGACGAAGTATGAAAAGGAACGAAAACTTGTGTTCCGTAATCTGCCTGTTCCTGACAAGGATATTGAATATGAGATCCTGACATTGTGGGGCAAGAACGACGTAAAATTGGATACGTTGATTATGGTTAAGCTTGGTCTTGAAGGAGGTCTGCAGCAGAATCGGCGTACGTTTGATAGTTTTATCAAAGCAGTTGATGGTTATTCAAAGGGCTACTACTTTCTGGGTATGTCCCGATTGAACCTGAAAAAATACGAAGAGGCATACAATGCCCTGAAAATGAGTCTTGATATCGTACCGGATGATCTTAACGCGCTTTTCTTTACCGGTGAAGCGCTTATCCGGCTTGAAAAATACGACGATGCAAAGGGATATTTCAAGCGCGCGACTGAGATCAAGGACGATGACCTGTTTTCGTGGTGGTATCTTGGTGTTATCGAGATGCAGCAGAAGAACTACAAAGAGGCGATCAAGATTTTCGAAGGTAAAGTATTGGTGTTGGATGAAAAAAACATCGATGCAATGACCAATCTCTCCTATTGTTACCGCGAGACCGGGAACAACCAGAAAGCATACGAGTATTTGATGAAAGCAGACAAACTGCAAAAGGAGCAGTAATGGGAATCAAAGCAAGAGAACGCCTGCTGAACGTTTTGATCTTCATTGGTGCACTGGGATTGTTGTTCGTTGTGGGATATCCGCAGTACAAAGATTCGCTTCCCTCCAGGGTCCGGATTGGTGTTGATAACACATATGGATCTCTGCCGTTCTACGTTGCACAGAGGGACACCTCGCGCCGGTATTTTGTGATCGAGAAAGTCGAACCAGAATTCATCGAGATCACTGGCAATGCGCTTCAGGGTCTCAAAGATGGATTGTATGATGTCGTGGCAGTACCATGGTATGATCTGCTTGTTTCGCCAAGCGTCAATGGCGATACAGTACGGGCGTTTGGAGGGATTGAGATAAAATCCGGGCGTAATATGGATGCCCTTATTCTGCCGGTCGAGACAAAGATCAAGCGCTTGGCCGATATCAAAGGCAAACGGCTTGGTTATTTGCAGTCAGATGAGTATCTGGTGAATTTGATACTCCAGCAGCTCGAAGCGCAGAAATTGACCGACGTAAAAAAGGTGTTATTGCGTCCCGATGAGATCGCCACGGCTTTCAAGGATGGTAAGGTCGATGTCATCTACTGTGCAGATCCCTATCGTGCATATATGGTGTACCTTGGGAATTCCGTGTTCATGGAAGGATTGATTTCTTCATACATCGTTTCGTCAATGCCCTATATGGCGATCGTAATGCGTGAGCAGTTTGTGAAGGTGGAAAACCGCGTCGGAGCGATACGAGTGAAGGATGCGATCGAGGCTTCGTTGAGCTACCTCAACCGGAATCCCGATATCGCCAAGAGAACGATCTTGAAAAATCTTGGATGGGAACCTGATCCTGTATTGATTTCAGCGGTCAAAGTGCCCGAATTCCAAAGGCTTGCAGAGATCAATCTGAAATACGTTGAGAACTATCAAACCGAACTCGTGAAACGGGGCATAGGAACCTGCGGTATAAAACCAAACGAGTTCTTGTTCGAAAGAGTTGATTTTGTGCGTTAACCGGTCGTGCTAGATGGGGAGCTAGCGGTGCCTTGATTTCTGCCGCGTATGTGGCAGGATGACCCGAGATCCGCTTATGCGGGATCGAATACTTTCAATGAGACAGAAATTTCAGGGGCAACAGCAGGGAATTGAAGGGTGTTGAGGATCGGGTCTTATGATGGTACCGACTAC
>JAFGPO010000078.1 GCA_016936155.1 Caldifarciminota bacterium
GTATCAATCACTCTGTTTCGTGCATAGTAATTACGGTTTGCGGTGTTGTTGGTTCCTCGTCTCTATTCAGTCGGTAGTTCCGGAACCGTGCGCACACCCTTTTTATGTCCTGGTGAGTTATCAAATTCCTCCACTAAATAAAATAATAAAAGCGGAAACCACCTTTCGAATTTCCCGTGCATGTATTCATGCACGGTATTGACGAACTCAAGCAGTTTCTTTTCTGAAGGCAGAACTGATGCATCATCCGGGTGAACGACACGGGCAATGGTCCTTATTTCATATGATGGTATATCGAGAAAGACAATTGTTGCCACGGGATTTTCCATGACGTTCAGGAACGTGTGGGTCTCGAAGTCCGGTGTGCTGTACAGCTCAAGGGATGTTTGTTTGCGCCAATCGAAGAATTCTTTTTTCTCGTACATCGCCTTTAATACGTCCATCTTCTCAGGCATCGACTGATCGAACGTCTGCTTGAGCGTCGCGATCGCGCCGTCGATATTTTCGTCCTTGGGCGCTAAACCGATGCCTTTGATCGCATTATTGACCGTGAATTGCGAATCGAGACGACCAAGCCCGTATGTCGCAACGGCTCCGCTATGGGGTCCACCCCATCCAGGAAAACCGCCGGTCTTGATCGCGTCAAGGAATTCGCCGCGCTTTTTCAGATTCCACTCGATAAATCCGGGACTCGCCGGGCGCAACGCGAATTCTTCCCAGGTTCCATCAATGCGCGCCTTGATCATACCCTGTCCATATCCGGACATATCAATCGAATCCTGAGTAAACAGACCCTTTTTCCAGAACGTCTTGGTGGAGTGCTCCCATTTGCCTCCCCATAACAGACGCGGCAGGCCGCCGATGAACACGGCTGCGGATGAAATACAACTGACCATCTTGAGAAAAGTTCGACGTGTCATATCTCCTTCATCCATGTAATAGTATTCAGTAAGTTGTTGTAAGGTCCAACCGGATCCACAGGCAACGCTTCATGAGCAGGATCCAGTTACTGTGATTACCCGATGTCCCCGGATTTACCTGGCTGATTATTTACTCTGGTTGTATACGTTTATGGATCTCGTTCTTGAAAAGTTTCGAAGGACGGAAGAACGGCACGAAACGGTCAGGCAGAGTATAGGTTTTTCCGCTTTTTGGGGCCTGGGCTGTACGGCCGGGTCGATTCCGCAGTTCAAAAGTGCCGAATCTCCGTAGTTCGACCCTTTTATCACGCACAAGCAGTTCTGTAATCGTATCGAGAAAAACATCGATCAGTTTTTCAATGTCAGCTTTTGTAAAAGCCGGTCCGAATTTCTCTGCGATCTTCTCTACCAAAAGTTCTCTTCTCATAAATCCCCCTTGCTACTGGAACACCCATTGCATGATGTCCTGGAACAATCCGAACAGGATGCTCCTGCACTATTTGAAAACGTTCCACTGCTACGGAAACCAAAGGTTGAGATCAGTCGTTCACACGCTGCTGCACTGCAATGCGGACACACAACCTTCTCTATGCTATTGCTTGTGTAAATAAGTTCTTCAAATTCAGCATGACACTTTGTGCACCGGAATTCGATCAATGGCATAACCGGATAATTATAACGAAATCACGTACCTTGTCAACGATCGCATGATCGGTCAACACACTATCCTGAGGATATGTGATTATCACGGACCGATCGCCTACGGACGTCTCTTCTTTTTACGTCGCTTTGTATAGAGACGTTTGTCATTTTTCTTCACCTTCCCTTCTTCGATGAGCTTCTTGAATTCCTTTTCTGTAAGGAATCTCCTTCTTTCTTTTTTCCGACGATCACTGCGTTTTCTTTTTTCCTTTGGCATAATTCCTCCAAAATAATTCTATATATAATTTACATGAAGTCAATCACCTTTCTCTTGACTTTACGAGCATTTCATATAATATATTACAAAGGAGGCTTACCCGTGGCATTCAGCATAAAACCCGTTGTACGGTTCTTTAAACAACTCCGCAGTCAATTTATGAGTGACGTTGCGATCGACCTTGGTACCTGCACGACGCTTATCTACGTAGATGGTCGCGGGATCGTTCTCAATGAACCCACTGTCGTAGCGATCGATGTGAAAACCCAAAAGTGCCTTGCGGCTGGACTCGAGGCGAAAAAAATGCTCGGCCGAACACCCGGCGAGATCCGTGCGATTCGCCCCATGAAAGACGGTGTGATCGCTGATTTTGAAATGGTTGAACTCCTGCTGCATACGTTCATCGAAAAGGTCCAGAAAAAACGCCTCTTTACCAGACCCCGGGTCATCATTTGTGTTCCCTCAGGTATCACCGAGGTGGAAAAGCGCGCGGTACGGGATTCTGCAGAGGCGGCCGGCGCGCGAGAAGTTTTTCTTGTTTCCGAACCAATCGCGGCGGCGATCGGCATTAACCTGCCCGTTCACTCTCCGACCGGGAACATGATCATTGATATTGGCGGCGGCACCACCGAGATCGCGGTCATTGCCCTTGACGGAATAGTCACGAACAGTTCGATCCGTATCGCAGGCGACGAAATGGACGATGCGATCCTCCAGTACATCAAGAAGAGCTACAACCTCATTATCGGCGAGCAGACGGCAGAACGGATCAAAATGGAAATCGGAAACGCATTCCCGGTGCTCGAAGAAAAAAGCATCGAAGTCCGGGGACGCGATCTGGTATCCGGCATTCCAAAAACGATCAAATTAACGAGCCATGAAGTACGGGAGGCGATCCAGGAGCCACTCTCCATGATCATCGAAGCGATCCGCCTCACCCTCGAACGGACACCACCCGAACTCGCGGCGGATATCGTAAATTCAGGCATATATATGGCTGGCGGCGGTTCTCTCCTCAAGGGGATCGACACCCTCGTACGCGAAGAAACCAACCTGCCGGTTATGATCGCCGAAGAACCGAATAAAGCGATCGTCATAGGTGCCGGGAGGATACTTGAGGATATGTCGCAGTACGAAAAAGTCATCTTTCAAATGAAGAGAGAATAGTTGTCGCGTCGTCAATTATTTTTTTTCATTGTGCTGTTGGTCATATCAATTATTCCCCTTTCACTTTCTGAACGTACTAAGCTGCAAATCTCCTCCAACATATCATCGGTTGTCCTTTTCCCCATGCGCACAACATTCCGGTACGTACAGTACCTCGGTATTTCCGAGAAAAAGATCCACGAGCTCGAAACACAGCTTCACGAACTGCGCCTTAAAAACACCGAAATGCGCAAACGTATTTCCGGGGATAGCGCGGATCTGACAGTCACCCCATACGATTTTATTAAAACACATATTATCGGAAGGGACCCGATGAATATCAACGGCTACCTTTATATCGATAAGGGAAGCGTCCACGGCATCAAGACCGACCAGCCGGCACTCACTACGGACGGTCTTGTTGGCAAGGTCCACTATGTAACCGAACACTACAGCATTATCGAGACCATTGAACATGAAGGATTTGCAGTCAGCGCCCTTGATGTCCGCACCGGGATCCACGGCATCGTTCGGAAAAACGCATTTTTAGTGTTTGACTTTATCCGTGCTGACGATACGATTTACGTAAATGATTCGATCTGTTCATCAGGCATGAGCGAGATCTTCCCGGAAGGGGTTTTTATCGGAAGCGTCAGAGCCATCGGGCAAGCGGACGATCCGTTCTTCAAACCGATCCATCTTGCTCCCGGAGTAAAAATCAACCGCCTGACGTATCTGTATGTCCTGTTGGACTACCGCACGAACGACATCAAATTGAATATCCACGATACAAGCGATAAGAACGAAATGCCATGAAGTACGTTCTCTACCTTCTTTTCATCTATATCCTGCTGCCGCTTAATACGGCTGCGGATTTCGTACTCATGATCCTCTTCTACGTTACGATCATCGAGAACAGCTACTTTGCGATCATCTGCGCATTTATCGCCGGATTGCTCATCGATCTCTACTATCCAAGTTTACTGGGATTTAATATGTTGATATTTCTCGTGCTCGTGCAGTCGCTCCTTATGGTAAAAAAATACGTTGCGCAAACGCCGATCACGATACTCGGATTGTTCACGGTGTTCTTTTTGACGAAAATCACGATCCACCATATTATTATCGCGTTCGATATTTCCATTCTGTATGTGATCCTCACCATCGTGTTCTTTTTCCCCGTATACGGGATCACAAACCAGCTTTTCTACCGGGTATGGATGAAAACGTAAAGAAATTCAAGATCTTGCGGAATCTCCTCATCGTGTGTTTCGTGATCGTCGTTCTTGGGAGCGCGCGTCTGCAGATACTGGATAAGAACAAATACTACCGGCTTGCCGAGGAGAACCGCATCCGTCAGACCAAGATCCCTGCCCCACGCGGAACGATCTATGATCGATCAGGTACCGAGATCGCCAATACGCGACCGGGATTTTACGTATCGGTCGTGCAGATGATCGCCGATGATACCACGATAACGCTCCTCCTCGATTTTCTCGACCTTGACCGGACACACGTGGAGGACCGGCTATCAATGCAAAAGAACCCGTTTATGCCCGTAAAGATCGCACACGATATCTCGTACGCTCAGTTATCGGTCATCGAAGAACATATGGATAAGCTCAAAGGTGTGCAGGTTTCAGTCGAACCGCTCAGGAATTATCCGTATGGCGAGCTCTTCTGTCACGTCCTCGGATATGTTGGTGAGATCACACGGACTGAGATCGAACGAGATTCAACCTACACATTGAACGATTATATCGGCCGTATGGGTCTGGAGCAGTACCACGAACATACCCTCAGGGGGATAAATGGTGTCGAATTCATCGAAGTCGATGCACGCGGCCGCGAGGTCAGCACACTTATCGAGAAACGGCCTATCCCGTTCATCCCGGGACCGGATATCCATACGACCCTCGATCATGCCCTCTGTGAATCCGTCGCCGTCTTCCTTGAAGAATACGATAAAGCCGCCTGCGTGTGCATGGATCCGAGGAATGGTGAAATCCTTGTCCTTTGCTCCAAGCCGGGATTCGATCCGAACATCTTTGTCCATGGATTAAAACCCCATGAATGGCAGGTCCTGAACTCCGCATTCGACGCGCCAATGTACAACCGGGCGATCATGAGCTGCTATCCGCCAGGATCAACCTTCAAACCGTTCGTCGCCCTTGCTGCGCTCGATGCGCACCTTATAGAACCGACCAAGAGGTTTACACCGTGCACCGGGAAATACCGTTTGGGAAATCGCATTTTCGGATGCTGGAAGAAACACGGTTCCCTGGATCTACTCGGCGCCGTGATCAACTCATGTGATATATATTTTTACCAACTCGGGCGCTCGATCGGAATCGATACCCTGTGGACACGCGCGTCGCAATTCGGTTTCGGGCAAAAAACAGGAATCGCCCTTCCGAACGAAAAGGCGGGATGCCTCCCGGACCGGGCGTGGTTGGAAAAATGCTATGGCAAGAACTGGACCGACGGCCACCTGTTCAATATTAGCATTGGACAGGGGGATCTTCTTGTCACTCCTTTACAGCTCGCCTGCGCATTTTCCGCGATCGCGAATCAAGGGTCGCTCCCTGTGCCTTCCCTGCAACAAAAAGCAAAGCCACGCATGAAAAAATTAGCGATCGACGCGGATGCACTCGATTTCATCCATACCGCGCTCCATGATGTCGTCACATCCGGTACAGGGCGCATGGCGGCACTCCCGTCATGCGATCTCTGCGGGAAAACCGGCACTATCCAGAACCCGCACGGAGAAGATCACTCACTCTTCGTGGGATATGCACCGATGGATAGTCCGGAGATCGTTGTATGCGTTCTTATCGAAAATGCCGGTCATGGCGGGAGTATCGCGGCACCGGTGGCGGGAGCGATCATCCGCGCGTATCTTACTATACGCAGGAATGCCAGATATGCAGAAGCACCTCAACCTTGATATTATCGTTGCGGCCGCGATCCTTACACTGATTGGTATGGTCATGATCTACTCGACTGCAAGTATTGCAGTGCTCACCCGACAGATAGTCTGGCTTGGACTCTCGATCATCACTCTTTTTATCTGTACCCGTATCTCTTCCCGGCTCTGGCAAAACCTTGCGCCGTTCCTCTACATAACCGCGATCGTACTCCTTTTCATGCTCCTTTTCTTCAGTAACACGTACCCGAAGCGATGGTTCGTCATGGGATGGATCAATCTGCAACCGGCTGAATTTGCAAAACTGGCGACCATACTGTTCCTTGCTCAACTCCTTGCAAGCCGCAAAAAACTCAAACACTATTCCGATTTCATCATGCCGCTCATCGTCGTTCTGATCCCAGCCGCCTTGATCTTTCTGGAACCAGATTTCGGTGCGGCACAGATCTTCCTGCCCATCCTTTTGGTGATGCTCTACTGGGCAGGAATGCCGGCACCCAAGATCTTCATCTTTTTTTCACCCTTCGTCTCAGCCGCCGCGAGCTTTTCTATCTACGTGTGGGTCGTTTATTTTGTAGTGCTCGCCGTATTTCTCTATTTCCGCAAACAACTGGTCGATCTGGTGTACGGACTCGCCAGCAATGTCTTTGTCGGACTGTGCACACCGCTTGTCTGGAATTCGCTCAAAGGATATCAGCAGCAGCGGATCATATCATTTTTCTCCCCCTGGGTCGATCCACGCGGTATGTCCTGGCAGAGCATTCAGTCCAAGATCGCGATCGGATCGGGCGGGATCATGGGCAAGGGATTCTTATCAGGCACTCAGAACAAACTCGAGTTCCTCCCCGAACGACACACGGATTTTATTTTCTCGTGCCTTGGTGAGGAATTCGGACTGATCGGTATCATCCTGACGACACTGGTGTTCGTCTTTCTGTTCTACCGATTGCTCATCCTGACCAGGGTGGCAAAAAACCGCTATGCAAGCATTGTCGTGAGCGGTATTCTCGCCTGGCTCGGGTACCAGACATTCCTGAATATCGGCATGACGATCGGATTCTTCCCGATCACGGGCGTTCCCCTGCCGTTTGTCAGTTACGGAGGATCATCGCTCCTTGCGTGCTACATCGCGATCGGTGTGTGCCTTGCGATATCGCGTTCAAAATTCAATTACTAAAACCGTCACACCAGTAACTATCACTGCGATCCCTCTAAGACCATCCCGAATGGATCCCGTGCGCAACGACCGTGTATTGCGGAGTTTTTCACCTTGACAATACTATAATAATGATTATTCTTTACTATACGACAAGGAGGATGCATGAAAAAAATCGCGGTAATCGTTTTTTTGTTATCCTTGTTCGCATGCGAAACAGGGATCGATCTAAACCTTGATATCATACTTAAACATACGGCAGAACACGTTATTCTGGAAACTTCATCTGATACCGTATCACTTGCCATTGTCAATCTCAGCTGGACCTGGGGTATTTACGGCATGCCCCAGGGCGACGGTGTGATCATTGAACGCCAGATCAATACCAGCTTCGATTCGGTCGGGTACGTGACGCCGATCGAAACCCTCATGACATTCTTTGATACTACCGACGCACTGACCCCGGGCATGAATGTTGTATACAAGTTGAGTCTGTTGAGCGGTAAGGCAATCGACTCGATGATCACGAGTGATTTTACGATACCTGCGGCCCAGCATTTTTATGAACCGGCGGCCGATACGGTCACTATCGATACTCTCAATCCCGTGCTTCACGTGGTCTTTGCGGACCTCCCGATGTTCGAAGAAACAGACGTTGAACTATATAAAACAACATTAACGGATCTCGATTCTCTGCTCACACAACCGGTGTCCGATATTCTCACATCCCTCACGGATACGATCTACGCAACAACAACAACCGATACGGTTGTCGATATTGATGGATCGAATATCGATAGCGCATCCATTTACATCATTAAGATATCCGCATCCGCGATGTCCGGGCTCGATTATATCACCGACACATCGATCGGCCTGAGACCGTTCATACGTTTGCCCTGGTAGGAGTATCGGGAACTCGGCGATGCCTAAGATCGAGCTCGATATACTCCTTGAAGAACTGGTCCTGCGCGAAGGATCGGATCTGCATCTGCGGTATGGTGAACCACCGGTCATTCGCGTTTCCGGGCGTTTAGAAAAATTAGAACAACCAGCGCTCACGGACGAAGATCTCGAGGGAATCATTTACGGTCTCATGAACGAAGTTCAGAAGGAACAATTCTTGCGTGTTTTCGAATATGATATGGCATACGAAATCTCCGGTGTGGCTCGTTTCCGTGTAAACATATTCAAACAGATGAATCATATCGCGGCGGTGCTTCGTATCATTCCGCTCAAGATCCGCACGATCGATGAATGGGGTTTTCCGGGAGTGTTTAAGAAGATCGCCGGCCTGCCGCGCGGACTGGTCCTTGTAACCGGACCGACGGGCAGCGGGAAATCAACAACTCTTGCATCGATCATCGAACACATCAACCAGACATGGAAAAAACACATAATCACGGTCGAAGATCCTATCGAGTTTTTGCACCGTGACAAGAAATCGATCATCGAACAACGGGAGATCGGCATTGACACGAACTCGTATGCGGAAGCGCTGCGCCGGATCATCCGGCAGAATCCTGACATCATACTGGTCGGAGAGATGAGGGATCTTGAAACCATGGCGCAGGCGATCACCGCGGCTGAGACCGGACATCTTGTGTTCTCGACCCTTCATACGATCGATGCGGTGCAAACAGTCGACCGGATCATCGACGTTTTCCCGCCTGCTCAGCAGCAACAGATCCGCCTGCAGCTTTCAACAACCCTCCAGGCCGTGGTTACCGAAACATTGATACGGAAGAAAGAAGGCAGCGGACGCGTAGCCGCTTTTGAAATCATGGTTTGTACGCCCGCGATCCGGAGTTCGATACGCGAAGGGAAAACCCCTCAGATCTATTCGGCGATCCAAACCGGATCACGGCTTGGGATGATCCAGATGGACCAGTATCTCCGCAATCTGTATACCCAGGGCAGCATCGAGTATGATGAAGCCCTGGCGCATTGCAATCAACCTGATGATTTCGAAAAAAGGGTACCGCGATGATTAAACTACATGACCTGCTGCGCGCTCAGATACAGTATAATGCATCCGACCTGATCATTAAATTTAACTCCCCACCGATCATGCGGGTCGCAGGGGATCTGCGGTTTATCGATCTCCCCCCTCTTACGAAAGCGGATATCGACAGCGGAATCATAGGACTATTGAACAAAGAGCAGATCGAAGAGTATAAGAAAAACCACGAACTGGATATTTCTTATGAAATGCCTACTGGTGAACGGTTCCGCGTCAACCTCTTCAAGCAGCGCGGCAATCTCGGGGGTGTTTTCCGGCTCATCCCGAGTGCGATCCCGATGCTTGACGACCTTGGTTTCCCGCCGATCCTCAAGGAGATCGCACTTCGACCGCGCGGCCTGATCGTGGTGACCGGACCTTCCGGATGCGGAAAATCAACAACCCAGGCCGCACTCCTCAATCACCGTAATGAAAATGATACGTGCCATATCGTGACGGTTGAGGACCCGATCGAATTTATACATACGAACAAACAGGCACTCGTCACCCAGCGCGAGATCGGACGCGACACGCATTCGTTCGCTAATGCTCTCAAATTCGTGCTCCGTCAGGATCCAGATGTCATCCTGGTCGGTGAAATGAGGGATCTGGAAACGATCTCGTTAGCGATCACGGCGGCGGAAACAGGACATATCGTCATCACAACACTCCATACGAGCGATTCAATCTCAACGATCGACCGTATCATCGATGTATTCCCTCCGCACCAGCAGAACCAGGTTCGAATGCAGCTCTCGCTCAATTTACTCTGTGTCATATCCCAGAACCTCTTGAAACGTGCTGATGGCAAAGGGAGGATCGCCGCTTTTGAGATCCTCAATGTTCTCCCGTCCGTACGCAACCTCATACGAGAAAGCAAGAGCCACCAGATCGCTTCAATCCTTCAAACATCGCAACAGCAGGGCATGATATCGTTCGATGCGTGCCTTGCGAATATGGTCAGAAAAAATGTGATCACCCGGGAGGATGCCGAGAAAAAAGCACTGAATCAAGATACGTTCCATAAGGAAATGGAACAGCTGACCAACCCCGCCTAGTGACCAAAAAAACGTATTTACAGCTGCACAGCTCAGTCCAATACATCAAAGGTATCGGACCCAAACGCGCCGCCTACCTCAACCGCATCGGCGTTGAAACGGTCCAGGACCTGCTTTTTCTCATACCGCACCGGTACATTGATTACTCCCAGGTCATGAAAATACGCGATCTTAAGATCAACGATGAAGCGACGATCCTGGGGCGGGTCGCACTGGCCACGGCGCAGCGGACACGCACGCGACGCTCTATGGTCAAGGTCGTCCTTATCGACGAAACCGGCGAAATCGTCCTGAGGTGGTTCAATCGTCCAGACCTGAAGACCAAATTCGAGAATGGAATGCGGCTGCTTGTATCCGGGAAGGTCTCGTTCTACCATGGCGCACAGATGATAAATCCACTATTTGAAGGGATCGATGACAAAAACGGTGATGGTTTCAACCAGGGAAAGGTTATTCCGGTCTATCCGCTTACCGAAGGCTTGACCTTATGGGATATCAAACGCGCGGTCACGATCGCCCTCAGAGAGTGCTGCAGCACTGTACCGGAAATACTTCCTTCGCGGTTACTGGAAAAGCATGCGCTCATGACACGACGTGATGCGCTGTTCAATATCCACGAGCCAAAGACCGTTGAAGAGGCGCGATGCGCACGCCGGCGGCTCGTCTACGACGAGTTCTTCTTTTTTGAACTCATCCTTGCCAAACGACGTACTGCTATTAAAGATACCGACGGGATCAAAATGATCGACAAAGGAACACGGACAAAAGAACTGCTCGAGCTTTTACCATACGATCTCACGCACGACCAGAAACAAGCGATACAGACCATTGCACGCGACATGGCGGCGCCGCGCCCGATGAATCTTCTGCTCCAGGGAGATGTTGGATCCGGCAAAACAATAGTCGCTCTCTACGCAATGCTCATTGCCGTAGAGAACGGATACCAGGCAGCCCTGATGGCTCCGACCGAGATTCTCGCGGAACAACACTCAATGGTCCTCTCCCCGCTCCTGGAAAAAATGAATGTACGTGTGGCACTTATTACGAGCAGCATAAGGGCAGCAGAACGGCGTAAGATTTTGGGCGCGCTCCAGCAAGGGACGACTGATATTGTCATCGGTACGCATGCGCTCATTGAAGGGGATATCACTTTCAATCACCTCGGCCTGGCGATCGTGGATGAACAGCACCGTTTTGGTGTTATGCAACGCGCCGCTCTTGTTAACAAAGGGCAAAATCCTGATTTCCTGGTCCTGTCCGCAACCCCGATCCCCCGCACCATCGCTCTTACCCTTTACGGGGACCTCGATATCGCAACGATCAAGGAAAAGCCCCCTGGTCGTGGTGATGTTATCACGAAGATCATCAGGGAGCGCGATAAACATGACGCCTATAAGTTCATCAGGGATCAACTGGCGCTCCACCGGCAGGCATTCGTGATATGTCCGATTATCGAACGTTCGGAAAAATTTGACCTGAAATCGGTACAGGACATCCACCAGGAGATCACACGGGCATTCCCTGAGTTTCAAACCGGTGTGATCCACGGGAGGCTCAAAACTCCGGAGCGCATTGCGATCATGGAGACGTTCCGCAGTGGCAGGATCGATATTCTCGTCGCAACGACGGTTATTGAAGTAGGGGTTGACATCCCCAATGCGGCGATTATGCTCATAGAGCACCCTGAGCGATTCGGACTGGCACAATTGCACCAATTGCGGGGACGGATCGGACGGGGCGCGGAAAAGGCGTATTGTTTTTTGCTCGTCGATACCTATTTGAAAGAAGAAACCTATGAACGGATTTCGTTTTTCGAAAAGAACAATGATGGTTTTGCTCTGGCGCAACAGGATATGAAACTACGGGGTCCTGGTGAGATTCTCGGCAAGCGTCAGCATGGACTGCCGGATATCAGGATCGGTGACCTGGATGCGGATCGGGAAATCCTGTTTAAAGCGCGTGATGATGCCTTTGATCTGATATCGATCGATCCACAAATCGCATCATCGGATCATGCCATGGTGCACTTGCATTTACGCGCACTTGCCGAACAAGAAGAATTACTGAGAATCGGGTAAGGAGGACAATATGGCGGATGGCACGCAGAAACGAACAGGGAAATTCCTGCTCACGATTTGCATGGTAACGGTATTCAGTGTGTTGTTGTACCTTTGCGGGTGTTCACGGATACCCTCTCACGTCGGTCGCAGTTATGAAATAGTGGTCCTTTCTACAATCATCGATACCCACCTCATTCAACAAAATCTCCAGGTGTATAATTTCGTTCCTCAAAAAGAAGGGTTGTTCAAGTTCCTCTTTGTCCAGGACACAATGGTCGAGTATTACGATAACTACCACACGCTCTTTCTCTATGGCTCACTGGACGATGATTTTCTAAAAACATTGCTGCGGGACGATGCAAAAACGACCACCCGTAATGATACATTCGCGCTCTTCAAACTCGACAACTTATGGGCACGAGGTCAACTCGCGATCATCCTCGTGGCTTCAGAAAACAGTTACATTGAGCAGGGGTTGCAAAAATTCAAGCCGCTCATCATTGAATTACTGGAGGAGAACTATTACCAACGGATCAAAGCAACGTACTACATGAATAAAATGAGTAAACAGGTGCAAAAAACACTCAAGTCCTATGGATTCTCGTTGGATGTGGATAAACAGTGGCTCATAGATTCAACCTATGAGCACGAAGGCTTCATCTTTGTGCATGCTCATTTCCCGGATCGCAGCATATTCCTGTATAAAGAACCATCCCGTGAGATATTGAGCGATTCGCTCGTACTGAAAAAAAGAAATGAACTCACTGCCCGTTTTTATCACGGAGACTATATAATGCCGGATTTCACGACGATCGATAAGATCGAATTCAAAGAAATGAAGGGGATGCGCATTAAGGGCGTATGGCAGAATGATTCGCTCGTTGCTGGAGGTCCTTTCCTTTCCTACTTTTTTGTACATGACGACACTCTCTACGCGATCGATGGTCTGCTGTTCAATCCGGGAGAACGTAAAAGTGATTTTTTCACGACCCTCGAAGTGATATTGAATTCATTCGAAATCATGCGCTCAAAAGAATTACAGCCTTGACAGGTACTGAATAATGATTACTATTATTGTATAATGTGTATACATGGAGGATGATATGGCAGAACGAGATTTTGCTGAAATAGCACGCCTGAGCGAACGTTTCAATAAAGACCCTAAATCCAGGATTTTTGTACAGCTCGCTGATGCATACCGTAAAAGCAATATGATCGACGAAGCCCTCGATATCCTGAACAAAGGTCTGGTTCACCATCCAGACTACCCTCTTGCCCATCTCATCCTTGGAAAGTGTTTCTATGATAAGAGGATGTACGAACAGGCAAAAGATTCTTTTAAGAAAACATTGAGTCTTGATCCTCAGAATATCGTCGCACTTCGTATGCTTGCTCAAACGTGTGCATCAACCAAGGATGAACAGGGACAGATCGACGCATACAAAGGATTGATCGCGATCGATCCTTTTGATGCACAGGCAAAGGAAAAGCTCGAACAACTTCAATCATCACAGAGAACTGAACCTCTTCACACCGTTTCAATGGCGCAAGAATATGAAACTCAGGGGGATTTGAAAAAAGCACTTGAGATCTATGAACACCTTCTCTTCACGGATCCCACTGATATCGGCCTTCAACAAAAGGTCAAACAGTTAAAGGCAACGCTGTCGACCGAGAAGAAAACCAAAGAGGAATCCGGGATCGAAGAGCTCCAGGTAGAAGCATACTTCCACCCTGATCAGTTAGAAACCCCGCCAGTTTCGGGGCAGGAAGAACCTGCAGCATCACCAGGACAACCATCGGATGATGTCATGCAACTCGATGATTTTTTAAGTCCGGCGCCCCAGACAACAGAAAGCCCGGCACCTTTGTCAGCCAGCCAACCAATTACTCAGGATTCTGGAGAAAAACCTATTTCCCCTAAAGAATCAGATGAAGGATCGGATAAGGATCAGGCACTTGATATTCTGCAGCCGTTCGGCGACACATTGACGCCACCCGGTGAGAAAATCGATATCCTCGAGCCAAGCCAGGCTGCCGATATTCTCCAGCCAGAAAGCGATCAGACAACGTCCGAAACCACTCCCTTGCCAATGAAACCCGAAGAACCCCCTTTCGAACCAGTAGAGCTTGAAATCCAACCTGATGAGCCAGAACCGGCCAGTGCGGTACCTCCTTTGAAAGCCGAGGAACCTCCAGCTGAACCCGATGAAGCACCTCTGCCTCTGCTCAAGGATGATGAACAAGTAATGACGCCTGAACCACCTCCCCCATCTGACAAAACACCTGCTGGAGAAGAAACTCTTGACCTGCTGGAACCGATCGATGAATCAGCACCCGTGGAAACATCAAAAGACACAGAGCCTGTTTTGCCGCCGGCACCGGCACTGCAAGAGAGCACGCCATCGGCGCCACCGGAAACCCCGACTCCGGATCAAACGGCAACTTCCGACGATGCCTCTTCACCATCGGCTCCAGAACAACCTGTACAACCTGAACAGCCCAAAGAAAAACCCAAAGAAGAGGATTTTCAGTCTTTTCAAGACTGGCTTTCAGGATTACTCAAATGAACATCAAGCGCATCGAACAACTCGTTAAGATCCTTGAAAACAGCAACGTCAATGAGATCGAAGTGCGCTACTTTTTCGGTAGAAAGATTCGGATCAGCAAGTCTTCCAATAACATACGCGTCCAGGAAATGCCTTTTGCTGCGACATCGGGGGTGAAGGACATCCCTGTACACCATCCTCCAGAAGAAACCGCCTTTGCGAATACTGCTGCGATCAAATCTCCGATCGTTGGCACATTCTATCGAGCGCCGTCTCCTGACGCTTCCCCGTATATCGAAGTTGGTGATACGGTGAAACCGGGTCAGGTCGTGTGTATCGTAGAAGCTATGAAACTCATGAATGAGATCGAATCGGATGTTGCCGGGAAGGTCATTAAAATCCTCGTGAAGAACGAAGACCCGGTCGAATATAATCAGGAGCTCTTCCTGATCGAACCAATATAGGAAATAGAGAGGAATCAATGGAATTAAGAGGTCTTCTTGAAAAGATGCAAAAAGTCAACGCTTCAGATCTGCATCTAAAGGCCGGTTGTACCGCGGTATTGCGTATTGACGGTCGACTTGCAGCGGAAAAGGGTGAATCACTCACACCGGAAACCCTCAAGACAATGGCATATCAGATCATGACCCCATCGCAACAGCAGACCTTCGAACGGATGAAAGAAATGGACTTCGCGATCAGCGTTCGCAAGATCGGAAGATTCCGTGTCAATGTTTTTCTCCAACGCGGGAGCATTGCGATAGCAATGCGCGCCATACCGTTCTCGGTCCGCCGGATCGAAGAACTGAACCTGCCTCTCATTTTAAAAGATATCGCATTAAAACCGCGCGGTCTCATCCTGTGCACGGGAACAACCGGAAGCGGAAAATCCACCACGTTGGCCGCGATGATCGAACATATAAACGAGAACACAGCGCGGCACATCATTACGATCGAAGATCCCATTGAATATCTGTTCCGTGACAATCTCTCGATCATCTGCCAGCGCGAGGTACTCATGGACACCATTTCATTCTCCATCGCGCTGAAACACATCCTGCGCCAGGATCCTGATGTCATCCTGATCGGTGAAATACGTGACCGTGAAACCATGGATACCGCACTCAAGGCGGCTGATACAGGACACCTTGTCCTTTCCACGCTCCATACCCTGAACGCAACCGAAACGATCAACCGGATCATCTCTTTTTACCCGCCTCACCAGCATCAACATATCCGCGTACTTCTTGCGACCACACTCACCGGCGTCATCTCCCTGCGCCTCCTCGCGCGTGCAGACGGTAAAGGACGGATCCCGGCGGTAGAAGTCCTCATATCCACACCAACGATCAAAGAATACCTGCTCGATCCAGTCAAGACCATGCTGGTCCAATCAGCTATTGAAGAAGGATACGGGCAGTATGGTATGCAGACATTCGATCAATCGATCTTTAAACTGTATAAAGACGGCTTGATATCATACGACGATGCGATCCAGGCAGTGACCAATCCAGATGAATTCAAACTCCGCCTGGTCGGGATCGAAGCAACTGCCGAACGAGGTTGGGGTTCTTTCGACAAAAAATAGTATAAATGCGCACGCCCGTGCGGGTTCAGATGCATTACTCAACCTGCGTGCATGTGCATTACTAGACCAGCATCTACATGCACTTCGATAAAATCCTCATTGCCAACCGCGGCGAAATCGCCATCCGTATTATACGCGCAGCCAAAGAACTCAAACTGAAGACCGTCGCGGTATATTCCGAAGTCGACAGCGACGCACTCCACACCCGCCTTGCCGACGAAGCGGTTTGTATCGGATCTCCCCCGAGCAGGGACAGTTATCTTAATATAACACGCATTATCAGTGCCGCTGAGATCACAGGGGCGCAAGCGATCCACCCTGGTTATGGATTTCTCGCAGAAAACGCGGAATTTGCAGAGATCTGTGAATCCTGCGGCATCATTTTCATCGGACCGAAACCCGATCATATCCGGGCCATGGGCGATAAAATCCGCGCCAAAAAAACCATGACCGAGGCGGGCATTCACGGAATCCCGGGCAGTGATGGGGCGATCAGCACGTTCCGTGACATTGCCGCCCTGGTCAATGATCTCGGGTATCCGGTGATACTCAAAGCAGCCTCCGGCGGCGGCGGGAAAGGAATGCGGATCGCGCGCAATGACGAAGAACTGGAATCCGGATTTCGCATCGCGCAGGCTGAAGCGCAAGCAGCGTTCGGAGACAGCAGAATCTATGTCGAGAAATTCATCGAAAACCCGCGCCA
>JAFGPO010000079.1 GCA_016936155.1 Caldifarciminota bacterium
AACTCGGGGCGGTGGGATTTGAACCCACGGCCTCATGGTCCCAAACCATGCGCGCTAAGCCGCTGCGCCACGCCCCGGACTGGTATAAGGATTGAATTATAGTGATAAACAGGGTTATTGTCAACAATACGAGAATATAATGGTCCGAAGTAATATATGGCGGAATATTGGGGCAGAATAAATCACCTCAGCGTCCCTACATCTCTTTTCCTCTGCTCTAAAAGGTGCGGGGGTGCGGGAGTTTCTTGACATACCGATTTTCCTGGATATAATCTGCAATGCGCTTGCTCATTGTCACGGGAAAGGATGCACTCATTGTAAAGATCGGTTCAACCACGACCATAGAAAAAGCAGTGAGGAACTTTTTAAAATCAAAAAACGTTGATTTTACAGGAGATTTTGTCTACTATGATCGTAAAAACAAATTCAACGTAGCACCGGTAAGAAAAAACGCTGCTGCCATTAGAAAGTTCATTCGTAGCATAGAAAAAAAGTGGGGTACGATTGACTATGTCCTTCTTATTGGAGGAGATGATATCGTACCGTTTTTCCGGCTTAAAAATCCATGCAATGATGACGATAGTATGATATATTCAGACAATCCCTACGCGTCCACGGATAATGATCATGAGATCCCGGAAAGGGCATGTGCGCGTATCCCGGATAATGCTGACGGCGAGTATATAATCCGTCAATTGAATAAGGTACCGACATTGACAAAGAATGCATTCGGTATCAGCGCCCGGGTGTGGGAAAAGGCTTCTGAAGATGTATACCAGATCATTGGTCAAGGAAAAGATCTAAAACGGTCGCCGCCGATTACCAACACTTCATTTAAAAAAACATGGTTGAAACACAAGGATTTCCTTTATTTCAATTTGCATGGCAGCAAGATCTCAGCACATTGGTATGGACAGGATGGTTCCAAGTATCCGGTGGCTCTGTCGATCGATCGCCTCGATCGACCGCAGGGTATTGTCGCAGCCGAGTGTTGCTATGGGGCATTTATCATCGGTAAAACCCACGAAAACTCGATTGCTTTGAATTTTCTGAACAACGACGGCATTTATGGATTTTGTGGATCAACAACGATCGCTTATGGTCCGGCTGTTCCGCCGTCGAGCGAAGCCGATCTGCTTGTCAAATACTTTTTTGAGTATCTCAAGCAGGGATTGACCATGGGAGAGAGTTTTAAAAATGCGAAACTTGATTTTGCCCGAAGAGTGCTGCGTACACAGGGTTTCCTGGATGAGGACGATCGCAAGACCCTGCTTCAGTTCGTATTATACGGTGATCCAACGATCCGGATGATCGATCACCGGGTATAGAGGGCACATGCTCGAAAAGAAATTGGTTCAGGAAATCAGGCGATCGATCCAAAAAAAATTCCCCGAGTACGCGAAGGTCAAACCCAGTGTTACGACTGCGCGGATCGAACCTCAAATGAGCATCTTCAAGAAACTGTCCATGGGCATACCAAAACGACATATTACCGTCTACAAGATGCGATTCAAGAAAGAGATCACTGCTGAAGACAAGGTGATATTACAGAAAATATTGACCGTGACCTTTAATGGTAAAGGTGATATTATCAAGATCACGGAGTCGAAATGATCCAGGGAACTGACGATACACGATATGCTTTTGTGAACGGGATCATTCGTGCGCGGGAGGCGCGTTTCTTGACCAAAGGGCACTTTGACCGCCTGATCGCTGGTGATCTTACAAGCTTCAAAAGCATACTTGCTGATTCTCCATATAGTGTACACGGTGATATCGAAGAAGGTATGAATATTGAAGAACAGCGTACCAAGGATTTTCTGCATCAGCATTGCATGACACCCGAAATAGTACAGTTCGTCGAATGGCCGGAACAAATACACAATATTAAGGTCAAAATTAAACAGGGGATTGACAGCATGCTGTATAATACTGTGGGAAATGATGTCGAAGCATGGCCTGAAGTCCAGGAAGTGATAGAGAACTATGCGTTGAGCAAAGATCCATTTCTGGTATCGATCGAACTCGACAGAGTACTTTGTTCGCATCTCCATTCTCTTGTTGGCTTTTTTCCTTTTTTTGCAGGCTTTTTCGATCTACATATGGATCTTGAGAATATCCGGAGTTTCTTTCGAGCACGTCAATTTGATAATAGCCGTGATGTTTTCAAGCAAGTATACCTACCATTCGGTACATTGCAGTATGAAACTTTTATTACCAATATCAACACGGAGATCGATCATTTATGCAAGGTTTTATTTGTAACACCGTATCAACATTTGATCGACCGGGGTGGTGTGTACCTGGAACAGCACCATTCATTTTTACGAATGGAGCGGCTTATTGAGGAGATGAAATTGAATTACCTGAGTAAAGCGCGGTATATGGCGTTCGGCGTGGAACCTCTTTTCGGGTTCTATCAATTCAAAAAGAGCGAGATTCGGAAATTGCAACAAGTATACTGGGGCAAATTGAACGAGGTCGCGGTGGAAGATCTAAAGGAAAGTATCCCTGATGTCTGGTAGCACCATGGCAATTATAGGCCAGAAGGAGACGATAATGCCGTTTTTGGCGACCGGCGCGACCGTTGTGTACGCAGGTAAAGGTGAATGTGTAAAAGTGGTTGAAGATCTGATCACGCAAGGATATAAGATCATATTTTTCACTGAAGAATTCATTGAAGAATTGAACGAGATCCTTCTGGAATACCGGAATCAAACGATCCCATGTTTGATCCCCATTCCAACCGGCAGGGGGAAGACCAAGTTGGCGATCGAAAGGATCCGGGGAGTCATAAAAAAAGCAGTTGGAGCAGATATCTTTTTGGGGGATTGATGAAAAAGGGTGATATTACAAAAGTTTCTGGACCGCTGGTCATTGCAAAAGGTATGCGCGGCAGTAAAATGTACGATGTGGTTCGCGTGAGTGATGAACGTTTGGTTGGTGAGATCATTGGTCTGTCGGGTGACCATGCATCCATTCAGGTGTATGAGAATACCTCTGGTATCGGTCCTGGTGAACCAGTATACTTAAGCGAACAACCGCTCTACGTTGAACTTGGACCCGGGCTCATTGAGTCGATCTTTGACGGGATCCAGCGGCCCCTCGACATCATACGCGATCAGACCGGAGACAACATCGCGCGTGGGATTGAGGTCCCTGCGCTGGAACGCGACAAAAAGTGGCATTTCACGCCGCGGGTAAAAAAGGGCGACAGGGTCGGGTCCGGAGATATCATCGGCGAGGTCCAGGAGACCGTACTGGTGGTTCATAAGATCATGGTCCCTCACGGTGTGAACGGGAAGATAGCCCAGATCAATGATGGTGAATATTTGATCACTGATACCATAGGTACTGTGGAAACCGAGAACGGCAAGGTGGATCTCAAAATGTACCAGATATGGCCAGTCCGGCAGCCACGTCCATACCGGGAGCGACTGGCGCCGGCATACATGCTGACGACTGGACAGCGTATCGTTGACATGTTTTTTCCGATCGCAAAAGGGGGTACAGCGTGTTGTCCAGGACCGTTCGGCACCGGGAAAACTGTTATCCAACACCAGTTGGCGAAATGGGCTGAAGCTGAGATCATCGTGTATATCGGATGCGGTGAGCGCGGGAATGAGATGACCGACGTGCTTATGGAGTTCCCGGAACTGAAAGACCCACGTTCTGGTGAACCGCTTATGAAAAGGACCGTGCTTATTGCGAATACATCGAATATGCCTGTCGCCGCGCGGGAGGCGTCAGTATATACCGGGATCACGATCGCGGAGTACTTCCGAGATATGGGTTATTCAGTGGCGGTCATGGCGGATTCCACGTCCCGGTGGGCTGAGGCCATGCGGGAGATCTCAGGTCGCCTGGAAGAGATGCCAGGCGAAGAAGGCTACCCTGCATACCTGAGCGCGAAGGTGAGTTCTTTTTACGAGCGAGCCGGGAGGGTCAAGGCGGTCGGTGCGCCGGATCGGGAAGGCGCGTTGAGTGTGATCGGTGCGGTTTCACCACCAGGCGGCGACCTGTCCGATCCCGTGGTACAGGCGACGCTGCGTGTGGTCAAAGTATTCTGGAGTTTGGAAGACCGGCTTGCCTATCAGCGACACTTTCCAGCGATCTCGTGGTTGAATTCTTATAGCCTTTATATCGATGATATTGCCGAGCATGTGAACAAAGAAGTTGCGAAAGACTTTGTTGAACAGTCAAGAGAAGCGATGCGCCTGCTGGAACAGGAAGCGGAACTGCAAGAGATCGTCCGTTTAATCGGCGTTGATGCGCTCTCCCCTGATGATCGCTTGCTCCTTGAAGGTGCGCGTTCGATTAGAGAGGATTTTTTACACCAGAATGCATTTCATGAAGTCGATACATATACTTCGCTGCCGAAACAACACAAAATGCTCTCGACCTGTCTTAAATACTACCACGGTTCAAAAGAAGCCCTTGCGCGCGGAGTACCGTTTGAGGATATCGTGGATATGAAAATTCGCGAGGAAATCGCCCGCATGAAATACCTTCCTGAAAAGAACATCAGCAAGATCGATACGCTTCAGGAAAAGGTCGAAGGTGAATTCAAAAAATTGATCGCTGGTCATGGTAAAGTAGAGGAAGAGGACAAAGACGATGAGGCAGGAGCAAGCAATTCCGCCCAGACGGAAAAGGGAAACAAGGCTGATGCTGGAGAAAAAACCGCGGTGAACGGGAGCGAACAATGATCAAGGAATATAGCAGTATCGCAAGCGTCGCTGGACCCTTGCTCGTGGTCGAGGGTGTCGAGGGTGCTAAATACGAAGAGTTAGTCGAGATCTACATGCATTCCGGTGAAAGAAAACGGGGACGGGTACTCGAAGTAAACCAGGATAAGGCGCTGGTTCAGATATTTGAGGGATCGAGTGGTATCGATGTGGAGAACTGCCGTGTACGGTTCCTGGGCAAAACCCTTCATATCGGGGTTGCTTCTGACATGCTGGGTCGGGTCTTTGACGGTCTGGGACGACCCAAGGATAACGGTCCTGAGATCATTCCGGAGGCTATGCTCGATATCAACGGAGCACCGATCAACCCAACTGCCCGTGACTATCCGAATGAGTTCATACAAACCGGGATCTCCTCGATCGACGGTATCAATACACTTGTGCGTGGACAGAAACTGCCGATATTTTCAGGTTCCGGACTTCCCCACAATCGGCTCGCGGCGCAGATCGTGCGCCAGTCGCGCGTTCTTGGTCAAAAAGAGGAATTTGCCGTTGTCTTTGGAGCAATGGGTATTACGTTTGAAGAAGCGAATTTTTTCATCCAAGATTTTTCCAAATCAGGTGCACTTGAACGCGTTGTGTTATTCCTCAACCTTGCTGACGATCCAGCGATCGAACGTGTATCGACGCCGCGGGTGGCATTCACGGTCGCCGAGTATCTGGCGTTTGAAAAGGGTTTGCATATTCTGATCATCCTTTCGGATATGACCAATTATGCTGAGGCATTACGCGAAATATCCGCCGCACGCAAGGAGATCCCTGGCCGCCGCGGGTATCCGGGATACCTCTATACAGATCTTGCGAACGTATATGAGCGATCCGGCCGGATAAAAGGCAAAAAAGGATCGATTACACTTATACCGATCCTTTCAATGCCTGAAGACGACAAAACCCATCCAATTCCTGATTTGACCGGCTATATCACTGAGGGACAGATCATTCTTTCCCGTTCTCTCTACCGTAAGAAGATCGCCCCTCCGGTCGATGTTCAGCAATCATTATCCCGGCTCAAGGATAAAGGTATTGGTAAAGGTAAAACACGCGAGGACCATGCCGATCTTTTCAATCAACTGATCGCATGTTATGCACGAGGTAAAGAGGCAGCGGAATTGGCGGTCATCCTTGGGGAAGCGGCCTTGTCGGATCTGGATAAGATCTACCTTGGATTTGCACAGAAATACGAGGAATTATATATTGCACAAGAGGAATATGAGAATCGAACGATCGAAGAAACCCTTGATCTTGGGTGGAAATTGCTCCGCATGGTCCCCCGCGGTGAGATGAAAAGGGTGAGGGATGAATACCTTACCAGATACTATGATAAGGCAGAAGAAGGCAAAAAATAGAAGGCAAAAGAAAGCATGATAGGGATAAGAATGAAAACACAAAATTCTAAGCACGAAATACTAAATTCTAGACAAATCTCAAATTTGAATGTTCCAAACCGGAATAACATGTTTGAAATTTGGAATTTAGCGTTTAGGTATTGTTTAGAATTTAGAACTTAGGATTTAGAATTTATGAAATTAGATATTCCTCCAACCAGGATGCAGCTGCTGCGCCTTAAGCGGCGCGGGTCAATCGCTCGTCGCGGGCACAAGTTGCTCAAAGACAAACAGGATGAATTGATGCGTAAGATCCTGGCACTGGTTACCCGCATCAAGGACGCGCGTTTGCGTATTGAGAAGGAATTAAAAATGGCTTTTCGGTATTTCTACTTCGCCTCGAGCAAACAGAGCCGGAAAGCTACTGATGAAGCGCTGCTCGCAACGACGAAACACATTGATATCGAGTACACGACGGAACGTGTTTTGAATTTGAAAATACCACGGTTCAGTAAAAAGATCTCAGGCGGGCTCATCGGTTACGGCTTCCTTACGACATCCGGGGACCTTGATCTCGCGCTTTTAAAGATCGATACATTGATCTCGATGCTCCTCGAACTGGCAGAACTCGAGAAGGCACTGGAGCTTCTGGCGAACGAGATCGAAAAGACAAGGCGTCGGGTCAATGCGCTGGAATATATTCTTATTCCATCTGTTGACGAAACGATAAAATTCATTAACCTTAAACTGGCTGAGATGGAACGAGGTGATCTGACGCGGCTGATGAGAGTAAAAGAGATCGTGCGAGGAGAATAGTAGTATGGTCGGATTGCCGTATGGTCATATTGTTTTATTATCATTTAGTCTTATAGTCGAATTGGAGGTTGTATGGTTGAAGGATTGATAAGTGTTTTGATCTTTTCTTTTATTACACTCATTGTCGGGATTGTCATCAAATCGTGGTGGGTGATGGTTCCGCAGATCATTATCGTCGCGGTTGTGGTCTTTTTGCTGGTGCGGGTGCGCGTCAAAGTTTCTAAAGCAGAAAAAGAGAAACTGTGTGCAAAGATCGATGAATTAGAAGGGAAGATCGAAAGCCTGGCTCAAAAACCGGAGTAAAGCAAGACCTTTTTCCATCCGGATGGATACAGATCTCCTTCCATGAAAAAAACAACGTTATTCGCCCTTTTACTGCCTGTTATCGTTATCTGTGTGTTCGCAGGAAGTTCATTACTGCGTACTGGAGGGATCACTATCGATCTTTTAACTTACGGTATCAGTGAAGAACAAAAGTGCTTTGATGCATCATATGCCGTAGTCTCGGATTCAATGATGTTTTTTTTTGACTCTCTGTTCGATGATATGGGGATCCGGCATGAGCCGTTTCTCCATGTGCTCTATTACATACAGATGTTCGATGCCTTGACCGATACCGTTGTCCGGGAGTGCATTCCTTTGAATGAGATACTCCGCCGCGGTGCGAGTAACACAAAGAGCAACGCGCTGGCGATAAGCGTACTCATGCAGTCAGCAGGTTGGGATGTACTGTGCTTTTATAATGATGATGAATGTTATCTGGGGATTAATTTAGGCGATGATTGGTCCGTCCGAAAGGGAAATTGGGTGGAAAAAGATGACAAGAAATACTATCTTAAAGAATTTGATATGAGCACACCGGCCGGCTCGCTGCTCATTGATGATCCTGCGAGCCAATATTTTAGTGTATCAAGAAAGAACAACGGACTCTACCCGCTTCCCTGCATATGCTCTTTACCGGCATTCAGCGGTGAATCGCTGGTCAAAAAAATGACCTGGCTATATCATGACCGCATGTATTCGGTGCTTGTTATGATACCCGAAGAACAGCTGCGGTGGACACAGAACCTGCCACCGAGTCTCTATGGCATGGCCTGTGCAGGGATGGTCGAGATGCAGAATATGGGATTAGTCGAACAGTTAAAGGCAGTTATCGATACGATGTCGGAATACGATGGCGTGAATTGTCTGTGCAAGTTCTGTCAGTCAGAGGATATATTTTTCTATGACAAAACGCTGCCAATAAAGAGCGTGAGCCAGCAGATCATAGACGGACGTAATGACTGCGATGGCCGGAGTGTCGTACTCTATGCCCTTTTGAGGACCATAATGGAGTATGGCAAGAATGAAGTTGTGTTCCTGAGCTGGCCGAATCACATTGCGTTGGGTGTCAAGACCAGAACAGCGGAAACCTTTCAGCATTTGTTCGATCGAAACGCGTTTTCCATTGATGATTTTTTCGTCCTTGATGCAGCTTATGCAGGCGATACGGAGTGGGGTGATAAGATACCCCGGCTGGCAGATACATGTGAAATAATACGGTGATGAAAATCGGTTTAATGTTGTAGAGACTTGAGAACACCCTCACCCTGTCCCTCTCCCTCATAAGGGAGAGGGTATATTTTTGAGAAAATTACTGGTAACGCAATAACTAAGCACTAGCCAAGTGAGTTGAAACTCATTTGGCTATCGGTGACCAGTCTGGTGCGTGAGCCGTAATTCCGCTGGTCAGTTTGCGTTTTCGCGAACCATCCCAATTCATCGTGTACAGTTCATACGTACCGCTGCGGCTCGAACTGAACACGATATGAAGACCGTCCGGTGACCATGATGGCTCCTCGTTATTCCCCACAAAAGTAAGCTGCACAGGTGCAAAATCATAGGGGTCAGTGACAAAGATCTGCTGGGAATTATCATCCTGCCGCGATACATACGCGACGAGATCACCACGCGGTGACCAGGCCGGAGACGTATTGTAGTTACCGTGGTAGGTGAGGCGGCGTACATTACCGCCATAGATATCCATCACATAGACCTGGGGATTACCGGTCCGGTCCGATACGAACGCGATCTCCCGGCTGTTCGGGCTGAATGCCGGCGATGTGTCGATGGCCTTGTTATACGTTATCCGATTCAGCTTTTTTGTGGAAAGATCGAGCAGGTAAATTTCGGCATTACCGTCTTTTGTGAGGCTCAAGGCGATCCTGCTTGCATCCGGCGACCAGCAGGGAGCGAAATTCAGTCCGCGAAAGGAAGATATCGCATCGATCTTCCGTGCGGCGAGATCGAACACATAGATATTAAGCCGGTCCGTGGCGTAGGTTGAAAAAAGAACCCGCCGTCCATCTGGTGCCCAGGCAGGAAAGAGATTATACTTACCGTTTTTCGTGAGACCGGTGAAATTGTAGCCATCATAATCAATCATTGCCAGTTCCTTTCCGCTTCCGGTTCTATATGAAAAGACGATCCTGGTTGAAGAAATACCCTGCTCGCCGGTAAGGATTTCGATAATGGCATCAGCGATGGCGTGGGCGGTCTGTCGCAATTCTCCTTCAAGCACGTAATCGTTCATCGCGATCGTTTCACTGGATGCGATATCTTCAAGGGTGATCGTAAGTGTATTATTCTGTCCCTCGCCCTTAATGTTGATCGCCTGATCGTATACTTCTCCCGGGACAGAGTCCGTATAGATATCAAAGAAAAGGGAGTAGTCAAGATCATTCTTCACGATCACTTCGATATTCTTTATCTTTGTAAGAAAATTGAAATCGATCTCTTTTGAAGTAAACGGTCGTACAATCAGCGCGATCTTTCCTCCGCCGTAATCGGTCAGACGCAGGTACACTTCCTGACCATGCAGCGGAAGATTGACCATCATTATTAATATGAAAACAACCAATAGTTGTCCAAAATAAATTCTTCTGACATCCTGAAACAAATGAAGGACGATACGAGCACAGAGGTTCATACTAGAAAGATTTGGTATATGATATTTGGACAATTCGAATTTCGTAATTGGAATTTGTTTAGGATTTAGAATTTCGGATTTAGAATTTCTATTATGTATCATTGTGCCGAAAGGAACTCGAGATGTACTTTCAGGTAATCGTCCGAGAACTCCTGTGGCAGGGGCGGCAACTTTTTGGTCAAAGTGATCGCCCGTATCGTTGTTTCGTTATAGAGATCATTGCCCGAGTTCTCTTCCAGGCGTACGTTATTGATCGTTCCTTTCTGATCCACCTCGAAATAGACGATGCTTTTCAACACGACATCCTTGCCTTTGAAAGGATTGTCCCAGTTTTTCTGTATCTTGGTCAATAAAATATTAAGGTAGTATGAATATGTAAAACCCCGTCCGCTGCCGGTGTAGATCGTAGGTTTTATGTCCGGCAGTCCTTTCTTCACGTTCTGTTCATTCTTTGGCTGGGGCGGGTTTTCGTTCCTGGATTCCTTTTTTTCCTTATTTTTTTCGACTTGCGGTGGTGCTTTATCCTCGCTCTTTTTCTCGACTATTTCCGGGATCTCAGGCATAACCGGTTCTGCGACGCTGACCACCTTGGGTTGGGGCAGGGGCGCGATGCTGACTTTTACAACTTCGAACTGGGGCATGGGGGGTGGGCTCGCCTGACTTGTGATGATCAGAGAGACGAACAGGATAGCATGCAGGACAAAAGATACGATGTGAAAACGGTTCATTGCTGCGGTATCTCGGCAACCAGGCCGAGTTCTTTGACCCCGGCTTTCCGGATACGGCCGACAATGTCGATTACATAACCATAGTCAACGGATTTGTCCGCGCGCAGGTATACAATGATCCCAGGCGGTTTTTGGTCGACGATTTGTTTAAGACGGGATTCGAACTCATCGATTGTAACCAGGTCGTTATCAATGTATACATCCTTGTTGTCCTTGATCGATACCGTGACACCTTCTTCATCATGCGGTAACGAAGCGTCGGTCCGCGGCAGGCTGACATCGATACCCGGTGTCATCATCGGCGCGGTGATCATAAAAATGACAAGCAGCGTGATACTGACGTCAGCGAGTGACGTGATATTGATCTCTGAAATCAGCCCTTTAGTTTTCACGGTCGAGTAGAATGTTCTTGCGTAACCGTGTGTATGCTTCCTTTATGAACTGGGTCAGTTCATTATCATAATGATTAACACGGCTGCGGAAAATATTATAAAAGATGAGTGCTGGAATTGCAACGAGCAATCCGTATACGGTCGTTATGAGCGCATCGGAGATGCCGGGCGCCACGACCGTAATGTGTGCGGAACCCCGGGTGCGGATGTCGAGGAATGCCACCATCACTCCCCATACCGTACCGAGCAATCCAAGAAAGGGGCTTACGCTGACGAACGTACTGAGCGTTGGGAGGGATGATTCCAGATTGGCAATTTCGAGGAGTTTTCCTTTTTCCATGATCAATCGGATATTATCCGTCAGTTCGTCCAGGGACAGCGACAACCGTGCCTGGGCAGCGGGATCGATTATACCCTTGATGCTGATGCGCAGGCGTTTATATTCCTCCAGGCCGCTGTTCAATATCCTGCCAAAGGGATTATCATTTAGCAAAGCACCCATGTTTTCCATTTCTTTGATAGTGTGCTGAAAGCGATAACTCGAAAAGAACCGTTTGCACAACATGTTCAACCGACTGAGATTAAGGAGTTTTTTGAAAAAAATCGCCCATGACCATATCGAAAAAATCGACAATATGATCATGATGATTTGCGCCGTAATGCTGGAGTCTAAAAAGATCCGAAATATATTCATAGTGGTATTATTCTAATCTGTCCTTTGCCAGGATCGCCTCCGCAGAATTCGGAAATTCTGCAACGATCGTATTGAAATAGTTGAGGGCGGTATTTTTATCGCCTGCCTCGTCATAGATCACCCCCATTTTATAGAGTGCGGTGGGCCGTTTATTGCTGTTCGGAAATTTACTGAGCAGCTGCTGGAAGGTATTCACCGCTTCCTGACTCTTTCCCATCGCGGCGTAGCACTCTCCGATCCAGTACACGGCATTATCCGAGAGCGGAGAATCGGGCTGAATCTTCAGATAGGCCTCGTAGCCGCTGATCGCCGCCTGGTAATCACCCTTTATGTAATTGCGGTAGGCTGATTCATAGATCAGGCGCGCTTCCGGGGTGATCTGCGAAATATCTTCCGAATCCGGCGCGACCGGCTTTCCGGACCCGACTTTTTCGTAGATGCGCATGAGCTGGGCTTCAGTATCACTGAGACGAGCATTGAGCATTTCCAGTTTGTCGTTGATCTCATTGGATTTGGTATAATAGTCGGTCCGCAAATAATTGATCTCGTCGGCTTGTTTCTCAAGCATGCTGTCGATCTTTGCAGTGTAGTAACGGAGACTATCGAGCTGCCATCCGTAGTTGCGAAAACGGCGCGCGCTCACACACCCTGATTGTGCGATGAGTGCAGCGATACACGCTGCACTCATCAATAAGATCGATCGCTTACGTGACAAGAACTATGCCCGTTGTTCGAACTACTGGACCGTGAATTCAGCCCGTCGGTTCAGTTCAAGATTTTTTGGATCCAGCGGCTTTTCCTCGCCGTAGCTTACAGTTGAAAGCCTGTCCGGTGTTAGCCCGAGCATAAGAAGGTAGTCCCGCGTCGCTTTCGCGCGTCGTTCACCGAGCGCAAGATTGTACTCAGCCGTGCCTATTTCACAGCAATGACCTTCGATCGTTACCCGGATATCCGGATATATTTTCAGCATTTCAGCATTTCCCTGGAGTATGTCGGCTGCATCCACCCGAATATCAGATTTGTCAAAGTCAAAAAAGATCATGTTCAAGACCAGATCCGGTTTGGGCGGTTCAACAGGTTCTACCGGTAATTCAATTTCCTCGAATGGCGTTTCTTCAACGATCGGTTCCTCCACAGGTTCAGCAACCTGCTTTTTGGGACACCCGATGAACAAGACACACAGCAAAAAGAGCGACAAAGCTATTTTCATATAACGCATAGTACCTCCACGTTGGCAAATTATAGTGATAATTCTCATACTGTCAAGGAGCCCGCTGTGAGATTTCCCTCGCAGCAGGCTCCTTGTAAATACTAAATACTAATGTCGAAATCCTAAACAAATTCAAAATTCTAAATCCCAATGCTCCAAATCACCCAAAAAGCATATCAGAATATTATCGTTTTCTGATCCGCTGATGTGCGCCTTTTGCTTTTGCAATGCGTCCTGCACATTTCGTTATTTTATGCCTAATAATATTATTTCTCGGCCAACTGTTTACTGCCTTCGGTCCGCTGTAAGTAGTTCCGTGCTTGATCGACGAATGTCTCAAGGCGCATGGAATCAACCGCGTGTTCGAGTCCATCCAGGGAAAGGTTGAACAGGGGAAAGTCCGGGTACTGATCTTTGACTTTTTTGTACACAGTTGAAACGATGTTCCCGGGCATGCAGGTGAACGGCATCACATTGATCACCCCGGCGAGATCATCTTTGATGAATTCGATGGTTTTACCTATGGTCAAGACGGTTTCTCCTTCAAATGAGTTATGGATGATCCCTGCAGCATGATCGAGCAGGTCAGTGACCCGTGCTTCGGAGCGCAGACCGAATAAACGGTACATTTTGTTGTGGCGCCAGGTCATATACCGGTTGAATATTTTCGTGAACAGTACGCGGCGATGCTGACCGAACCACTGGCAATTGCGCACGCGCGTGAAATTCGTATAGAAGAACCACTCCGCGATCGAAGGCAGTGTTACCTCACAGCCAAGATCCTCTAATTTCTGCTCGAGGAAATTATTACTGTATTTCTGCGACCGTACATAGATCTCGCCGACGATCCCGATCCTCGGTTTTGGATTACCGTTCGTGCGGGTGATGCGCTCAAAGGCTCTTTTTGCTTTTTTCAGGACCGGCATGACGCGTTGTCCCTGTTCGAGCGCGGTACAGAGTTCCTTGAGTGCGCTATTGTATACTGCATTGGTCGCGCCCAAGGTCACTTCATAGGGTCGTATTCTCCGGCTTACGGCTTCAAGAGCGTCAACCGCACAAACGCCATCCCATGCGGCTTTCAAAAACCTGATGCCAATGGGTCCCAAATCGTCAAAAAGGCTTGGTCCCTGGTTAGGTGCAAAGATCGGTATGTCGTTCAATCCCAGATCATCGAGAATGATCCGGTGCAGCTTGTAATACTGTCCAAACCGGCATGGCCCTGATCCCTGCGCCATGAAAAAGGCGCCCTTTTGCGGATCGAAATCCGGCGATCGGATTTTTTTGATCATGTCCCCAGCCGTTAAAATCGCAGGAAAGCACTCGCGTCCGGTAGTAAATTGCCGACCGATCAGGATAGAATCCTCATCCGGAAAAGGCAGCACCTGCGCGTCGATCCCGGCAAAACGCATCGCATGGACGAGGGCAACCGCGGTGTCGCACATGTATGGCACATAGATCGTGCGTTGCTTGACCATGCGGTTATAGGGGGATATTATACGCTGGGGACTTGTTCGCTGTGCACCTTTGATGCTGTCATGGAATGCTTCGCAGCGTGTTATGAATCCAGCGTCACCGGAGTGTTCATCGATCTCGATGAGAAGGAACGGTTTTTGACCCATTTTTTCCTTGAAGAATTTGGTCAGAAAAGAATCAGGACCGCACGAAAAATTCGATAAGTAAACCGCGAACAAGCGCTCATCCTTGCGTATCGCTTCCGCTGCAGCAAGTATCCGTTGTCCGTAATGCCAGTACATATTATAGAAGTCATCCTTGATCACGGAGAAATCAATGGGAATGCAGTCGATCGGAATCGCCGGGATTCCGAGATCGCGGATCTTTTTTGGGATATCAAGGTTCAGTCCCAAATCATATCCATTGTAGGGGCGTGAGCACACCACGAATACAGTTTCTGCCGCGTCGAGAACCTGTTTGCCAATGTCATGGAGTTGTCGTGTTATTGAATTCTGGTATTCGAATGCTTTGTTGATCGCCTGGCGTGCCTGGCTTCTCGAAGCACCGTGCTGGGTCGCGAAATCAATCAGGGAATCATACGCATGTTTGTCATGCCGGTCAAAATGTATATATGGCGAGTGGATATTCACTTTTATACCAAAGACCGCCCGTGCCATATAAGGAATAGTCTGTACATAAGGACATACAAAACAACGGTCGAAAAAATCGTTATCCGGCGGCACAGTGATGACACTCGGGATGAAGACATCAGTGATACCCTGCTCGATCAGGCTGCGAATATGACCGAGTGCAACTTTCACGGGCAGGCATGTATCCGCGACTGATACTTCGGCCCCCTGTTCTATTGTTTTTCGGGTGGTCTGGCCAGTGAGAACCGGTTGAAAACCCAAATCAACGAGAAATTGGTAGAAAAACGGGAAAAGCTCGTAGAAAATGAGGCTCCTTGGAATGCCGATCTTTTTGCCGGCGGTAGATCTGGTCTTGAAAAAGACCTCATTTCGCAGGCGGAAAAGGTCCGGGAATGTTGATGTTCTTTTTTTCTTTTTTTCTTCATAGCGCTCGCAGCGCCCGCCATAATATATCTCTGTATTGCCGTTATCCAGGGTGATCTGATTTATTTCGCATTCATTACTGCAGTGCTTGCAGATGAACGAGGATGTTTCGTACTTCATGGATGCGAGTTCAAATCCACGGAACCGCGTTTTGGTGAGACCCGCGTCCCGTACCAAAAGAGCAATGCCGATAGCTCCGGTGATATCGTAGTTATCCGGGACCGTGATTTCCTTTTCCAGGATCCTCTCGAATGCGGATATGACCGCCCGGTTCGCAGCCACACCGCCCTGGAAGAATATTTTTTCCCCGATATGTTTACCGTTTACCACGCGGTTGATATAGTTGTGCGCGATCGAATATCCGAGTCCAGCGAGCAGGTTCTCCCGTTCATTCGCATCTCTTTGATGGTGGATGACCTCGGATCCAATGAATACTGTACATCGTTCACCGAGATTGATCGGAGATAATGCGTTGATCGCAAGGTCCCCGAATTCAGTTAATGGAACATCGAGTACTTCGGCCTGTTCTTCGAGGAACGAACCGGTGCCTGCGGCGCAGACCTTGTTCATTTCAAAATCCACGATCGTACCATTGCGGATGCTGATATATTTAGAATCCTGGCCGCCGATCTCGAATATGGTATCCACGTCAGGATCGATTTCGATCGCGCCGCGTGCCTGGGCAGTGATTTCATTTTTAATGAGATCCGCACCGATGAATTCGCCGATCAAATAACGGCCTGACCCGGTTGAACCAACTCCCGCAACTTCGATTGAAGCACCGATTTCGTTCTTCAATTCAGCAAGACCGCTCAGCACGACTTCAATTGGCCGTCCTTTTGTCCAGAGATATTTACGCGCCAGAACGCAACCCTGCTGGTCGATGAGCACGAGATTCGTTGAGATCGAACCGATATCCACCCCGAGAAAGGCGCGGACCTTTTTGTCCGGCGGGCGTGCTGATATTACAGAATTCCATGTCTTATGACCGTTGAGCGGGGGGAGTCGCTTGATAACCCGGGGCGAGTGAAGCCATTGTTCGAACGCCTCTGTCCCTCTATATTCCGCCTGCATGCGCGAAGCGCAAAGGACCGCACCGATCGCGCCGATGCAGTTGAATTGAGGCGGAACGACGAGTGAGCCTTGAGGAAGAGCCAGTATATGTTCGAATGCCGCCTTCATGCCGTTGTTCGCGGCAACGCCTCCGACAAACGCCACTGGCCGCGAAATATCTTTGCCCTTGGCGATAACGCTCTTGAAATTACGGGCGAGCGCAAGACAAAGACCTGATATAAGATCCTCGGGCTGGGTGCCGATCTGCTGCAAATGGATCATGTCGCTCTTTGCGAAGACCGAACAGCGACCTGCGATGCGTGCTGGTTTTTTTGAGGAGAGCGCGACATCGCCAAGGTCCTCGATCCGGTAACAGAGGCGTCGCGCCTGCTGGTCGAGGAATATGCCCGTGCCCGCGGCGCAGATAGTATTGGAAGAGAAATCATCGATGCGCCCGTTCTTGATGTTTATGAGTTTTGAATCCTCGCCGCCGATCTCGATAATTGACCGGATATCCGGGCAAAAATGCATGACACCCTGTGCAGTCGCTTCGACCTCGTTAACGTACACTGCGCCGAGCAGGTCTTTGATCTGCCGGGCCGTGCTGCCCGTGATCGTTAATCGGTCGATGACCGGAAGACCCGTGAGGAATTGCAAGAGTGTATCATAGGGTTTTCCGCTGTGCTTGCAATATTCAGTGCGAACGAGCGTATGGTCATTGAACTCGGCGAGCTTGACACTCACTGAGCCGATATCAATGCCGATCCCGCGCATGGAATGACTATAAGGACATGTAGAAGCCAACGGAAAAGTGGAAATCTACATTTGTACCATCTATCTTGTTGTTGGGATTATTTTCATCGACCAGGCTGGGCGTAAGGTTATAATTTGCGGAGATTTCCGGCACAACGCTCATTTTCACAAGTTTTATCTGAGTGCCCACGGCACCGATGAGGAAGAAATCCTGTTCCAGATCTTCGTTGTCAATATCCCACTCAAAGGATACTCCTTCGCCTTCAATTTTTACTTTACCGCCCATCTGAAAATTACCGGCCGCACCAATGCCGATATACGGAGCGACAACCGGTAAGCCGGCCTTGAGTGAAAACTGGATTGGCAAATACAAATTGGTGTATGACAATGACGCGGTCGTGTTATTCTCGGTTACGCCATATTTTGTGGTGCGGAACATGGGAGTCAGATCAAGGGCAAGGGTGTTGAGGATATCCAATCCCATGCCGAATCCAATATGAAAACCCATCCCAGTGAGGTTTTCGTCATCCTCCTCCGGGTTGAATATACCGTAATTAACACCGGTTTTTATGCCGATCCGGCCGCTCAATGGACTGCCCAGGCATTGGCTAAATGCGTATACAGCAAAGACCAGAAAGCATACCGTGATTTTCTTCATAGTACCTCCAGGATAGGGGATTATAGTCTAAAAAGGGAGGAAGTCAACATTAAGTGATGGAGGATGGGTTATGGTAGAGGAAGCTGGAGAACACCCTCACCCTAGCCCTCTCCCTTCTATATATTGATGTTTTGAATAAAAAAGGCGGGCTTTGCCCGCCTTTTTTGAATAAATCAGTGCTTAGTCGGTGACGCACCAGCGCAGGCCGGCAATGGGCTGAAATGCCAGGTCCATCGTGATCGCGGTGCCATTGATCGACTGTACTTTGATCTTGCCAAAGTAGTCGGTGGCATCATCCCAACCATTGTTGGTCGGATCGATCCAGAAGAAATACACAGCGTCCGAAACAACATCGGTTTGTGTCGTATAGTTGCCCGGTGCATTCGCGATGTCTTCACCATCAAAATTCGTGCTCCCTGAGTTCTCAGTTGCATTCACTTCAGCATTGTAACCACCATGATGTGGAGACCAGAAAGATTGTGGACCATTTTCGATATAGAAATCGAGCAGGGCCCAGTTGGTGGAATCGCTGACCGAATATGCAACTGCGGTGCCTGAAGAGTTGAAACCAAAACCGCTTGGATCAGGAGCTGGTTGTGACATGTCATATATCACAAGACCCTCGGTTACTTCTGGCGCACAGTCGATCGTGGTCAAGTCGCTCTCGTCTTCGCCCGCATAGGCAGAAACAGCATATTCTGCCGCCGGTGTGGTTGCATCATACGCCAATTCTGTTGCCTCAAGCGTATCAACGATCACGCCGTCTGCATAGATATAGTACCCATCCGCATCGGCTATCTCAACCCACTCAAGCGCAAGGGTCGCACCAGTATCATCGACTGTGTAGTCGACATCCGGCGCATCGAGTACGACTTCACCGTCGCAACCGACCAGGATGAGTAGAGCTGCCATCGCAATGGCAATGCCAAAGAGTTTCTTCATTATTCCTCCTTACTTCGTTGTCCTTACTTCTGTATTACAGGTGGTTTCGGTTTCACGACCGGCGCTTTGCTGCCACCTGATTTGTGGAACTTGTCGATATGTTCATTATACACCACGGTCATTGAATCCATGGCAGCCTGCATGGTCGCCAGATCCGTCTGTAGACCATCAACCTGTGCCTTGAGTGCATCAAACTGCTCTTGAGTCGGGCCAGTCATGCCTTCTGGCGGCTGGCAACCGATCACAGTCAGCGCGACTACGGCTAGCAGTGCTAATGCAATCGTCCTCATTTTGCCTCCTTGTTGTTAGTCCATATCTTTGAATAAGGGTAAACTTGCAAAATTATGCCCCTCATTCTTCTTTGTTTTAAGCACCTATACGTGCTTAAAAGCTTCCGTTCAAAAGTGATAGTTGCCTGGCTTATCAAAGCCCAATGAATTGGGCAACTACAATTTTAAGCACATACCGTGCTCATGTTCATCGCATGAACAATCCCGATGAACATGGGCCTAAGTGGAGTCGAACCACTGACCTCACGCTTATCAGGCGTGCGCTCTAACC
>JAFGPO010000080.1 GCA_016936155.1 Caldifarciminota bacterium
ACCACAAGTCTGTTGTAGATCGCGATAAAGGCAATAACAACAAGAATTATGAGAACAAGCAGTAGTATTATTATCATTATTCCTCCGTAACTCAATTTTATATATATTTCAATTATTGTCAAGATAGAGTTGCTTCGGGACCTGGAATTTCAAATTCAAAAATCCGATTTTTCAAATAAAGATGTATTTAAGTAACCGGGTAATTGAATAGCTATATGACCGTTATTGGTTATTAGTTATGGCGTTATTATAAAGAAGATTATTCTGTTAATCACCAATTACAAATTATGTAATTACTCTCGGCGAAGCCCCGTCACACACTACTTTTGTTTATTTTTTCCACGTATCAGGGATTTAGTTTCTTATATATGGTGTTATCTCCCTGTGTGGAGGATTGTGTTACCGGGCGAAGTGGAATATAGCGTCTGGCGCGGTAGCACCCAGCGAATAGTGTGTAATCGCAGTACGCTCTACGCCTTACATATTACGCGTAACAGCCCATTCTTGACTTTGCTTACGTATTTCACTATAATTCGGGTACTATTATGATAAACCGGACAGTAAGAAACTTCGAAATCAAAGAACTTATAGCCACCGGCGGCATGGCTGCGATCTATAAGGCAGTCCAGGTGTCCCTGGACCGCGTGGTCGCGATCAAGATCCTGCATGGGCACCTTGCCCAGGATCAGAATTTCATTACACGCTTTGAGCGTGAGGCAAAAGCTGCAGCCAACCTGCAACATGAAAACATCGTTACTATCATTGATTTTGGCAAAGCTGAGGATGTTTATTTTATTGCCATGGAGTATGTGGAGGGAAGGAGTCTCAAGGATCTCATCGCATCGATCAAGTTCATTCCGCTCGATATCGCACTGACCATCGCCCATGCGATCCTCCAGGGACTTGATCATGCCCATAAAAAAGGCGTTGTTCATCGCGATATCAAACCAGCGAATATTCTCATCAGCCATACTGGTGTTGCGAAGATCGCGGATTTCGGGCTTGCCCAGGCGCAGGACCTCACGTCTGTGACCATTACTGGTTCTATCGTCGGAACACCGGCATATATGTCGCCCGAACAGGCAGGAGGGCGCAAGGTCGATGTCCGGACCGATATCTTCTCACTCGGCGTCGTTCTCTATGAGATGATCACCGGGATTAAGCCCTTTGCCGGCGATAACTATTCGTCCGTGATCCATGAAATCCTCACCGTGGAACCGCCGAAACCCATGGAAGCGAATCCATTGATTCCGGATAAGATCAACGACATTATCGTTCGAATGCTGGGAAAGGAAATTGATCAGCGGTATCAATCCGCAAGCGAGATCAGTGATGATATCACTGCATATTTCAAGCGGCGTAATATCGAGGTTACGAGAAAAAGGATCGGGGAATTTTTAATAAAGCCGGATAAGGAATTTGAAGATCTGGTCGCGGAACGAAAAGGGAAGCATTTTGAACGGGCACTCTATTTTGAAAAGCAGGGGGATGACAAGATTGACAGCGCGCTCCGCGAATACAGCAAAGTACTCCATCTGGATCCCCGTGATGCGCAGGCACAAAAGCGTCTGCATATTCTGCAGGAAAAGAAGAAAAAAGTAAAGCCAAAACCCCGCCCTGCTCCTGCCCCGATTGCGGCGGCGAAAAAGGAACGCCCGGATGCTGGGGTGCCGGTGCAACGCAAGAACCGGCTCCCGGCATACGTGATCAGCAGCCTGGTGATCCTTATCGTCCTCGTATTGGCATGGAGAGCCATCCGGCGCAGGCATCTGCCTGCAGCGCATGGACCGGTCGGTGCGGTCATAATCACCTCAACACCGGATAGTGCAGGGATCAAAGTGGATGATACCGTACTCGACCATGTAACGCCGTGGTCCCTGGATAGTCTTTCGATCGGGGACCATACCATCCGGATAACCAGGGCTGGGTATCAACCGTTCACGCAAAACATCACGATCAAGGGACATGATACGGTATCCGTGAAGGCAGTTCTGGTCCAGGCGGCCATACCGGAGCGGTACGGGAGTCTTGCCATCACTTCGACGCCACAGAGTGCTGTGGTTTTTATTGATGGTGAGAAAACAGCGAAGACAACACCCTGTACCATCGAACAAGTTGCAGTTGGTTCTCACACAATACGTCTGACCAAAAAAGACTATGATCCGATCGAGGTGTCGCGAACCGTGCAAGCGGACACTAAGACCACCGTGTCGTTGTCTTTGTCAAAAACCGCGCACGGGCAAGAGCCTCCGCCGCCTCCGCAGACGTCTTTTCTCAAGGTAACCGCAAAGCCATGGGCGAAAATCTATATTGACGACCGCTACATCGAGACCACGCCCATTGCACAGTCGATAAAAGTACCGGCCGGTGTCCATACAGTGAAATTAGAGAATCCCGATTGTAAGGTGTGGCAGCAGAAGATCACCTTCAAACCAGATCAGACACATACGATCGACGTTGTGCTGGAAAAGGAGGACGGGTATTTGAAATTGACGGTTAAACCCTGGGCCGACGTATACATCGACGGCAAATTTCTTGAAACGACACCGATCGGTGCACCGATCAAGCTTGCTGCCGGGCGTCATGTTGTGAAACTCATCAATCCTTCTTGTGAGCCATTTGAACAGGAGATCATTATCCCGCCCGGGAAGATGTTGAAAAAGCACGTTGAATTGGAACAAAAATAGAGGAGGTAGAATGTTCAGAACATGTTCATTGGTGTTACTATGCTGCGCGATCAGCAGTGTGTTCGCGCAGGAGATGCCGGATGATTCGCTCGTGCGCATGCTCGAAGCCGCCAAATCCTTTTACAATGGCGGTGAATATGAGAGCGCGATCCGGGAACTGGAGGACGCGCTTCAGTACCTGAAGCAATTGAAATCAGGCGATCAGGTGGAAGCACATAAATACCTTGCCTTCAGCTACGTCGCATTCGGGGATAATGAGAAAGCCAAAGTACAGTTCAAAAAGGCGCTCATATTGAATCCCACCCTGGAATTGGATCCTGCGCAGGTGAGCCCAAAGATCATAAAGGTGTTCGAAGAAGCAAAATCCGAAATGGCAACGGCTCCACCTACCACCCTGCCAATCGTCGAACCCAAACCACCCGCCACACCAGTACGCACGACCAGCACCTTTGGCGCGGTATGGCGGTCCTGTTTATTGCCTGGTTGGGGACAGAAGTATAAGGGGGATTCGAGCAAAGGATCAAAACTCATGCTTGCCGCGGGCGTGACATTCGGAATATCGGCGGTGTCAATCACCCTGATGTCGATCACGCATGACGCGTACCTTGATGTGCCGCCTGGCAATACCGGCGAGATGGATGATAAGTATAAGATGTACAAATTCTGGAGCAATGCCGCGTTCATCAGCGCGGTCTCCTTTGGCGTGGTATATCTCTACAACATCTATGATGCCGCGTTCAAGCGCGCGCACGTCAAGTATTCCCTCAATGATGTGCGCACCGGTCCTGATGTATCGATCGGAGTCGACCGGATCAATATCGGTTATAAGATAAAATTCTAGGGGGGCTGCATGAAACATGCCTGCCTCTTTTGTTATATCATAAACATTGCAATACCCTCTTGTAGTAAACTGAAAAGGATCCGCTTATATGACTGAGGTTCTGTACGAAGAACTCTACGTTGACGCGTATACAGGATAGCGGCGACGGTTGTTTCTACTGCAATAAATGCCGACATTCCTGATCCACCGGCCTGATGACGAAACACAGGTCATCAAACTGAACAAAGAAACGGTCACGATCGGCCGGCGTGATGACAATGATGTGGTCATCGACGATGTGTTCGTTTCCCGTAAGCACGCCGAACTCTCCCGGAAAGGCGAGCGTTATATGATCAAGGACTGCAAGAGCCGGTATGGAACGTTCCTTAACGGTTCAACGATCGATGAAGCCGAGGTGAATTACGGCGACGAGATCCAGCTTGGCAATACCGTGATCACATTCGTTGATGAGGAACGCTTGAACCAGGTGACGCTGCGCAAGACCCCGACCCGCAAGGTCGGTGCGCCGCTCGATCTTATCGAAAAACTCGATCAGATAAAAAAACAGGTCACAGAAGGGGATCCCCAGGGTGCGATCCTGCGCTCGCTCAATGAACTCAACACGGGATTCGCCATATACGAAAAGAAACTGAGTGAGGCCGAGCGGTCAAAAGAAGTAGCGTCTACGCTCTGCGAGGTCGGCAAGATCATCAATTTTGTGTTCGATCTCAATGTCCTGCTCAATCTGCTCATGGATCTTGCGTTGAAGATCCTGCAGGCACGCCGGGGTTTCATCATGCTCCATGATCCGACCGGGCATACGCTGCGCGTCAAGGTGGCCCGGAACATGGGCGGTGACCTTGAGCCGTTGAAGCCCACTGGTATCAGTCAGACGATCGCCTGGCAGGCGTTTTCCACGAGTCAGGTCGTGAACACGGATGATGCGACCCAGGATGACCGTTTCAAGGCCCAGGAGAGCGTGATCAGTTACGCGATCGGGTCAGTCATTTGCGTTCCCCTTGTTTCCAAGGACCAGGGCACGATCGGCGTCATGTACCTTGACAATCCAGTGACCCAGAAGCCGTTCTCCGGAAACGATATCGAGTTTATGCAGTCGTTCGTGAGTCAGGCCGCGATCGCGATCGAGAATGCCCAGCTGTATGAGAAGATAAAGGAGGAAGAGAAGATCCGCGAGCGCCTGCAGCGTTTCTTTTCGCCCTCAGTCGTAAAAAAGATCATGTCAGAAGAAGGCGGTGTTGCGCTCGGCGGGGAGAACCGGATCGCGACGATCCTTTTTTGCGATATCCGGGGATATACATCCCTGGTCGAAAAAATCGATTCACACATTGCCGTCCAGATCCTTAACGATTTCTTGAGCAGCATGAGTGAAGAGGTTTTTATACATGAAGGCACGCTCGATAAGTACATCGGGGATTGTGTAATGGCGATCTTCGGCGCGCCGGTCGCTCACCCGGATGACCCGTTGCGCGCCGTAAAGGCCGCACTCGGCATGAAATCGCGTGTGCAGCAGCTGAAACAGCAGTGGCACGAAAAACTCGACATCGCGGAGGTAGAAACCTTCGATATCGGTATCGGGGTACACACCGGCGAGGTCATTGCCGGGAACGTCGGCAATATCAAGCGAATGGAGTACACGGTCGTTTCCACTGCGGTGAACCTTGCGTCGCGGCTCGAAGGTGTTGCGGAGCGGGGCCAGATACTCATCAGTCACGTGACATATGATCAGGTCAAGGAATTCATCGAGACCAGGAAACTGCCGCCGGTGAGCCTCAAGAATATCAGCAAACCAGTGCAGATATACGAAGTAAGCGACTTAAAACAGCAAGCAGTAAGTACTAAGCAGTAAGCCGAGAAATCAAGGCAGTAGACACCAGGGACTAAGAACCAGACACCTTTTCCAAGAACCAAGATCCAAGAACCAACAACTTTCTGAATGACAAATTACAAAGTCCAAATGTCAAGTGAATGCCGGAGGACAAATTTTCAATCAGGCATTGGTGATTGGAAATTCAATCGCAATTCAGATATTCTGATTTGAAATTGACTGCTCATATCCTGATATGCTGATAATCTGATTTTCTGCTCGCTGATACTCTGGTATCCTAATATGCTTCAATTATTATCAATTACCTGATGATTCAGTTACCTGATAACGAAACGAGACTGACGAGATCAGCGATCATAACGGCCACAACGATCTTTATACCTTGACAAAATCCTCCGGTATAGGTATCATTTCCTATGTTTTTACTGTTTCTTCTCGCTCAGGTCGTGACCAGGACCGAAACTGGTGAAGTCATGATCACGAATGTTCCGGAGGCCGGAGAAGCGGTGCATGCCGCGCCGGTCAGTGAGCCGGTTGAATGCACGGAATATGATCATATCATTGCATACTACTGCGATATGTATATGGTCGATCCGGCGCTGATCAAGATCGTGATCGAAAAGGAGTCAGAATTCAATCCCAATGCGGTATCCTCAAGCGGTGCGATCGGTCTCATGCAGCTCATGCCAAAGACCGCGGAGATCCTGGGTGTGAAGGATCCGTACGATCCGTGGGAAAACATCGAGGGCGGCGTCAAATTCCTCAAATACCTGCTCGATACGTTCGACGGTAATGTGGAGTTCGCGCTGGCCGGGTATCATGCCGGACCAGGAGCAGTTGAGCGGGCACATGGAGTTCCTCCGATACCAGAGACTGTTGCCTACGTGGACTATATCATGGGGCGTTATTCCCCGGGATCACGCAATAATCCAGTCCGTCTCTCTATTACTGAGGAAGGCACGCCGCTGATAACGAACAGAGAATAGAGAATAGAAGATGGGTGATGGTTGTGGATGCTGGAGAGTACCCTCTAAGGCAGACACTATACGCTAAGCGCTGGACGCTACATTTACACTAGAAACCAGGTATTAAGAACCAGGAACATTATCGTTTTAGATTTTAGATTCAAAATTGGAAAATAGAGCATTAGGATTGGATCTGTATTTCGGAATTACCCAATACCGTAATTACCAGTTACGGAATCGGTTATATTTTCTTCGCGATGATGCCGATCGAGAGTACGGTGTACAAAAAAAGGCGTTTCTTGCGCAGGCGTTCCTGGAGCCGGTAAAAGGCCTGGGTTATACCGCCAAAAAACCGCGGGTACATTGGCAGGGTTATACCCATCCTTTTGCCGATCTCGCGGGTGATCTTGTAGATGATCCCCGGACGTGACCAGTCACCGTAACAGTGCACCAGCGTAAAACCATGTTGTTCAAGCAGCCGGGTGAGGGAATCGATGGTAAATTGCCGTTCCCAGCCAGCGAACCACATGTGCAGTGCCATGAGGATGTTTTTGATGACGGTATACAGGTGGAAGGTCTGGGGAACGTCGACAACCAGCAATCCACCTTTTTTCAGAACACGGTGATTCTCGCGGAGCAATGCATCAGGTGATCGGAAGTGTTCCAGTAGTCCTTGATGAAAAACGATATCGAATTGATTGGTTTTGAGCGGGCAAAGACGTGCATCGGCACGCAGTAGCGTCACGGTGTGTCCGGTCATGGATGCGCGTGCAAGACGCAGACTTTCTTTTGAATAATCAAGGATGTATACATCGGCTCCCAGTTCGCTCAGGGCAAGGCTGTCCCGTGCCGTTCCGGCGCCTACTTCGAGGATTTTTCTATCCCTGAGGCGCGTGCATGTCTGGAGTTCTTTTGCGATATTCGTGACCGGAGGATAGATCGAGGTCGGATCTTTACCTGCCCAAAATTCATCCCAGACCGCCATCTGAGGTGATGATATCTTTGTATGGTGGGTTTTTTTAACCGGTTGCGCTGCTGCGCTGCCCTTTATAGGCATACGCGATCTCCGATCGTGGGTGTGATCCTATTTTCTCGCGTGCGCTATATTTGAAGATCGAATTTTTCCGGCACCGTATCGATAACGAGCTGGATCGTCGTTCGTCGTGCCCGGGAGTAATTGTTGAAACTCGAGAATTCGTATTCACCCGGTTCTTTTGCCAATTCGCGTACCACAGGCAGGGAATGTATGTACTTGAGATGTTCTGCAAATTCCTTATCAGTATCAATTATTTCAGCGTCAAAACTCTGACTCCATACGGTTCCCTCGCGTTTTTTGTATTCGTTATACTTGCGTGCGAAATTGCCTTTGATTAATTTCATGATCTTTGAGACCGTGTACATCTTGCCCGGCTGGATGATCAAATAGAATGACTCCGGCATGATCAAATACGCATATATTTTGTAGTTCAACATGTACCGGTGGTAGCCGATCGAGAGCAGAAGGAAGCGCGCCCAGTGCGGATCACTCAGTATTTCTATACAATCCTTGGTTGACGTTTCAATATTATAGATCGCTCCCGGCTTAATGATTCTCTTAGCCATACTCCTCCTTAGGTTACAAGTTGTTTCAGCACCTCGGCGTCTAAATTCTTCACGATGAGTGTAATAAGATTGAGGACGTGTTCATAGTCCTCGATCGAAATGATACTTGACCCGGTGTGGACATAGCGGGT